>NZ_JBCLVL010000040.1:0-830 GCF_048537895.1 Gordonia sp. CPCC 206044
CGGTTGCAGGCGGATCGGTTGCGTGATGGGTGGCGGGTGTGGGCTGTGCCTCCGGTGTCTGATGATCCGTTGGATGTTCGTATGGGGTGGGCCATTTGGTATGTGGCTGACGATGGGGTGGTGTGGCGGTCGTCGAACTCGACGGAGTTTCGTAAGGCCGAGTTGGAGCTGACGAATCACCTGTTCAATCGTCTCCATGGGGCGGGCCGTGTGGGTGCGGAGGAGGTGCGCTGATGGTCGCTGGGCCAATTGTGCCGGTCGATGGATCGACGGTATACGCGTCAGGCGTGTACGTGCTGTGGCAAGGAGAATGGTATGCGGCCGAGAGGGACACGGTCTCAACTGCGGGCACGGTTGCTATCAGCGTGGCGCGAGGCCGATCTATCTCAGAGGGCTTCGACGAGGTGGAACAAAGTGGCTATGGCGCCCGGAGATCAGTGCCAGATACTGAGGTGTCCGCGATGTGCGCCGTGGAATCGTTTTGCACATGGAAGAACACCGTGTGGCGAATCGCGATTGTGGATCCGGTCGAAGACGTGGCGGTACTGGCTGTATCGACGTCGCTCCCGAAGGGGTACCCGGCTCCTGGACCGACTCCGAACTGGCGGGCGTTCTCCGCTTGGCCTGGCGTAGAAGGTGAAGGGCCCGAGTGGATTTCGGTTCGTGTACGTCCATCGGAGATGGCGAGAATCCAGATGCAGATAGTGCCGTTTGACACTTCGCTTCCGTTCCGCAGACTTAGTCAAGAGAAGATTGATGGAGTTCGTGTGGATTCGGTGGATTCGTCTCCGTGGTTGCCTGGTGAGGATGCGTTGGCGTTGGTGCGTGAG
>NZ_JBCLVL010000041.1:0-685 GCF_048537895.1 Gordonia sp. CPCC 206044
CCAGCTGCTTCACCACGGTCGACAGATCATCGCCGTTCTCCTGCAACAACTTCGAGATCTGCGTCGCCGACGCCGTACCCGTCGTCAGAATCCGACGCACATCCGGATCCGCCGACGCCAACGTCGCGGTGATCAGATCCAGATTGTGCGCCCAACTCCGAATCGAGTCCGACTGTTCGGCCTGCGTCGCCAACACCACATCCGAGTTCTGGATCAACGAGATCGTGTCATCGATGCTGTCATGACCCGACTGCGACAACTTCGACAACGAATCCACCAACCGGGTCAGATCCTCACCCTTGCCGTTGAACGCCTTACCCAACTCGGTGATCACCGTGTGCAGATCATCGATCGGGATCGACGACGTGAAATCGATCGCCGAGGCCACCACATCCTCCAACGGCGGCGGCACCGACGTCTTCGTGATCACCGACCCGTCCTGCAGATACGGACCCGCCGCCGACGTCGGCTGCAAATCCACGAACTGCTCACCGATCGCGGACCGATTCGCCACCACCGCGGTCGCCGACGACGGGATGTGCGGACCCGGGCTCTCCAGTTCGAGGTCCACGTCGACACCCTCGTCGGTGAGGCGCAGCTCGCCCACCCGCCCGACCGGCACACCCTGATAGGTGACCTCGGCGTTGGTGAAGATGCCCCCGGAGTCCTTCATGGACGCGGTCAC
>NZ_JBCLVL010000042.1:0-657 GCF_048537895.1 Gordonia sp. CPCC 206044
AACGACCTTGACCTGGGTGGCGGCGGGTTCGTACATGTTGGCCACGATGGTGAACTGGGCGTCGGTGAGGCCTTCGATGCGATAGCGGCCGTCGTTGTCGGTGGTGACCGAGGCGACGATCGTCTGGTCGGGTCCGATCGCGGAGACGGTGGCGCCGGCCAGTGGTGTGCCGTCGACGGTGCGGACCGATCCTTGGACGCCGCCGGTGGCGAGGAGCACGATGTCGACGGGGGTGCCGGTGCGGCCGCTGGTGTCGGCGGTGACCAGTTGGCTGGTGGGTTGGTAGCCGGGTGCTGATGCGGTGACCGCGACGGTGTCGCCTTCGGAGAGTCCGCTGATCGTGAACTGTCCGTCGGTGTCGGCGTGTGCCTGGGTGACGACGGCTCCGGTTTGGTCGGTGACCACCAGGGCGGCGGCGACGGGTCGGTCGCCGTCGCGGACTCGGCCGTGCACGATCGAGCCGCCGGTGAGGGTGAAGTCGCGGCGGAACACGAGGTCGCCGACCACGGACACGGTCAGTGCCTTGGGGGAGCGGCCGGGTGCGGTGGCGATGACGGTGTAGGTGCCGTCGGCCAGGTCGTGGACGGCGTAGGAGCCGTCGGTGGCGACGCTGGCGGTGCCTGCTTGGTGGCCGCGGGTGTCGGTGACCGTGACGGC
>NZ_JBCLVL010000043.1:0-506 GCF_048537895.1 Gordonia sp. CPCC 206044
CCGTGTGACCAGTAGATGATGTGGTGACACTGGGTATATCCGGCGGCGGCTCCGCATTTCACACAGCATTGATCACGCACGATCAACGCTCTACGCTGCTGGACGGTGAACAACCTCGCTGCGTTGCTCACGTCGAGGGGCGCGCCGTGCTCGTCGAGGTCGAACACGGTGACGGCGGAATCACACGCCACCAGATGTGCGCTGGTTTGGGAGACGGGCCCCAACCATTCCAGCGTTGCCCGATCGGGGTGGTCGGCGGGCACGGTCAGATTCACCTGTGTTTTCGGGGCGACCACCATGTCGGCGTCACCGCTGCGAGTGGCTTTGGCCGCGGCGTCGAGGATCATCTCCAACGCGTCAGCGCGTCGTTGTCCGGCTGACCGGGCGTCGGGCGACCCGTCGGGCTCGGGTCGCTTCTTCGCGAGGGATTCGACGGCGGAGATGAGTTTCTCCCCGGTGACGATGTCGAGGTTGGCGAACACCTCCAACCGGCCATCGGCAGTCGG
>NZ_JBCLVL010000004.1:0-445480 GCF_048537895.1 Gordonia sp. CPCC 206044
CACACTATCGAGTTCTCAAAGAACACACACCCACCAACACCACCCCAACAAGAGGCGCTCTTCGGCAAGCTTTGTTCGTTTTGGAATGTCCACTCCGTGTCCGGAGCAACTTTTCCAGAGTACCAGAGCCAATCTTCGGAGCGCAACTTGCGGTTGCACGTCCAGCCGAGTGAATCTGGACCCGATGCAGCGGCCAAGATTGCGCAAGGCTCTCCTGGACAACAACTTCGGGGCGGCCAGTGCGTAAACCCGGTTTCCCTTCCCCTCCCAGTCCCTCTCGGGTCTGTCCGGGGCGGCGCCGTGGTCGCTCTGACTCGAAGAAAGTTACGCAACCGCTCCGCCAGGGTCAAATCGCCTGTTCGCGCTCAAGTGGATCTGTCGAACCCGCAGGTCAAGGCATTTCGATCGTGCGGCAGCCGTGCATATTTCGCGGATTGGGACGGTCGTGCACAACTGTGACGTGCGCCATGAAACGTCCTCCGACGGCCCGGCGACTGCCTCTCCGAAGGGACAGTGAAGCGACCCCGCCGACCCCCGCTTGCGGATCGCGGCCCCTCCCCCGTTCTCCCGTCCCTGGCGCCGCGGCGGGCTCTTGCCCGGGCGCGCCGTATCCGTGGCCGGAGATCGACGTCTATGCGCGCATCGCACTGTCCGCCAATGTATCTCGGTCCTCAAACCATTCGTTTTGCGATCATTGTCGACCAGTGGGCCGGCCTCGACCTGCCCGATCGGCTGACATCGCTCGGGCGTCGAAACCCCAGGGAAGCTCGAGGCGGTGTGCCGACAGCGTGGTCTCGTCGGCGAGTACCTGGTGGATGGGACCGTCGACCACCACCCGACCGGCGTCGACGATGATCGCCCGATCACACAACTGCGCTGCGTAGGGCAGGTCGTGTGTCACCACCAGCATCGTCGTCTCGATCCCCAGCAGGGTCTCGGCGAGCTCACGTCGGGCCACCGGATCCAGATTCGCCGAGGGTTCGTCGAGCACGAGAATGTCAGGGCGACAGGCCAACACGGTGGCCAATGCACCGCGGCGCCGCTGCCCACCGGACAGATGATGCGGGCTACGCTCGGCCTGATCGGCCATCCCGACCGTCGCCAATGCATCGGCCACGCGTCGGGTCAGCTCCGCCCCGGCGACGCCGAAGTTCGCCGGGCCGAAGGCCACGTCCTCGGCCAACGTGGGCATGAAGAGCTGATCGTCCGGGTCCTGGAACACCAGCCCGACCTGTCGGCGGACCTGCCGCAGGGTCTTCTTGCCGATCTGGGTTCCGTTGATCCTCACCTCGCCGGACGTCGCACGAAGAACACCGTTGAGATGCAGCATGAGGGTGGTCTTGCCCGCGCCGTTGGGCCCCAGCAGTGCGACGCGCTCACCTGCGGTGATGGTGAGGTCGACTCCATCGAGGGCGACGTGACCGTCCGGATAGACGAAGCGCACTCCCCGGGCCTCGACCGCGGCCGGTAGACGGTCATCGATCATCGTGTCCCCCAAGCGGTTGCGGCCACCACCACGGCAAGCACCGCCGGAGCCAGCACCACCGCCCACCGAGACCCGACGGCGCGGGGGGCCGTTCCGATGCCCGGCGTCTCCGGTACGACACCGGTGAAGCCACGCGACATCATCGCCAGATGCACCCGCTCACCACGCTCGTAGGACCGCAGGAACAGGGAACCCACGCCCTTCGCGATCGCACTGACCTGGTGCAGCATCCGCGGCGAGTCGCCTCTCGCGACCCGAGCGGTGTGCATCCGCCGGATCTGTTCGGACAGCACATCCGCGTAGCGGAGCATCATCACGATCACCGGGGTCACGGTGGCGGGCACGCCGAGACGGGTGAGCGCCAACGGGAGTTCCCGCGCGGGCGTGGTGGCCGCGAAGGTCAGCGACGCCGCCACACCCAGCGTCCCCTTGATCACGATGCCCCACGCTGCGTAGAGCCCCGGAACCGAGAGTGAGAGACCCATGACGTGCACACGCTCGCCGGCTTCCGCGAACGGCAGGAGCACCGCGAGCACCAGGAACGGCGCCTCGATCAGCATGCGTGGCGCGATCCACGTGATCGGAACCCGGGCGAGAGCCCAGATCGCGATCAGCATCCCGGCGTAGACCGCGTACGGAACGAACGACTCGCGCGGTGTCGCCACCACGGCGCCCACGAACAGCACCAGGCAGACGAGTTTGGCCTCGGCGGGAGCGCGATGGACCGGCGAGCGCCCCGCCCGGTAGAGCGGTTGTGCATTCGGGCCACCCACGCGTATCAGACCTCGTTCGCCGTCTCGCCCGACGATCGCGCCGAACGTCGGGCGATCAGTAGCCAGAACAGTCCGACGGCCACGGCCAACGTGACCACGACTCCGACCACGCCGGCGATCCCGTTGGTGTGCGTACGTCCGTGCAGCGCATAGTCCGCCAGCGGTGACGAGCCGAGCGCGTGATCGGTTGCCTGCTGGGCGATGCAGTCCCCGATCAGTTCCTCGCGGCCGTCGGTGACCACGGTCTGGCAACCGCGCATGGTCGCCGAGTCCAGTCCGTCCGGCGACGAGCTCGCCGCATACGAGAGCACACCGGCGATGATCAGTGCGACGACCCCGAAGACCACGAGGAACAGCCGTCGGCTGACACGGGGGCCGACGTCGGTGTGCGCGCTCATGCCGGCGCCCCCATCCGCTCGTCGTCACGCCGGGCGCTCGGGTGCAGCAGGTGAACGAGATCGGGCCGGACACGCGCCACCGCCATGACGGTGATCGCGGTGATGAGCCCTTCACCGATGCCGATCAGGGCGTGTGTGCCCCAGAGATAGCCCGCAATCGTGGCCAGTGACTGCGTCGCCGCGCCTCCGATTGCGTACTCGATCACGAAACCTGTTGCTGCAGCTACTGTTCCGCACCATGCGGCAACGAACGAAACCGCACCGAGCTGTCGCACAGATGGGCTACGGCCGCACAGCCGATACCCGGCGAGGGCGACGAGATAGCCGACGAACGTCGAGAGCAGAGCCATGTTCGTGATGTTCGCACCCAGCGCGGTGACGCCGCCGTCGGCGAACAGCAACGCCTGCACCACAAGCACGATCGCGATGCACAACGCACCCGTGTACGGACCGACCAGTATCGCGGCCAGCGCCCCTCCGAGCAGATGCCCACTGACGCCGGGCAGGATCGGGAAGTTGATCATCTGGACCGCGAACACGAACGCCGCCACCAGCCCGGCCAAGGGTACGGCCTTCTCGTCCAAATCCACGCGAGTCCGCCACACGCAGTACGCCAAGGCGCCGAATGCGATGACCCCGAACAACATCGAGACGGGCGCGTTGATGATTCCGTCACTCATGTGCATCGCGACGACGCTGCGCTCCGCCTGCGGCGTGGTCATGATCATGAAGCGAACTTAAGGCCGCCGACATCATCTGTCCACTTATTCAGATGTTCGGGTGAGCAGACGGTCCGATGGGACAGGTTCGCACCGCGCCACCTACTGGTGGCCCGCACCCATCCAATGCAGGAGGTCGTGCACGGTGTCGTCGTCGAGGCGGTAACTCACCGATCGACCGACACGTGTCGAACTGACCCACCCCTGGTGGCGCAGCACACGAAGCGCCTGCGACACCGCCGTTTCCGTCCGCCCCACCGCGGTCGCCAGATCACCGACGAAGATGCCCGGATGCCGGTGCAGGACCAGCAGTATCGCCAGACGATGCGGGTCGGACAGCAGGTCGAACCGGGTGGCCCACTCGGCGACGTCGACGTCACCGTCGTCGGCGCCCGTCACCACGTCTCGACCTGGTCGCCCGTGGCCTCGCGTGGGCTCACCCATCGGGTCAGCCGACCCGTTCGATGGCGCCGCCCAGGCTGCGGAGATTCTCGACGAACCGGGGGTACCCGCGGTCGATGTGTTCGACGTCGTGCACCTCTGTGACGCCGTCGGCGACCAACCCGGCCAGAACCAGACCGGCACCGGCCCGGATGTCCGAACACCACACCGGAGCGCTCGAGAGGCGCTCGGATCCGCGCACCACCGCGTGATGGCCGTCGGTGCGCGCGTCGGCACCGAGGCGCACCATCTCCTCCACGAAGCGAAAACGCGCCTCGAAGACGTTCTCCGTGATCACCGACATACCGTCGGCGATCGCGGCCATACCGATCGCCATCGGCTGTAGATCGGTGGGAAAACCCGGGAACGGCAGCGTCGACACATTGACCGCGACCGGGCGGTTCTCCTGGCGCACCCGGAAACCGTCCGTGAAGCGGTCCACCTGCGCACCCGCGTCGACGAGCTTGTTGAGCACCAGCTGCAGATGCTCCGGCACCACCCCGTGCACCGTGACGTCGCCGCGTGTCATCACTGCGGCGATACCCCATGTCGCACCGACGATCCGGTCACCGACCACGCGATGTGTCGTCGGGTGGAGCCGGTCGACGCCGGTGACCGTCAGCGTCGACGTACCGGCACCGTCGATGCGGGCACCCATCTGCTGCAGCATCACGCACAGGTCGACGACCTCCGGTTCACGGGCGGCGTTGTCGATCGTGGTCACCCCGTCGGCGAGAACGGCGGCCATCAGAATGTTCTCGGTGGCGCCCACCGACGGGAACTCCAGAGCGACCGGTGCGCCCACCAGGGTGTCGGCCTCGGCGACCACGCAGCCGTGCTCGATGGAACTGTGCGCACCGAGCGCCCGCAGCCCCGCCTGATGCATGTCCAGCGGCCTCGAACCGATCGCGTCACCGCCCGGCAGCGCGACGACCGCGCGATGGCATCGGGCCATCAGGGGGCCGAGCACACACACGGACGCCCGGAACTGCTTCACCGCGTCGAAGTCGGCGTGATACTTCGGCTCTGCCGGGGCATCGATCTCCACGGTGTCGTGGTCGATCCGCACCACCGCACCGAGTCCACGGAGCACATCGGCCATCAGAGGGACATCGGCGATCTCCGGCGAATTCGTCAACCGTGTGGTGCCCTCGGCCAACAGTGCCGCCGCCATCAGTTTCAGCACACTGTTCTTGGCTCCGCCGACAGCCACTTCCCCGGACAGCCGTGCTCCTCCGGACACCAGAAACCGATCGCTCACGCTGCCACCTTAGCGGTCACCGGTACGACGGCGATCGGCGCGACCACGCTCGGATGCGGCCGGACGCGGCCGGTCGCCGCCCGGGACCCACTTCACGTCGCCCTCACCACTCGGTGGGCGATTGGCGACGCGGGACAGGACGAACAACAGATCCGACAGCCGGTTCAGATAGCGGGCAGGCAGGACGCTGGTGTCGTCGGGGCCGGCGGCCACCGCCGCCCACGCCGACCTCTCGGCCCGGCGGGTGACGGTCCGCGCATGATGCAGCAACGCACTCGACGGACTGCCGCCGGGCAACACGAAGGAGTCGAGTGCGGGGAGGTCGGCGCCGAAGCCGTCGCACCACGTCTCCAGGGCGTCGATGTAGTCCTGTTCGATACGCAGCGGTGGGTACTGCGGGTCGTCGACGACCGGCGTCGACAGGTCGGCACCGGCGTCGAACAGGTCGTTCTGCACGGTCCTGAGCACCTCGGCCACATCGTCGGGGACGTCACCCAGCGCCAGCACCATGCCGATCGCGGCATTGGCCTCGTCGCAGTCCGCGTACGCGACCACTCGCACATCGGTCTTGGCCACCCGGGAGAAGTCGCTCAATCCGGTGGTCCCGTCGTCGCCGGTGCGCGTGTAGATCCGAGTCAGATGTACGGCCATGCCGTCGAATCTACTGCCCGACCCCGCACACCCCGAACTCCTGGCGCGACGATGCGGTCACGCACTGCGCCGACGTTGCGAACGCCGCGACTGTCGCGACTCGAGCCACGACTGGAAGGCGGTGTCCGCGCCGGGGGCCATCGCCAGCTCGAATGCACGACCTGCTTCGTCGGCACCGGGCTCGAGTTCGAGGATGACCATGCCGTCGAGGATGTCGGCCTCGGACCCCTCGGCTCGGCGACGCCGACTGATCTCGATGGACTGCCGCACCAATGTGCGGGTGGGACCGGGCCGTAGGGAACTGAGTCGGTAGTACCGGAGGGTGTCGTCGCCGTAGTGCACCGTGCCGTGCCGCCAGCCTTCGTCGGCGGCCGCGGGCAGTTCGCGGAGCAGCACCGGGGTGCCCGCACTGCGGAGCTGACCGAGCCGGTACGCCAACAATGCACACACGGCGACCGCCACGATCAGGAGCACGCCCAACACAACCACGATCGATGACACCAGGCGCACACCTCCACGACGCCCGCGCGACGGGGCTGCGGACCGGCATGTGGACCATTCACACACACCGGCGAAGGAGTCGAACGACTCCATGCGCGGACGTTCGACTCCCAGCATGCCAGACAGACGACGACGGCCGGGCATCGCTGTGTGCGATACCCGGCCGTCGTGGCGATGTGATCTAGTTGCCGGCGTGCTCCGCGGCCGCGAGACGTGAATGAGCACGGTTGTACTCGTCACTTCCCGGCTCCGCCGATTCGAGCGCGGCACGCTCGGCGGTCGCGTCGATGCCGTCCGCCCACTGCGCCGACTCGGCGAGCACAGTCACCGATTCGCCGGTCACGGACAGGAATCCGCCCTGGACCGCGGCGCTGCGCCGGGTGCCGTCGGTCTCGACGATCACCACGAAGCCACCCGGGACCAGTTGTCCGAGCAACGGCTCGTGGTTGGCCAGCACACCGAGTTCACCAACCGTGGTCTGGGCGATCACGAAGGTGGCCTCACCGGTGTACAGCTCCTCGTCGGCGGCGACGATCTCGACTCGGAAGGACTTCTCTGCCATGGTGATCCGCTACTTTCCGGCGATCTTGGCAGCTGCGGCCTCCACGTCGTCGAGACCGCCGCAGCTGTTGAACGCCTGCTCCGGCAGGTGATCGAACTCACCCTTGCAGACACGGTCGAACGCCTCGATGGTGTCGGCGAGCGGCACGACCGAGCCCTTCTGTCCGGTGAACTTCTCGGCGACGAGGAAGTTCTGACCGAGGAACTTCTGGATACGGCGAGCACGCTGCACCGTGACCTTGTCCTCTTCGGACAGCTCGTCCATACCGAGGATCGCGATGATGTCCTGGAGTTCCTTGTACTTCTGCAGGATTCGCTTGACCTCGTTGGCGACGCGGAAGTGCTCGTCACCGACGATCGAGGCCTCGAGGATTCGCGAGGTCGACGTCAGCGGATCCACGGCCGGGTAGATACCCAGCTGCGAGATCGGACGCGAGAGCTCGGTGGTCGCGTCGAGGTGCGCGAAGGTGGTGGCCGGCGCCGGGTCGGTGTAGTCGTCGGCAGGCACGTAGATCGCCTGCAGCGAGGTGATCGACCGGCCCTTGGTCGAGGTGATGCGCTCCTGGAGCTCACCCATCTCGTCGGCCAGGGTCGGCTGGTAACCGACGGCAGACGGCATACGGCCGAGCAGCGTCGAGACCTCCGAACCGGCCTGGGTGAACCGGAAGATGTTGTCGATGAACAGCAGCACGTCCTGGTGCTTCACATCGCGGAAGTACTCCGCCATGGTCAGCGCCGACAACGCCACGCGCATACGCGTGCCCGGCGGCTCGTCCATCTGGCCGAACACCAACGCGGTGTCCTGGAGGACGCCCATCTCCTCCATCTCGAGGTGGAGGTCGGTGCCCTCACGAGTGCGCTCACCGACGCCCGCGAAGACCGAGGTGCCGGAGAACTCACGCGCGATACGGGTGATCATCTCCTGGATCAGAACGGTCTTGCCCACACCGGCACCACCGAACAGACCGATCTTGCCGCCCTTGACGTACGGGGTCAGCAGGTCGATGACCTTGATGCCGGTCTCCAGGATCTCGGTCTTGCCCTCGAGCTCGTCGAAGGCCGGCGGCTTGCGGTGGATGCCCCACTGCTCGCCGTCACGTCCGGTGCCCGGTGCATCCAGGCAGTCGCCCAGGGCGTTGAACACGTGGCCCTTGACGACGTCGCCGACGGGCACCGAGATCGGGCGACCGGTGTCGACGACGGTCTCGCCGCGCACCAGGCCGTCGGTGGGCTGCATGGAGATGGTGCGCACCAGGTTGTCACCGAGGTGCTGCGCGACCTCCAGGGTCAGCGTCTTGGCCACCGCTGCGAGAGTGACCTCCGCGTGCAGGGCATTGAAAAGGTCTGGGATGGAGCCGCGCGGGAACTCGACGTCGACCACGGGGCCGATGATCCGGACGACGCGGCCGTGTGCCGAACCAGCAGAGCTGGTCGCACTCTCGGTTACTGCTGCAGTCATGGTGCTTGGGTCACTTCCTCTTTGGGTCGATAGGTCAGTTGGCCAGGGCGCTCGAACCGCCGACGATCTCGCTGATCTCCTGGGTGATCTGCGCCTGGCGGAGCTTGTTGGCCTCGCGCGACAGCGAGGTCGCCAGCTCCTCTGCGTTGTCGGTCGCGGACTTCATGGCGGTACGGCGGGCTGCCGACTCCGACGCCGCCGAGTCGAGCAGCGCGGCGTAGACCCGGGTTGCCAGGTACTTCGGCAACAGCGCGTCCAACAGCGCCTCGGCACCGGGCTCGAACGAATAGTTCCGCGAGGCGTGGTGGATCTCCGCTTCCTCGGGATCGTCGGCCTCGGTCACCACCAGCGGAGCGATCCGTCGCACCTCGGGCACCTGGGTGAGCATCGTGACGAACTTGGTGTACACCAGGTGCAGTTCGTCGACGCCCTCGAGAGTGCCCTCGCCGTCGGGCCGTTCCACCTGCGCACCGGACCCGGTGACGAACAGATCGACCAGGAAGTCGGTGGCCACCCCGGCGTCGCTGTACTCGGGCGACTCGGAGAAGCCGGTCCACGAGTCGGCGACCTCGGCGCTACGGAACGTGAAGTAGGCCACGCCCTTGCGACCCGTCACGAACAACACGGGCTCTTTGCCCTCTTCCCGCAGCAGCGAGATGAGTTCGCGCGTCGCCCGCAGCACGTTGGCGTTGTAGCCGCCGCACATGCCGCGATCGCTGGTCACCACGAGAATCCCTGCACGACGAGGCTTCTCACGCTCGACGAGCAGCGGGTGCTCGAGCGAACCTGCGTTGCTCGCCAGTTCCGAGAGCACCTCGGTCATCTCGTGCGCATAAGGCTTCGCCGCCGCCACCCGGGCCTGTGCCTTGGTGATCCGCGAGGTCGCGATGAGCTCCTGCGCCTTGGTGATCTTCTTCGTCGAATTCACCGACCGGATGCGTGAGCGCAGCTCACGAATGCTGGCCATCGGCGATCACCCCTTTCTCTTCGGACGAATGTCGGACGACGCGATCACGACTTGCGAACCGTAATCTGCTCGTGCTCGACGTCCTCGGAGTCCATGGCCTTGGCCTCGGCCTCGTTCACGACGCGCTTGCCGTCGTGGGTGAGGTAGCTGTTCTTGAACTTGTTGGTCTCGGTGACCAGTGCCTCGGCCTGATCGTCGCCGAGCGCCTTGCCGCCGGCGATCGCGTCGTAGACGCCCTTGGCCTCGTGGTGCAGGTGGCTGAGCAGCTGCGACTCGAAGTTGCGGATGTCGTCGACCGGCACCGAGTCGTAGTGACCCTCACCGCACAGGTAGATCGACACGATCTCGTCCTCGACCGAGAACGGGCTGTACTGGTCCTGCTTGAGCATCTCGACCCAGCGGGCTCCGCGCTCGAGCTGCGCCTTCGACGCATCGTCGAGGTCGGAGGCGAACGCCGAGAAGGCTTCCAGCTCACGGAACTGTGCGAGCTCCAGACGCAGCGAGCCGGAGACCTTCTTGAGGCCCTTGGTCTGCGCGGCACCACCGACGCGCGACACCGAGGTACCGACGTTGATGGCGGGGCGGACGCCCTTGTTGAACAGGTCCGACTCCAGGAACACCTGGCCGTCGGTGATGGAGATGACGTTGGTCGGGATGAACGCAGACACGTCGTTGGCCTGGGTTTCGATGATCGGCAGGCCGGTCATCGAACCGCCGCCCATGGCGTCGGACAGCTTCGCACAACGCTCCAGCAGACGGGAGTGCAAGTAGAAGACGTCACCGGGGTATGCCTCGCGGCCCGGCGGACGACGCAGCAGCAGCGAGATGGCGCGGTAGGCCTCGGCCTGCTTGGTCAGGTCGTCGAACACGATCAGGACGTGCTTGCCGGAGTACATCCAGTGCTGGCCGATGGCCGAACCGGTGTAGGGGGCGAGCCACTTGAAGCCGGCCGAATCCGAAGCCGGGGCCGCGACGATGGTGGTGTACTCCATCGCGCCGGCCTCTTCGAGAGCGGTCTTGACGCCCGCGATGGTCGAGCCCTTCTGGCCGATCGCGACGTAGATGCAGCGGACCTGCTTGTCCGGGTCGCCGGAATCCCAGTTGGCCTTCTGGTTCAGGATCGCGTCGATGCAGACCGCGGTCTTGCCGGTCTTGCGGTCGCCGATGACGAGCTGGCGCTGGCCACGGCCGATGGCGGTCATGGCGTCGATGGCCTTGATACCGGTGGCCAACGACTCCTCGACCGGCTGGCGCTCGAGCACCGAGGCGGCCTGCAGCTCGAGGACGCGCTGGTCCTCGGCCTCGATGTCGCCGAGTCCGTCGATCGGAGCACCCAGCGGGTCGACGACGCGGCCCAGGAACTTGTCGCCCACGGGGACCGAGAGGACCTCGCCGGTACGGCTGACCTGCTGGCCCTCTTCCAGCGACTCGTAGTCACCGAGGATGACGGCGCCGATCTCGTCTTCGTCCAGGTTCAGGGCGACTCCGAGCACGCCGTTCTCGAACTTCAGCAGCTCGTTGGCCATTGCGCCGGGCAGTCCGCTGACGTGGGCGATACCGTCCGATGTGTCGGTGATGATGCCAACCTCGTCGCGGGAGGCATCGGCTTCGAACGACGAGACATACTGCTCGATCGCTCCCTTAATCTCGTCTGGTGAGATCGTCAACTCCGCCATGGGTACTCGTCTTTCTTGATCAATCCGGCTGGTGGTTTGGGTTGTTCGCTCGGGTGTGGCTGGTCGGGATTCTCGGTGATCAGCGCGGCAGGCTCGTGGCCGCCTTCGCCAATCGTGTGGCGACATCCGCCTCGATCTGCTCGTCACCCACACCGATGCGCAGACCACCCAGGATCGCGGGATCGATCTCGGTCTGCACCGAGATCGTCCGGCCGTAGATGGTGCCGAGCACCGACGCGAGTCGTGCCTGCTGGGCGGCGGTCAGTTCGGTGGCCGACACCACGTGCGCGACCGATTCACCCCGACGCGCGGCGGCGAGCTGGGCGAGTTGGTCGACCGCGACATCCGCCGGCTGCCCGTGCAGCAGGACGATGGTGTGCGAGATCAGATACCAGGTGTGAGCGTTCACCTTGTCTCCGACCAACGAGCGGAGCATCTCCACCCGCTTCGCACCGTCGTGCGTGTGATCCGACAGCAGCGAGGCCAGCTGCGGGTTCTGCT
Organism: Gordonia sp. CPCC 206044; assembly: GCF_048537895.1. Classification (NCBI taxonomy): domain Bacteria; kingdom Bacillati; phylum Actinomycetota; class Actinomycetes; order Mycobacteriales; family Gordoniaceae; genus Gordonia; species Gordonia sp. CPCC 206044. The sequence goes on from NZ_JBCLVL010000004.1 coordinate 11,395, forward strand.
CGAGCACCCGAGCCACCGCGAACAGCTGGTTCTCGACCTGCTCGATGGTGCCGTCACGCTCGGCCGAGGTGAGCACGACCAGCGCGTTCTGCCTGCGCAGTCCGGCGGTGAAGTCAGCGCTCGACGACCACCGCTGCTTGACCGCGGCAACCAGGACGTCCACCACGATCGGCGACACCTTGCCGCCGAACAGCGACCGCACGACCTGCTCCTTGCCTGCAGGATTGTCGTCGTCATCGGTGAGCTTCTTGCGCAACACCGGGTTGTCGGCGAGAACACCGATCACCTGGGTGAGCTCCTCACTCGCCGTGCCGAGTGCCGCACTGTCCAGACCGGCGCTCGCCGAATCGAACTCCTGCGCGACGGCGCGCGCCGCCGAACGGCTGCTCGCCCGCATCGAGTGCAGTCCGAGCAGTTCGACATTGGCGGGCACGGTATCCGGCGTCCGGGCCGACATGGCCTCGAGTTCATCGATCACGCGATCGATGCTCTGCGCCTGGGCGGCCGGCTCCGCGAGGTGCGACCGCACCAGTTGACCTGCGTTGTCGACCGCGCTGAGTCCGAGTTCCGAGCGCAGCTGACGAACCAGGTTGGCCCGCAGCAGTTCTCCCTGCGAACGTCCGTGTTCGGTGATCCGGTTGACCTCCGAGTCGGCCTGCGCGCGGATGTCGGCGGTGATCCCCTCGGCGTCCTTGACCGCACCACGGTGCAGTTCCTCGGCCTCGGTCTTCGCGTTCGTCAGCGCACGCTCATGCGCTGCCTTGGCGTCGGCGAGCTGGGCCTTGGCGGTGTCACTGTCGACGATCTGCTGTCCGATCGTGTCCTGCTGCTTCACCACTGCGCGCTTGAGCGGCGGTAGCACGAAGCGCCAGAACAGAAGCGCGAGGACAGCGAAGCCGATGAGCTGTCCGATGAAGATGTCCACTGTTAGTTCACCGTCTCCGTCTGCTCGGCCTTTGCGGCCTTGACATCATTTCCCAACACCCGGCCGGCCAGGGTCTGCGCCAACCGGTCGACGTCGCGTCGTGCCGTCTCCAGCGCGGAATCGGCCTCGACCTTGAGTGCCTTGCTGTTCTCCGCGAGCGCGGAGTCCGCCTCATCGGTCGCCCGGCGCTTGGCCGCGGCCAACTCCTCGTTGGCCTTGGCGCGTGCCTCGTCCCGAATACCGGTCGCATCCCCCCGGGCGTCCTTCATGGCGGCCCGGTACTCGGTGTCGGCGTCCTCGTAGCTCGCCGCAGCCGCCCGGTTGTCCTCGGCAGTCTGCGCGACCCGCGCGTTGCGCTCGTCGAGCACCTTCACGATCGGTGGGACGACCATGGTCCGGATGACGATGAGCACGATCACGAAGATCAACAGGCACGCGAAGAACGTACCGTTGGGGATGAGAAAGTTCTCTGCGGCGAGATTCATGTTGCGTGGGTTCCCTTGCGGTCCTTACGAATCCGGTTGGCGTCCGTGATCAGGACTGGCCGGAGATCGGCGTGGCGAACACGAACAGCGCCATGAACGCCAGGTTGATGAAGTACGCAGCCTCGACCAGACCGACGGTGATGAAGAACGGGGTGAAGAGGCGACCCTGCGCCTCCGGCTGCCGTGCGATACCAGCGATCAGCTGAGAACCCGCGATACCGTCACCGATACCGGCACCGATCGCGCCGCCGCCCATGATGAGGCCGCCACCGATCAACGCGCCCAGACCAATCAGATTGGGATCCATTGAGAGATTTCCTTTCGGGTGAAACTGACAATTTCGCGTTGTCAGGTCTTACGGGCCCGGCCGGCGGCGCCGACCAGGGTTCGTACTAGTGGTGGTCTTCCTCCAGCTCCATCGACTGACTGAAGTAGAGGATCGTCAGGAGGGCGAAGATGAACGCCTGGATCAGACCGACGAACAGGTCGAAGGACTTCCACAGGGCGTTGGGCGCCCACAAGATGTATGCCGGGAACAGCGCGATGACCGCGAGCATGGTTCCACCGGCGAACATGTTGCCGAAAAGTCGGAGAGACAGGGAGACCGGCTTGGCGATCTCCTCGATGATGTTGATCGGCGCAAGACCTGCGGCGTGACCCTTCACGAGCATCTTCATGTGCGTGAACGGTCCGCGTCGGCGTGCACCGGCGAGGTGATACCAGACGAAGACGAACAGCGCGAGGGCGTAGGCGAAGTTGACGTCACTCGACGGCGTCATCAACAGCTCGGTGGTGGAGCCGTCCTCCTTGGCGTACTGCCACGGGATCACGCCGAGCCAGTTGGCGGCGAGGATCAGGGTGAACAGGGTGACGGCCAGGGGCAACACGAACGGCGCGACGCGCATGCCGATCGAGCTCTCGATCTGCTGACGCATCTGGACGGTCAGCACCTCGAAGTACAGCTGCACCGAGTTGGGCTTGCCGGAGGTGACCTTCCACCGCACGACGAACGCCAGCGCGATCACGACGACCGCGGCGATGGCGGTGGCGACGATCGTGTCGACGTTCCAGGTCATGCCCAGGAACTCGGCCGTCCGATGGTGGCCGACCTCGATCTGGGCCTCGGCCAGATAAGACGTTGCGGTCATGGCTGCTTACGAAGTCCTTTCATCACCGGAATCACCGTGTTGAGGACCAGGATCACCTGGCCGATGGCAAGTCCGAACAGCGCGCCCAACCCGTCGGGCCGGACCAGGAACGCCGCGACCAACGCCAACACGGTGATGGCGCCGAGTCGGTAGGCGGAATTGACGGCGAGAGCTTGCTTACGCGGGTGCTCCTGCGCGGCCACGACCTCGACCGCGCGACGCACCAGGATGGTGTTGACGAAAATCCCCACCGTGCCGGCCACGAAGAAGACCGCGAACCACACGTGGCCGATCGCGATGCACAGGGCGAACACCGCCACGACGACCACCGCCGCGATGATCCCGGGACGTCGCAGACCGGTGGGTGCCGCGGGGTAATAGACCGTCGAGTCAGGTGCAGATGTGGTCATGCGCCTCTCCTCAACTAAAGCCCTGGCCCATCGGGCACAGGGTATCGAGCGTGCGATCGGCGAATCGAATCGCCGGACGTAAGCTCTGGTTTTCTGTGACACTACCAACACTCGCACCCGTACCAACCGGGGGGTATGCACGCAGCGAGGCGGGAGGGGTGTCAATGCCGTGCGAGTCGTGTCATCCGGATGACCGATGACCTCGTTCGCGCCGACGTCGACCTACTACGGGGGATAGTACACGGGTTTTTACCATCGCCTTACCCGGGGTCGCCCTCCCCGCCGCAATCAGGTGCGGTGAGCCAGCGAATCGGACGACTCGGGGCCGTCCGCATGCCCTCGGGTGCGCATCCCCGCCAGCCGACGCTGCAGACGCGGGGCCATCGTAGCGAGCAGGGCGATGATCAGACCGGCCCCGAACATCGGGGCGACCACCGACACCGGGAACAGCGTACTGGCCGCCGCGGAGAACGCGAGCACACCGACCCAGAGGTAGATGATGAGCGCGACCCTGCGCTGCGAGTGTCCGAGCTCGAGCAGCCGATGATGCAGGTGCATCTTGTCCGGCGTGTAGAAACCCACGCCTGCGCGTGTCCGGCGGATGACGGCCATCAGCATGTCGAGCATCGGCACGAACACCACCGCAGCGACCAGGATCAACGGCGACAGCAGGGTGAAGACGTCCGCAGGCCCGTAGGCATTGATCGCGATGCGGCCGGACGCACTCGTCGACGCGGCCGCCAGCATCAGCCCGATGAGCATCGCACCCGAGTCACCCATGAAGATGCGCGCCGGGGAGAAGTTGTGCGGCAGGAATCCCAGACAGGCGCCGGCGAGGGCGGTCGAGATGAGCGCCGGCGGGTAATAGCTGACATCGCCACCCTGATCATGGAGCAGCCCGAGGGAGAACATGCAGATCGCCGCCGCTGCTATCAGTCCCAGTCCGGCCGCCAGACCGTCGAGACCGTCGACGAAGTTGATCGCGTTGATGGTGGCCACGGTGATGGCCACTGTCAGCAGTCCCGCCTGCAGGGGGTCGAGGACCACGGTGCCGATGTCGGCGAACGGCACGTAGAGCAGGTACCAACTGACGCCCAGGATGACCAGCACACCGGCGGCGGTGAGCTGCCCGACGAACTTGGTCAGCGCATCCAGACCCCACCGGTCGTCGATGACCCCGACGATGACGATGACGGCACCGGCGACGATCACCGCTCCCATGTCGCTGGTGTAGGCGAATCCGCGGGTCAACGCCGGGAGGTTGGCCGCGAGCGCGATCGCCGCGACCACGCCGGCGAACATTCCGAGCCCACCCAGACGCGGGGTCGGGATCACATGGACGTCGCGAACGCGCGGCACCGCGACGGCTCCGATGCGGATCGCGAAGACCCGGACGAGTGAGGTGAGCAGATAGGTGACCGCCGCAGCCGTCAAACCCACCAGGGCGAGTTCGCGCAGCGGCACACCCGCACCGCCGCTGTCGGCTGCCGCCCACACGGCCGTCCCCGGGTCGGTGAGACCGGCACCCAGGGCCAGGCCGGGTACCCCGGCAGCGGTTTCGAACACCAGCACAACGCTACCTGTCGAGCAGGTCGGCGATTCGGGCGCGGATCCCGGCGTGTTGTGCCGCGCCCACCGGCTCGCGCAGGGCCCGCATCATCGCATCGGCGATCACCGGGGCGTCGTCCACACCGAGACCGGCGAGCACCGACGACGAGGTCCCCACGCGGATCGCGGATCCCGAGGTCACCGGTTCGGAGTCGTAGGGCAGGACGGCCTTGTCGACCACGATGCCCGCAGCCGCCAGACGTCGCTGCGCCTCGATTCCGGTGAGTCCGATGCCGGAGACGTCCACGACGGCCAGGTGCGTATCGGTGCCACCGCTGACGATGCGCAGCCCGCCCTCGACGAGATCGCTGCACAGCCGTTGCGCGAGAGACACCGTCGTCGCGGTGTACTCGGCGAACTCTGCGGTCCCCGACTCCCGCATGCACACCGCCTTGGCGGCGATCGAGTTCATCGACGATCCGCCCTGCACGAACGGGTGGACCGCCTTGCGCAGCGCGGCCCGGTGGGCCTCGCGGGCCAGGATCATCCCGCCCCGCGGGCCTCGCAGGACCTTGTGGGTGGCAAGGGTGACCACGTCGGCGTACGGCACCGGAGACGGTGCCACTCCCCCGGCCACCAGGCCGGCGAGATGTGCGGCGTCGACCCACAAGATGGCATCGGCGTCGTCGGCGATCGCCCGCAATGCGGCGAAATCGATGAAGCGCGAATACGCCGCCCCGCCCGCCACGATGATGCGCGGCCGGTGCACGAGGGCCAGCTCGCGCAGTTCGTCGTAATCGATCCGTTCGTCGGATTCGCGCACGTTGTAGTGGATTCCGGTGAACCAGCGACCGGAGAAGTTCGCACGAGACCCGTGGGTCTGGTGTCCGCCGTGATGCAGGTGCAGCGCCAACACCGGGTCGCCCGGCTGGGCGAACGCCGCGTACACGGCGAGGTTCGCCGCGCTGCCCGACAGCGGCTGTACGTTCACGTCGTCGGCGCCGAACAGCGTCGCCGCGCGGTCCACTGCGAGTTGCTCGATCTCGTCGACGACCTCGCATCCACCGTGGTAGCGCGCGCCCGGATACCCCTCGGCGTACTTGGCACCGAGGTCCGACGCGAGGGCGGCACGCACCGCCGGACTCGCGGGCGTCTCGCTCGCGATCAGCTGAAGAGTGGTGGCCCGACGCTGTGCCTCGCGGGCGATCAGGGCGTCGATCTCGGGATCGGTCGTCGTCTCGGTCACGATCTACGGTGAGGTCAGGGCGTCGACGTCGAGATCGAGAACCTCGGCGATCGCCGCCGTGGACACCGCGCCGGCGCGCAGGATGCGCGGCACCGGAGTGGTCACGTCGACGATGGTGGATGCCTGCGCTGCGGCGGCAGGCCCACCGTCGAGGTAGACCGAGACCGATTCGCCGAGCTGGGCGCGCGCCTCGTCCGCGGTGGTCGACGCCGGCTGACCGGACACGTTGGCGCTCGAGACCGCCATCGGCCCGACCTCGCGGAGCAATTCGATGGCCACCGGATGCAGAGGCATCCGCAACATCACGGTGCCGTCGGCGTCACCGAGATCCCACGACAGCGAGGGGGCCTGCTCCACGACGAGGCTCAATCCGCCGGGCCAGAATGCCTCCACGAGATCGCGTGCTGCCGTGGGCACCGACAACACGAGCCCGTCGATGGTGTGCCAGGAACCCACGAGCACCGGGACAGGCATGTCGCGGCCGCGGCCCTTGGCCGCCAGCAGTGCGGCGACCGCTTCCGGGTCGAACGCATCGCATCCGATGCCGTAGACGGTGTCGGTCGGCAGCACGACGAGCCGCCCGGCCTTCGCCGCCCCGACGGCCGCACGTATGCCTGCCGATCTGGCATCTGGGTCCCCGCAGTCGAATACCGTGCTCACGGCGCCATTCTCCCACGCCCGTCCCTGACGCCGGGAACCCGGCGCGCCGTGACGAATCGGGGCCTGCCGGCCAGGTCCCGGTGCGCCCGCACGTCGGCGAACTCGCCGAGCCCATCGATCGCGGCGACGACCTGCGCGGACGTGGTGTCGTCGTGTTCGACTCCGACGACACCGCCGGGTGCCAGCAGCGACGCCACGATCGGCATCATCGGAACGATCACGGCCATCCCGTCGACACCACCGAACACCGCCTCGGCCGGATCGTGGGCGACCTCCGGCGAGACCTCGGCGTCGAGGGGCACATACGGCGGGTTGGCGACGACGACATCGACGGTGCCGTCGAGGCCCACGGCACTCATCTGCGCCGGGTCGGTCACGTCGGCATCGACGACGGTGATCCGATCGGCGACCGCGTCGGAGGCGGCGACATTGTGCCGCAACCATTCCAGGGCATCGGGGGACCGCTCGACCGCGTACACGCGTGCTGCGGGCACCAGGACCGCCAGCGCGATGGCGAGCGCTCCGCTGCCGCTGCAAAGGTCGACAATGACGGGCTCGACGGTCGTGCGGGTCTGCGCCTGCGCCCATTCGGCGAGGAACTCGGTCTCCGGCCGGGGCACGAACACTCCGGGCCCGACGGCGAGTTCACCCGGACCGAAGGCCGCGGTACCGACGATGTGCTGCAACGGGATTCGCTGCGCACGCTGCTCCACTGCGGCCCGGAATCGGGACCGCTGCACCTCGTCGAGACCGTCGACGAGGACGAGTCTGCCGCGCTCGACGGTCAACGCGTCGGCGAGCAGCCATTCGGCATCGCTGCCCGGTGAGTCGATCCCGGCCAGCGTCAACCGGTCGCGCGCCCAGGACAGCTCGGCATCGACGCGATACAGGTCGGCCGCGCCGCGGGGCCCACTCATCGGATCATTCCGCCTCGAGTCTCGCCTGCCGGTCTGCGGCCACGAGTGCATCGAGCAGGGCGTCCATCTCCCCGTCGAGAACCGCGTCGAGATTGTTCGCCTTGTACCCGATGCGGTGATCGGTGATCCGGTTCTCCGGGAAGTTGTAGGTACGGATGCGCTCGGACCGATCGACGGTGCGGACCTGCGCAGCACGCCCCTCGGCGGCCGCTGCGTCGGCCTCTTCCTCGGCAGCCGACTGCAGCCGCGCCGCGAGCACCTGCATCGCGCGCGCCTTGTTCTGCAGCTGCGAGCGTTCGTTCTGGCACGTCACCACGATCCCGGTGGGCAGATGGGTGAGCCGCACCGCGGAGTCGGTGGTGTTGACACCCTGTCCGCCCTTGCCGGAAGAGCGGTACACGTCGACCCGCAGATCGGATTCGTCGATCTGGATCTGTTCGACTTCCTCGGGCTCGGGGTAGATGAGCACCCCCGCCGCCGAGGTGTGGATCCGGCCCTGGGATTCGGTGACCGGCACCCGCTGCACCCGGTGCACGCCGCCCTCGAATTTCAGTCGTGACCAGACGCCGTCGCGCACTTGCTCTTTCGATTTGATCGAGATGGTGGCCTCTTTGTAGCCACCGAGGTCGGACTCGGTGACGCCGAGCACCTGCGCCTTGAACCCGCGTCGCTCACAGTATTTCAGGTACATCCGCGCGAGATCCGAGGCGAACAGCGCCGATTCCTCGCCACCTGCACCCGATTTGATCTCGAGGACCACGTCGTCGCCGTCATGCGCATCGCGGGGTGCGAGCAGATCCGTCAGCGTCTCCTCGAGTTCGGCGACCAGCGTTTCGAGTGCGGGCACCTCCTCGGCGAAGGTCTCGTCGTCGGCGGCGAGTTCGCGGGCCGCGGCGAGATCGTCGCGCGCCACCTCCAGTCGCCGGTAGGTCGACATGATCGGCGCGAGTTCGGCGAATCGTTTGCCGACGCGCCGGGCGGCGGTGGGGTCGTCGTGCAGCGAGGGATCGGCCAGCTGCGCCTCGAGGCCTGCGTGCTCGGCGAGGATGTCGTCGATCGCCGACGGACTCTGGGTACCCATCTGTACTCACCTCTCGCGGGCGAACCCGCCCACCTCATGCGACAACGACATGGCTCCGGAACGACACGACCCCGAAACGCCCGATATCGGAACGACCCGAAGCGGAAACGACAACGACGCCCGTCCGGTGCGTCGCTGTCTGCGCGCTCCGGAGGGCGTCGTCGATCGGGCTACTTGGCGTCTGCCGTCTTGGTGCGCTTGCCGTAGCGCTTCTCGAACTTGGCGACGCGGCCGCCGGTGTCGAGAATCTTCTGCTTGCCCGTGTAGAACGGGTGGCACTGCGAGCAGACCTCGACGTTGATGCGTCCGTTGGCCGCGGTGCTGCGGGTCTCGAAGGTGTTGCCACAACCGCAGACCACGGTGGTCACTGCGTACTCGGGGTGAATACCCTGCTTCATCTCGTTGTCCCTTTCTGTGGTCGCCGGGTCACCGCCGGGGATCGGCGGTGTGAACCGGAACCGGACTCGACCGCTCAGTATGCCACGCCGGGTATCTCACCTGGAAATCTACGGATCTCCACAGAAGTCCCCGGCACGGGAACGAGCGATCTCACGCTGCACAACATCCACCCACCGGGTTTCATTCCGCGACCTCGACCGCGTAATTAGGTTGCCCTAACATAACTAAGCCTTAGCTAAGTAGTACGCTGTCGGCCTGACGGCGCCCCTTCATCGTCGCAGCGGCGTCATAACCCTCCGACCAGCACCGACCGTGCAGGTGCAGGCCGTCAGGCCTCCTGTGCGCGCCGGCCGAGACCAGAGGAACGAATGCGGCCAGACGAGCATCCCCAGCAACTCCTGTGGGACCCCAGCGACGAGAAGAGCAGTTGCGGCGTGGGCTTCATCACCCGCAAGGACGGGGTACAGGGTCACGACGTCATCGACAGAGCCCGGGAGGCCCTGTGCTCGGTGCCCCACCGTGGCGGTATGTCGGCGCTGGGCGTCGGCGACGGCGGCGGAGTGTCCATCGATCTCTCGCTGCGCTTCTTCCGCAAGGTGACGGCCAGCCCCGACTTACGTCTAGGGCGCTTCTGTGTCGGGAACTTCTTCCTCCCCACCGACCCCGACGATGCCAAGCACGCCATCGCGGTCATCGAACACACCATGACCGAGCGCGGCTTCGATGTCCTCGCCGTGCGCGACGTCCCGGTAGACGCCTCGGTACTGCGGCCCGCCGCATCGGAGTTCCAGCTGCCGATCCGTCAATGGGTGTTCGCCGCCCCGGACCCGTGCCCGCAGCCCGCCGCGCTCGACCGACTGGTGCAGCAGGCGTTGCTCGACATCGAGCGCGTCGCCTTCACCACCGAGCGGCTGACGGGCCTGTACCCACTGTCGCTGTCGGCCCGCACCCAGGTCCTCAAGGGACGCCTGTCGGCCCCCGAGGTCATCGACTACTTCCTCGACCTGCGCGATCCCGACCACGCGATCCACACACTCTCGTTCCACACCAGGTTCTCCACCAACACCGATCCACATCCCACGATGGCCCAGCCGTTCCGCTTCCTCGCGCACAACGGCGAGCTCAACACCGACCGGAAGAACCGGATCGCACAGGTGTGCGCCGCCGCCGCCCGGCAACGCAGCATCGTGCGTCCGCCCGGGCAGTCCGACAGTTCCCGCCTCGACCAGACCGTCGCGGCGCGTGTGGTCGATGACGGGGTCGACCTCGTCACCGCCGTCGTCTCGATGATGCCGCCGGCCTGGGAGAACGACACGTCGTTGTCGGCGCCGGTACGGGCCATGTTCGAGTACTTCTCGCTCTACGAGGAGTGCAACGACGGACCAGCCGCGGTGGTGTTCGGCGACGGCACAGTGATCGGCGCCCGATTGGATCGGCTCGGCCTGCGACCACTGCGCACCCTGGAGACCACCGACTACCTGTGCGTGTTCTCCGAGGCGGGCCAGATCTCGGTGCCACCCGAGCAGGTCATCGCGCGGGGCCGGGTGTCGGCGGGCGGCATGATCTACTACGACCACCGCGAACACCGCATCTACACCACCGACGACGCATACGAAAAACTCGCTGCTGCAAGGGACTACCCCGCCCTACTGGGTGCCGCGAAGGTCGACCTCGCCGATCTGGGGACGTCGGCGGCGGCCCGCACCAGCATCGTCGACGACGAACTCACCGACCATCAGCGTCATCGCGCCTATCACCTCGACCAGGAGAGTTTCCGCTACTTCATCGACCCGATGCTGACCGACGGGGTCGAACGTGTGTCGGCCATGGGGTTCGGCAACGCGATCAATGCGTTGACGAACATCGAGGCCTCGGTCGCGCGGTTCTTCTCCCAGCGGTTCGCCCAGGTCACCAATCCCCCACTGGACAGCATCCGCGAAGCCGACGGCATGACCCTGCGCGTCGCCCTCGGAGCCCGCCCGGACGAGAGCGGGCACTCCGCGAGCACTCGCCAGATCGTGTTGCCGACACCGGTTCTCACCGCACCACAACTCGATCTGCTCCTCACCCAGACGCAGATCCCGATCCGACGATTCGATGCGTGTTACGCCCTCGAGCCCGCCGACACCGATCCGCAGACCGACCGCGCCGCACTCGTCGAGGCCATCGACCGGCTCGGTGACGACGTCGTCGACTTCGCGCGGACCCACGGCGGGATAGCGGTGCTCAGCGACCGTGCGATCGCACCCGGCCGCGCTGCGCTCCCGATCGTCCTGGCCGTGTCGGCGGTCAACCACCGTCTGATCACCGCGGGTCTGCGTCTGCGGGTCTCCCTGGTCGCCGACACCGGACAGGTCGAGTCGTCCCATCATCTCGCCGCCACACTGGGTTTCGGCGCTGCAGCGGTCCATCCACACTCGGTCGTCCGGCGTGCTCGATCGGTCACCCCCGACGACCCCGAAGGCGGACTGCGGCGCTGGATCACGGCCGCCGAGAAGTCCTTGATGAAGACCATGGGACGGGTCGGGCTGTGCCGGGTGGAGAGCTACATCGGCGGCGAGTTCTTCGAACCGAACTTCCTCGACACCACCGATCCCGATCTGCGACGCTGGTTTCCGACGCTGAGGACCCCGGTCGGCGGTGTGGGACTCCTGCCGATCGTCGAGGCGACAACCCGTGCGCACCGGGCCGCGATGTGCACACCGATCACCACCGATGCCGAGTTGCCGCTGCTCGGGTTGTTCAAGGAGCGGGCCGACGGCGCCGGGCACTCGTTCGGCACGACCGCCGTCCGTAAGTTCGGTGATCTGGCCGCCGAGAAGATCACCATCGGGACCGCCCACCACGTGTCGGGGCCGGCAGAGGTCGACGACACCGGCCGGTTGCGCCTCCTCACCCTGCGCGATCTCGACGAGGCCTTCGGTCTCGACGAGCGCGCGTATGCAGAGTCCGGCTATCACCGGCTGTCCGACGAAGACATCGACGGCTTCGTCATCACCGACGCCTACCGGTCCTTCGTCGCGGAGTTGACCACCACACGGGCTGCCCGCCCGGCCGCTCTGCGCGACATCCTCCGGCTCCCCACCGATCTCGTCCACGAAGACGACGACGGAATGCCCGTCGGCACAACGCCACTCGCGCTCGACGAGATCCAACCCGCACACGAGATCACCGCAACCTTCGCCTCCGGCGCCATGAGCCACGGCGCTCTGGTCGCCGCGGCCCACGAGGCAGTGGCCCACGGCACCAACATGGTCGGCGGACTGTCCAACAGCGGCGAGGGCGGCGAACACATGTCCCGATACGGGACCATCCGAGCCTCGGCCATCAAGCAGTTCGCATCGGGCCGGTTCGGCATCTGGGCGGGCTATCTCGCCGATCCGATGCTGCGCGAGCTCGAGATCAAGATCGGCCAAGGAGCGAAACCCGGTGAGGGCGGGCAACTCCCGGCGTCGAAGGTCACGGTGGAGATCGCCGCGGCGCGCGGTGGCACCCCCGGCGTCGAGCTCGTCTCACCGCCACCACACCACGACACCTACTCGATCGAGGATCTCGCCCAGCTGATCCACGACTGCAAGGCCGCCCGGGTACGAGTCATCGTGAAACTGGTGTCGTCGGAAGGCATCGGCACCATTGCGGTCGGCGTGGCCAAGGCCGGCGCCGACGTCATCAACGTCGCAGGAAACACCGGAGGCACCGGCGCCGCCTCGGTCTCGTCCCTGCGCTACGCGGGACGCGCCGCCGAGCTGGGCCTGGCCGAGGTCCACCAGGCATTGAGCGCCAACGGGCTTCGGCGCAAGATCGTGCTGCGCACGTCAGGTGCACATCAAACCGGAGCAGACGTGGTGACCTCGGCACTGCTCGGGGCGGACAGCTTCGAGTTCGGCACATCGGCGTTGATGATGATCGGCTGCGTGATGGCCAAGAACTGCAACATCAAGTGTCCGGCCGGCCTGACCACCAATCCCGAGGTCTTCGACGGGGATCCGCGGTCGATGGCCCAGTATCTGCTGAACGTGGCGCACGACGTACGTGAGATCCTTGCCGCCCTGAGACTACCGAGCCTGCGGGCCGCCCGCGGACGCACCGATCTGCTCACGCTGATGGATCATCCGTCGGTGATCGGCGCCATGCGCCCCGATGCCCTTCTCGCACAGGCCGACGAACCCGAGATCGCCGATCCGGTGTATCTCGACAGCGATTACACGATCGACGACATGTTGCTCGTCGAGGTGCGCTCGGCGCTGATCGGTGCGCGCGCCGACACCGTCGAACTCGCGACGCCGCTCCTTGACAACCGCAGCAAGAGCGTGGGGGCCCAACTCGCCGTCGACATCGAGCGTCTCCTCAACCACGAGCTCGACGATGAGATCGCGGCGACGCTGCCGTCGGTGCACACCGATGATCGCGGTCGTCGACACCTCGCACCGGAGTCCGTGCGCATCGTGTCGCGAGGGTCTGCCGGGCAGTCCTTCGCGGCGTTCTGCAACGACGGCATGATCTTGCAGCACACCGGAACCTGCAACGACGGGGTCGCGAAATCCATGTCCGGGGGCTCGGTCGTGGTCTGCTCGCCCGGCGGTGGGTCCCCGTCGGTCGGCGGCAACGTCCTGATCGGCAACTTCGCGTTGTTCGGCGCGACCGGCGGCCGCCTGTTCGTGGCCGGCGAGGCGGGTGATCGCTTCGCGGTGCGCAACTCCGGTGCCACCGCAGTGGTCGAGGGTGTCGGTGAGTTCGCCTGCGAGTACATGACCAACGGCGCCGTGCTCAATCTCGGTGGTTTCGGCAAGGGCATCGGCAACGGTTGCAGCGGTGGCTTCTTCTACCAATACGACCCGACCGGCGACCTCGACAGTCGGATCTCCGGCGACTCGGTCGTCATCGGCGCCATCACCGGTGACGACCCGTTGGCGTCGGTACACGGCCTTGCGGTGCGCATGATGCTCGAGATGCATGTCGCAGCAACTGGTTCCGCTGTCGGATCACGCATCCTGGACAATTGGGAGACCGAACGCCACCACATCTCGTACGTGATGCCACGGGCGCTGGCCGCCTATCAGGACAGCGATGCGCTGCTCGCCTCGCTGTCGCGCCGAGACCTGCTCACCGAGTTGTCCATGGCACTGGCCGGTCACCAGGTGCGCGCACTCAAGAGCAGCATCCGCAGCGGCGATCCGGTGGCCGGCGGTGTGGTGCCCGACTACGGACAGACCGATACATCCGAGATGTTCCGACTGCTGGGCGCCTTCATCGTGTACGAACTCGCACGCCAGGTGACGACGGCCCGACTCTCCCGGACCCGCGGGCCCGGTCAGGCGGCGTGGGCCGATCAGGCGATCGCGACCGGGGCACGCAATCTGGTCCTCACCGAGGACTTCGAATTGCTGTCGAAGGTCGCGCGCTACGCCCGTGACGTGCTCGCCGAACACGACGATCGACAGCTGGCCGCGCTCATCGCCGCCAAACGGGTCGACGACTACAAACAGGCGCTCGCGCGACGCAACGTCCGGTCCATGGATGCTCCCGGCACTTACGGGTGGATCCTCACGCAGGATCACAAGAACCGCGAGAAGTTGGGCGGGCTACCGAGTTTCGATGAGCTCTTCGTGGCGCGTTCCGTCGGCGACATCGCCGATGCCCTGCGGTCGGGACCGACCGACTCCGACACAGCAAAGGTTGGCTGAGATGCAACTGCCCTACATCCCGGCGGACGTTCCGTTCACCGGCGACCAGAAGGCCTGGCTCGCAGGATTCCTGGCCGGTCTCAACACTCGTGTCTCGATGCCTGCGGCGACGTCTCCCGAGACCGCGACATCGTCGATCGTCGTCGCGCCGGAAGGCGGCGTACCGCTACAGATCGCATACGGCAGCCAGACCGGTACCGCGGAGATGGTCGCCGACCAGGCCGAGACCCTCGCTCGGGCACAGGGATTCGATCCGGAGCGCTGCGACCTCGACACCCTCGACATGACCGCGTTGTCGGCAGCTCGCCGTCTGTTGGTGATCACCTCCACCTACGGTGAAGGCGAGATGCCCGACAATGCCGAGTTGTTCTGGAAGGCTCTTTCGGCATCGGATGCGCCGCGGCTGGACGGCCTGTACTTCGGGGTGCTGGCGCTCGGTGACTCGATCTACGACGGTTTCTGCCAGGCAGGCAAGAACATCGACGCTCGGCTGGCCGAGCTGGGTGCCACCGCCGTGACGGGACGCGGTGACTGCGACGTCGACTTCGAGGAACCCGCCGAGGCCTGGCTGGTGTCGGCCATCCGGTCATTGGCCGACGTCGACGCCGACGATCGCCTGGCCGCCACAGCGGTGATCCCGACGGTGCCGACCGCGCCCGCGAAGTGGACGCGCAAGAACCCGTATCCGGCGACCGTGCTGGCGAACACCCTGCTGTCCGGGCCCGGATCCGACAAAGAGGTGCGGCATCTGGTCATCTCGTTGGGCGACAGCGGCATCGAGTACCGGCCCGGGGACGGCATCGGCATCACACCGGTGAACGACACCTCCCTCGTCGACCGGCTGATCGCGAGACTCGGTGTGCCCCCGGACACCACGGTCACCGACCGCGGAACTCCACGAACCCTTCGTGAAGCGCTCACCCATCGCCACGAGATCGCGACACCGTCGAGGTCCCTGGTGGACTACATCGCCGCACGCGGCCGGGACACCGAACTGAACCGTCTGGTGGCAAACGGGGATTCCGAGGCGCTCGATGCGTGGCTGTGGGGCAAGGACGTTCTCGATCTGCTCGATGTGGACCCGACGATCGTCGTGCCGCCCGACGAGTTGCTTGCCGAACTACGCCCGCTTCGCCACCGCGTGTACTCGATCTCGTCGAGCCCGGCGGCACATCCGGGCACCGTGCACATCACCGTGGCGACAGTCAGATACGGCTCCGGCGACCGGCCACGCGGCGGCGTCTGTTCGACCCATCTCGCCGATCGGTGTCCCGATGGCGCCCGCGTCGACGTGTTCGTCACCCCCAACAACTCGTTCCGTCTACCCCCCGACGACACCAAGGTCATCATGATCGGGCCCGGCACCGGCATCGCACCCTTCCGCGCGTTCCTGCACGAACGTGCAGCGAGTGGCGCCCGCGGCGGGAATTGGCTGTTCTTCGGTGACCGGCATCGCGCTCACGATCATCTCTACGCCGACGAGATCGACGGGTTCGTCGCCGACGGACTGCTCGACCGGGTCGACCTGGCGTTCTCGCGCGATCAGGAGCACAAGATCTACGTGCAGGACCTGATGCGCGAGCGCGGTGCGGACCTGTACGCGTGGTTGGCCGATGGCGCACACCTGTATGTCTGCGGCGATGCCACCCGCATGGCCCGCGACGTCGACACTGCGCTGCGCGAGATCGTCGCCGATCACGCAGACCTGTCCGCCGACGACGCCCAGGACGTCATCGATCGGCTCAAGCGCGACAAGCGATATCTGCGCGACGTGTACTGACACCGCATGTGGCGACCATCTCGATCGTCATCCATCGACAGTGTGAAAGGAACGGCAACGATGCCAGAGGCACCTCGACCAGACGACTCCCCACGCGACGACGGCACGATCGCCCGGTCGACATGTGGCGATCGATGTCGGTGTCCGCGGGCGCAGACGACCAGCGATCTCGACGCCCTGCTCGCGACTCCGGGGTTCGCGGGCACCCTGCTGGGCGCCGACGTCACGTCGGTGTCCAGACACCTGCCGGCCCTCGACCACGTGGTCGGGGTTACCGTGGCGGGCCCGGTCCTGATGAACGATGTCGGCACCCATGACGCACCCACCGGCATCGGTGGCCCGATCCGTTGTCGACCGTCGCGGATCTCCTTGCGGCTCAACCCCGCCCGACTCGGCGCAGCGGTCGTCACCGACCCCGCCGCGCACGTCCCGCCGACGCTGCGGCTGTTCGACGCGGACGGGAACACCGCCCATGCGACGTATCTGACCGAATCCTCGGATCGTCTGGCCTTCGAGGCACTGTCGCTGACCGGCGGATATTCGGGCGCGGTCGACCGGGGCGGGCGCGACGACGCACACCGGGCCACCGACCTCGACATCCCGCCGGTCGATCAGATCGCCCAGTTCGACTCGATCCTCGACGACGGTGGGACACAGCGTCTGTCGTCACTGCCCGGGTATTCGGCCATCGGCGCCACCAGGGTGGAGTCGCGACGGGTGATCGCCGCGATCGAACACGCGGCCCTGCTCGGGATGCCGATGACCCTGGCGACCACAGCGGCCGGCTGCGTACAGATGCGCCACGACCGCCTCGACGGGGCACGCGAACATCGCGGGTCGATGGTGGTCGCATCGGGGTCGTGTCGGACGATGATCAATTTCGACCTCGTCGCCGCATGCTGGGTGACCTGGTCGGACGGCGTCTGGGGAGCCACGGGTTCGATCGAACTCTACGACCGGCACGGTCATTGCAGTCTGGTCGCGACGCAGACCGGATCGGTGTCCGCGGAGACCATCGACGCCTGGAATCAACTGGCACACGACGTCGCTGCGTGAGCGCACCGGGACCGACGAGACGAGCGTGCCCCGACCACGATGGTGGTCGGGGCACGCTCGGTGAACTGTCGGGTGTCGTCGGCACGGCGGCGTAGTGCCCCCGACACCGCAGGACTTCTAGTCGTCCTTCATGGCTCCCGGTGCGGTCTTCTGCACCTGCATCAGGAACTCGATGTTCGTCTTGGTCTTCTTGAGCTGGCTGATCAACAGGTCGATCGCCTGCTGTGAGTCCAATCCGGACAACACCCGACGCAGCTTGTGCACGATGGAGAACTCCTCCGGCGACAGCAGCAGCTCGTCCTTACGGGTGCTCGACAGGTTCACGTCGACGGCCGGGAACACACGACGCTCGGAGATCTTGCGATCGAGCTTGAGCTCGGCGTTGCCGGTGCCCTTGAACTCCTCGAAGATGACCGTGTCACCGGTGGAGCCGGTCTCGACCAGCGCGGAGGCGATGATCGTGAGCGAACCGCCGTGTTCGATGTTGCGGGCCGCGCCCAAGAAGCGCTTCGGCGGGTACAGCGCGGTGGAATCGACACCACCGGAGAGGATTCGGCCCGAGGCCGGCGACGCGTTGTTGTACGCACGGCCGAGGCGGGTGATCGAATCCAGCAGCACCACCACGTCCTTGCCGTTCTCGACCAGACGCTTGGCGCGTTCGATCGCGAGCTCGGACACCGAGGTGTGATCTGACGGCGGACGGTCGAAGGTGGAGGCGATGACCTCGCCCTTCACCGAACGCTGCATGTCGGTGACCTCCTCGGGGCGCTCGTCGACGAGCACGACCATGAGGTGGCATTCCGGATTGTTCGTGGCGATGGCGTTCGCGATGTCCTGCAGGATCGTCGTCTTACCCGCCTTGGGGGGCGAGACGATGAGCGCGCGTTGGCCTTTGCCGATCGGCATGATCAGGTCTATGACACGGGTGTCGAGCCGTTCGGGCGTCGTCT
This sequence comes from Gordonia sp. CPCC 206044, assembly GCF_048537895.1. Taxonomy (NCBI): domain Bacteria; kingdom Bacillati; phylum Actinomycetota; class Actinomycetes; order Mycobacteriales; family Gordoniaceae; genus Gordonia; species Gordonia sp. CPCC 206044. The sequence continues at coordinate 29,684 of NZ_JBCLVL010000004.1, forward strand.
CCAGGCGCAACCGCTGATTCGGGTACAGCGGCGTCAACTTGTTGAAGTCCGGACGCTTCTTCGCGGTGTCCACATCGGTGCCGTTGACCGTGTCGAGGCGCACCAGCGGGTTGAACTTCTGACGCTGGTTCTGCTGCTCACCCTCGCGCGGCACCTTGACCGCACCGGTGATCGCGTCGCCACGGCGCAGCCCGTTCTTGCGCACCATGTTCATCGACACGTAGACGTCGTTCGGCCCGGCCAGGTAGCCCGAGGTCCGCACGAACGCGTAGTTGTCGAGGACGTCGAGGATGCCGGCGACCGGTTGCAGCACATCGTCTTCGGAGATCTGCGGCTCGTTGGGGCCCGACGAATCACGGTCACGCCCGCGACGGCGTTCACGGAATCGGCGACCCCGACGACCACGGCCCTCGCCGTCGTCGTCGCGATTGTTCTGGTCGCGGTTGTTGTTTTGACCGCCACTGTTCTGACCGCCGCCGTTCTGGTCGCGGTTGTTCTGGTCGCGGTTGTTCTGATCCCGGTCGCGGTTGTGCTGTCCGCTTTGGTCGCCACCGTCACGGCCCTGTCCGCCATCGCGGTTCTGATTGCGGTTGCGGTTCTGGTTGCGGTTGCGCTGCTCGCCACCGTCGGAGTCGCCCTGGCGATCGCCCTTCGCCTGCGTCGACGACTCGGTGCCGGACGCGGCCGGCGAACCGGCATCGGTCGCCTCGGTTGACTCGGCACGAGCGCGGCGACGACCGCGGGTCGGTCGGGATTCCCCGGTGTCGCCCGCCTTGGCATCTCCGGCCTTGGCACCGTCTGCCTTGGCGTCTGCGGCCTTGCCATCGTCACCCTTGGCACTGTCGCCCTTGGCACCGTCGCCCTTGGCACCGGCAGCCTTCGAGCCACCGTTCTTGCTGCTCTCGCCCTTGGCGGTGCCACCCTTGGGGGTGCTCCCCTTGGTGTCGGAGCCGTTGGTCGTTGCCGGCGCGGTGTCGGGCGCGTCAGAGATCGTCATCTGTCGATCGCTTTCGCTCTTGGCCGACGACGCCCCGCCGGCCTGTCGCTCCTTGATGGCGGCGATCAGGTCGCCTTTACGCATGCCGGAGATGCCCTTGATACCGAGCTCACCGGCGAGCGCGCGCAGCTCCGGGAGCACCATTCCGGCAAGGCCGGAACGTGCGCGGGTGGAGCCACCTGTGTTCGAACTCACCGCAGAGTCTCCCGAGGACGCCTCGGTGCTCGTTGTGGGGGCTGGTGCGGTGATCAGGTCCGTATCCGTCACGGATGTCCTTTCGTTCCCCCGCAGACCAGAGCTGCGTCGGGGTCTCGTCTCCCCGCCCTCACGTCAGGCGGGACTTCGTCCTCGTCGAAGCGACCCCGATGGGGATTCTCCTCCGTGGACGGTAGAAGAAATGTGGTCCGCGGCGGTGTGTCCGCTGGTGCGAGCTCGATATCGGTTACCGCAGATCCAGCGACCGGTGTCGAATCGGAAGGCAAGATCGGTGATAGACGAGAAGCACGGCAAGACAAGTCTGCGCGGCTAGACAAACTATATGCTAACGCGTTCGAGTGGTCGGGGCAAACACGCCGCCCGCGCCTGTCGTCTCTGCCCTGCGATCCGATCGTCGTCTCGCGTGCCGATCAGCGCTGTGAATGGGTGACCTCGACGCCACCGGCGACGGCAACCGTCGCGGGCACGAACCCGAGACCGACGGCGATCTCCCTGGCCTCGGCGGAGACCTGCCCGACGCCGAGGACCAGCACGGTCGGGCCTGCGCCGGACACCGTCGCCGCATGTCCGCGAGCACGAAGTGCGCCGATCAGTTCGATGGACGGAGCCATCGCCGCGGCCCGGTAGTCCTGATGCAACCGGTCCTCGGTCGCCGCGAGCAGGATCGTCGGATCCGTGGTCAAGGCCACCACCGCGAGCGCAGCACGACTGACGTTGAAGACCGCGTCGGCGCGCGGCACCGACTCCGGTAGCAGGCCACGGGTATACGCGGTCGACGATTCGGTGGCGGGCACGAACACGGTTGCGGTGATCTCGGGGTGCACCGGCAGCCTGCGCGCACGAAAGCGATGGCCCGCCGCACCGTCGGGTTCGGCCCAGGTGACCACGGCCGAGCCGAGCACACTGGCCGCCGCGTTGTCGGGATGCCCTTCGAACTCCGACGACAACTGCACCAGCTCGGCATCGTCGAACGCCTCACGCACGCCTGCCTCGACGAGCAGGCCCGATGCCGCGGCGAGCCCGGAGACCGCCGCGGCAGCCGACGAACCCATACCCCGCGAGTGCGGAATCGCGTTGACACAACGCAACTTCAGACCCGGTGCACGCGCCCCGGCGACGGCCAGACCGCGGGCGATGGCACGCGCGACCAGATGGTTCCCGTCCTGCGGGACGTCGCCTGCGCCCTCACCGGACACCTCGACCTCGATGCCTCCGGCGGTCGTCTCGACGATCAGTTCGTCGTAGACCCCGAGCGCGATGCCCAGGCAATCGAAACCCGGGCCCAGATTCGCGCTCGATGCGGGCACGCGAACGCGCACCGAGATTCCCTCGGGTAAAACAGTTCCCGTGTCGCTCGAGGTCGCCTGGCCGCTCATCGCCTCGGTCGCCTCAGCGGACGCCGAGCGCATCGGCCACCGCCACCGGGTCCACCGGGATCGCCTCGACCTCGGGCATGCCGCGCAACGCGGTGTCGGGATCCTTGAGGCCGTTGCCGGTCACCGTGCAGACGACGAGGGACCCCGGCTCGATCCAGTTGTCCTCGCGCGCTGCGAGCAGGCCGGCCACACTCGCCGCCGACGCGGGTTCCACGAACACACCTTCCCGACCGGCGATCAGCCGGTAGGCCTCGAGCAGCTTGTCGTCGGTGGCCGCGCGGAACTGACCGCCCGACTCCTCCTTGGCCGCCACCGCCTGGTTCCAGCTCGCAGGCGACCCGATCCGGATCGCGGTCGCGATGGTCTCGGGATCACGGACCGGTGCGCCGTTCACCAGCGGTGCCGCGCCCGCGGCCTGCACGCCCAGCATCCGCGGCACCGACGAGCTGATGCCGTCGCGGTGGTACTCGGTGTAGCCCTTCCAGTACGCGGTGATGTTGCCCGCGTTGCCGACCGGCAGGGCGTGGACGTCCGGTGCGCGCCCGAGGACGTCGACGATCTCGAACGCAGCGGTCTTCTGTCCCTCGATCCGGGACGGATTCACCGAGTTCACCAACTCGATCTCGGTGAACTCGGCGGTCGCCTTGCGTGCGAGCTCGAGACAGTCGTCGAAGTTGCCCTGCACCTGGATGATCTTGGCGCCGTGCATGACCGCCTGTGCCAGCTTGCCCATCGCGATCTTGCCCTCGGGAATGAGGACCGCGCAGGTGATACCGGCCCGAGTGGCGTAGGCCGCCGCAGACGCCGACGTGTTGCCGGTGGAGGCGCACAGTACCGCCGTCTTGCCGTTGTTGACCGCGGTGCTGACCGCCATGGTCATGCCGCGGTCCTTGAACGAGCCGGTCGGGTTGAGGCCCTCGACCTTGAGATAGACCTCGCAGCCGGTGATCTCGGACAGGTGCGGAGCCGAGATGAGCGGGGTGCCGCCCTCGAGCAGGGTGACGACCTTCCAGTCGTCGCCGACCGGCAGACGGTCCCGGTATGCCTCGATCAGGCCTGGCCAGCGCTGATGGACCGGGGTGGCTTCAGTCATCGGTTCCTTCCAATCGCAGAACACTCGACACCTTGATGACGGCGTCCATGTCTTCTAGTGCGGCAACACATTCCGATTGCGCCCGGTCGGGGGCGCGATGGGTGACCACGATCAGGCGGGCGTCCTCGCCCGCACCCTCCTGGCGAACCGCGGCGATGCTCACCGAACGCTTGGAGAACTCGCCGGCAACCTGAGCCAGCACCCCGGCCCGGTCGGCGACCTTCATCGACACGTAATAGCGGGTTGCCACATCGTCGATCGGCGCGATCGGCAGCGATGCGTACGTCGACTCCAACGGTCCCCGACCTCCGTGCACCTTGTTACGTGCCGCCATCACCATGTCACCGAGCACGGCCGACGCGGTCGGAGCACCGCCCGCGCCCTGTCCGTAGAACATCAGTCGCCCGGAGTTCTCGGCCTCGACGACCACCGCGTTGAAGGCCCCATTGACCGTCGCGAGCGGGTGGGTCAGCGGGATCAGAGCGGGATAGACGCGTGCCGAGACGCGCTCGGACCCGTCGTCGCCGCGGACGCGCTCACAGATCGACAACAACTTGATCGTGCAGTCGAACTTCTTGGCGGCGACCAGGTCACCCGCGGTCACCGAGGTGATCCCCTCCCGATGGACGTCTGCCGCGGTCACCCGGGTGTGAAAGGCGATGGAGGCGAGGATCGCAGCCTTCGCCGCCGCGTCGTACCCCTCCACGTCGGCGGTCGGGTCCGCTTCGGCGTATCCGAGGCGGCCGGCCTCCGCCAGGGTATCGGCATAGTCGGCGCCGGTCTCGTCCATTGCCGACAGGATGAAGTTCGTCGTGCCGTTGACGATGCCCGCCACCCGCTCCACGGTGTCGCCCGCCAGTGACTGCATCAGCGGGCGCACCACGGGGATCGCTCCCGCGACGGCCGCCTCGAAGTAGAGGTCGACCTTGGCCTGCGCTGCGGCCGTGGCGAGTTCGCCGGTGTATTCGGCCAGCAGCGCCTTGTTGGCGGTGACCACCGATTTACCACTCTGCAGCGCCGCGCGGATCAGTTCACGGGCCGGATCGATTCCGCCGATCAGTTCGACGACGATGTCGACGTCGTCGCGGGCCACCAGCGCCGCCGGATCATCGGTGAGCAGTTCAGGGGCGATGGTGCGCGCCCGGCTCAGATCGCGGACCGCGACACCACGCAGTTCGACCGGCGCACCGACCCGGGCACGCAGATCGTCGGCGTTCTCCTCGAGAATCCGGACGACCTCGGTACCCACGTTGCCCATACCGAGCACCGCGACCCCGATGGTCCGGGTTCCGGCTGCACTCATTCGGAAACCTCCAAGCTGAGGAAATCGTCGATCGTCTCGCGCCGCAACAACACTCGGGACTCGCCCTCCCGCACGGCGACCACGGCCGGACGCATGGTCATGTTGTACCGGCTCGACATCGAGTAGCAGTAGGCGCCCGTGGCGGCCACCGCAACGAGATCGCCGGGGCCGAGGTCGGACGGCAGCCAGCAATCCTTGATGACGATATCGCCACTCTCACAATGCTTTCCGACGACACGACTGACCACGGCGGGCGCCTCGGAGACGCGCGACACCAGCCGGATGTCGTATTCGGCCTCGTACAGCACGGTGCGGATGTTGTCGCTCATGCCGCCGTCGACCGAGACATAGCGCCGGGTGAGGTTGGTCCCGATGGTGACGTCCTTGACGGTGCCGACCCGATAGAGCGTGACGGTACCGGGCCCCGCGATGGCGCGACCGGGCTCGACGGTGAGACGTGGCATCGGCAAACCGACCGCCGCCGACTCGCGACGCACGATGTCGGCGAGGGTCTCCGCCACCTTGTCCACGGGTAGCGGATCGTCGTCCGGAAGATACGAGATACCCAGTCCGCCACCGAGATCGATGATGGACAACTGCGCGGTGCGATCCACTCCGAACTCGGCGACGACATCCTTGAGCAGCCCCAGCACGCGATGGGCCGCCAGCTCGAATCCATCCATGTCGAAGATCTGCGAACCGATGTGACTGTGCAGTCCCACCAGACGCAGGTTGTCGGTGGCGAAGACGCGGCGCACCGCGTCCATGGCCACGCCGCCGGCGAGCGCGAAGCCGAACTTCTGATCCTCGTGGGCCGTGGAGATGAACTCGTGGGTGTGCGCCTCGACCCCGGGGGTGACGCGCACGAGGACGTCTGCGACGACGCCGCGTTCGGCGGCCAGCGAGTCGAGCCGCTCGATCTCGATCATCGAGTCCAACACGATGTGGCCGACTCCGGCATCGAGCGCCATGGCCAGCTCGTCGACGCTCTTGTTGTTGCCGTGCAGGGCGATTCGCTCCGGAGGGAAGCCGGCACGCAACGCAATCGCCAGCTCTCCCCCGGTACAGACGTCGAGCGACAACCCTTCCTCGTCGACCCAGCGCGCGATCTGCGTCGACAGGAACGCCTTGGAGGCGTAGTGCACTCGTCCGTACGGGCCGAAGGCTGCGATCATGTCGGCGCACCGGGACCGGAAATCCGCCTCGTCGACGACGAACAGCGGCGTGCCGTGTCGTTCCGCCAGATCCGAGACCCCCACACCCGCGAGTGTCACCTCACCGGAGTCATCACGAGCCGCGTTGCGTGGCCATACATTTGCCGGAATCGTCGCGAGCACCGCAGGATCGTTCGGCCGCTCCGCGAGGTGCGGTGCGGCCAGTTGCTCGGCGTGCCGCGGGCCGGCCGGGTGCGCGTTCACATCCGCTCCGGAGCGCTGACGCCGACGAGCTCGAGGCCGTTGGCCAGGACCTGTCGGGTGGCGGCGCACAACGCGAGTCGTGCCCGATGTATGTCGGTGGCCTCCTCGTCGCCCTGCGGCAGAACCCGACACCGCGCGTAGAAGCGGTGGTAGGCGCCGGCGAGCGATTCGAGATAGCGGCAGATCCGGTGTGGCTCACGTAATTCCGCCGCGGTGGCGACCACGTTGTCGAAGTCGCCGATGGTGCGGATCAGTTCTCCCTCGGCCGGATCGTCGAGCAGATCGAGGTGGTCGAGGGAACGCTCGAGACCGAGTTCCACGGCATTGCGCGACAGCGCGGACAACCGCGCGTGCGCGTACTGCACGTAGTAGACGGGGTTGTCGTTGGACTGTCTGCGCAGCAGGTCGAGATCGATGTCGATGTTGACGTCCACCGAGGACCGGATCAGCGCGTAGCGCGCGGCATCCACGCCGACCGCATCCACGAGATCGTCGAGGGTGATCACGGTGCCTGCGCGCTTGCTCATCCGCACCGGCTGTCCGTCACGGACGAGATTGACCATCTGACCGATCAGCACCTCGACGGTCGCCGGGTCGTCACCGAGCGCGGCAGCCGCCGCCTTCAGACGGCTCACGTAACCGTGGTGATCGGCACCGAGCATGTAGATGCACAGATCGGCACCGCGGTTGCGCTTGTCGCGGTAGTAGGCGATGTCGCCGGCGATGTAGGCCGCGTGACCGTCACTCTTGATGACGACGCGGTCCTTGTCGTCGCCGTAGTTCGTCGAACGCAGCCACCAGGCCCCGTCCTTCTCGTAGAGGTTGCCGTTGGCCTTGAGCTCGGCGATGCACTGGTCGACCATCCCCGAGGTGAACATGCTGTCCTCGTGGGTGTACACGTCGAAGTCGGTGCCGAACTCGTGCAGGCTGGTCTTGATGTGGTCGAACATCAGGTCGACGCCGACCGACCGGAACGTCTCGACCCGCTCGGTCTCGGGTCGATCGAGGACGTCGGGCACCTTGGCGACGACGTTCGCGGCGATCTCGCCGATGTAGTCGCCCGCATAACCGTCCTCGGGCGTCGGTTTCCCCTGTGCCGCGGCCTCCAGCGACCGGGCGAAGCGGTCGATCTGGGTTCCGTGGTCGTTGAAGTAGTACTCGCGGGTGACCGCGGCTCCCCGGGCGCCGAGCACACGGCCTAGCGCGTCGCCCACGGCCGCCCATCGGGTGCCGCCGAGGTGGATCGGTCCTGTCGGGTTCGCAGAGACGAACTCCAGGTTGATGCTGTGTCCGCCGAGTTCGGCCCCGCGTCCGTAGTCGGCGGCGGTGTCGAGCACCGTGGCGACCACGGAGTTCTGGGCCGCGGCGGCCAGCCAGATGTTCACGAACCCGGGCCCGGCGACCTCGGCTTTCTCGATGCCGTCCGCCCCGGCGAACGCGTCGGCGAGCCACCCGGCGAGGTCGCGCGGGGACACACCGAGCTTCTTGCCGAGTTGCAGCGCGATATTGGTCGCGTAGTCCCCGTGGTCGGCGTGGCGCGGCCGCTCGACGACCACGGTTTCGGGCACCAGGGACTCGTCGAGCCCGTGGTCACGGACAACGGTCAGCGTCACAGCAGCAAGCAACGCGGAGAGATCGGCGGGAGTCACGAATCACCATCCTATTGGCCGACCCGTACCAGAGGACAATCGCCTCCGCCCAGGCGCCCCGATGACGAACGCAACCGTGTCACGCGGGGTCAGTAGACTGTCGCTCGCCGCGCTGCGAACCCCGGTCGGCGCCGCAGCAGAAAGAGAGCGATGGCAGCCAAACCCGGCCCCAATGTGCCCAAGTCCAGCAAGCGTCCGGCCAGGTCGGGGGGTGTTCCTGCGGCGGGAGGACGGCATGTCGACTGGACCATCGTCGGCGCCGTCGTGGTGGTCGTCGCGGTCATCGTCGGACTGATCGCCTATCTGTTGCCCAAGTTCCTCGACGAACGCGAGGCCCAGAGCCTCAAGCCACAGACCGTCGAGGGCTTCGTGCCGTCGGCGCAGGATCCCGATCCGTCGTCGCGGATCCCCGGGGTGACCAAGATCTACTATCGCGCCGCCCTGCACGTACGGGGCGATCAGCGTGTTGCCTACGACCAGTCGCCTCCGTTCGGCGGACCGCATGACGAGGTCTGGGCGACGTGTACCGGCATCGTCTATCCCGAACCGCTGCGCTCGGAGAACGCCGTGCACGCGCTGGAACACGGTGCGGTGTGGATCACCTACAACCCGGACACCATCGCGGCCGACGATCTGGACACGCTGAAGAAGAAGGTCACCGGCGAACAGTTCCTGTTCCTGTCGCCCTACCCGGACCTCGATCACCCCGTCTCGCTGCAGAGCTGGGGCCATCAGCTGAAGACGGACTCCGCCACCGACCCGCGGATCGACCAGTTCATCACCGCGCTGCGCCGCAACACCACGCCCGGCGTGTACAAGGAGAACCCGTCGGAGGCAGCCTTCCCGGAGACCCAGGCCGCGTGCGCCGCCATCCCCGGCGCATTCGACCCGGCCGATCCTCCCGCAGCCGATCAGGGTCCGCCCGGCCCGGACGCCGTGAAGATGGACGGAACGGGGTCGGCCGACGCCGCCGACGAGACGATGCCGACCGGTTAGGACACGAGATGAGTGACAGTGGCCACGATCCCGACCCCGCCGCGACGATCGCGGGCGGACGCTCCCCACGCTCACGCGCCGTGTTGTTGTCGCTCGTGGGGATCGCGCTACTCCTCATCGGTATCGCAGCAGGACTGCTGATCGCGGCCGGCCTCGACGATGACCCGGACGCCGCCGCCCCGGCTGCGAGCCCGGCCGCCGTGGGTTTCGCCCAGGACATGATCCGGCATCACGAGCAAGGCGTGGAGATGGCCGCGATCGAACTCGAGAACGGTACGGACCCGCAGGTCCGCAGCATGGCCTTCGACATCCTCACCGCCCAGAGCAACGAGATCGGGCAGATGCAGTCGTGGCTCACCCGATGGGGGCAACCGCTGATCAACCCGTCCGAGCCGATGGCCTGGATGGGCCACGACCACGCCGGCGATCACCACATGAGCAACATGCCGTCGACGCCGTCGATGTCCCCATCCATGCCGTCGATGTCCATGCCGTCGATGTCCATGCCATCGTCATCGGCCGACACCGAGACTCCCCCGATGCCCGGCATGGCCACGTCCGCCGAGATGAACAGGCTGCGCGCCCTGCACGGCCCGGATGCCGACGTGTACTTCCTGCAGTTGATGTTGCGCCACCACGAGGGTGGTCTGCACATGATGGAGTATGCGGCCGATCCCGCGAACGTCTCCGAGGACTACGTCCGCAGCCTCGCCACCGCGATGAAGCAGACGCAGGACAAGGAGATCGCCATCATCGAACAGATGCTGGCGGAACGGAATTCGGCCCCGTTGCCGATGAACTGACGGTGCCGTGATGATCCGGGTCAGTGCGCCCGTCGCGGGAGCGACAGCCACGCGGAGATCAGAAAGCAGATCGCGCCGACGAAGGTCCCGCCCATGGCCACGGCATCGTTGACGACCTCCCCGGCGGAGGTGACATACGCACCGAGAGCCGAGATCCCGAAGGCGACGCAGCCGAGCAGGTTGATCTGGGCAGCCCACCAGTCGCGCCGCCGGGGCGCCCACCATCGCATCGCGTGTGCGACCACGACCACCGCGAGGAGCCCGCTGACCAGAAAGGCCAGTGAACCCGCCGCGTCGGGGGTCCACACCCGACGACGTTCATCGGTGACGGTATCCGCGTGCAACGCTGCGGCGGTGCTCACGTTGAACAACAGCGCTCCGGCGAACTGCGTTGCCGCGGAGAGCCACTCGGGCCGGAACTGACGCTCGCCGTCGCTGCGCGAGGTGGTGGCGTCACCGCTGCGCACCAACTGCACCAGGGCCGCAGCGGTGAAGAACCACGCACCAGCGAAGAAGCACAGGTTGGCCACCGACGAACCGACCGCATCGGCGAACCCCGGCGCGGATCCCACCGCGAACAGGGTCGAACCGATCATGAAGCCCCAGCACTGCTTTTCCGCCGTCGCCGACAGCAATCGTTGTGCGGGGGCGGTGTCAGCATCCATCGGTCCATCCTGACCTCTGCACGCACGCGCCGGGTCGGATCGGCCAGAGATCCCGACCGCGAAGATACAAATTCCGATGCTCGTGTCTTTGCTGGGTAGCATGTCGGGCATGCGTGCAGATGAGCTGCTGGCCACCGTCCCGACCACCACGGCAGAGGCCCTCGAGCAGTACGACGACCTCGCTCCGGTGGATGCCGACTCCATGATCGGCACGTGGCGCGGCGCCGAGTTGCCGACCGGTCACCCGATGGACGGCCTCCTGGCGGCCAGCGGTTGGTGGGGAAAGCAATTCGTCGACGCCGAAACCGTCCATCCACTGCTGTTCCCCACCCGCGACGGGTCGGCCCTGTGGGCGATGAATCCGGTTCTCGCGTTCAGCGGTGTCCCGCTCGGCGCACGGTTCCCGGCGGTGAAGAACCTCTCGTTCGTGACGCCGATCGCGGTGGCGAGACCCGCGCTGCGGACACGGTCACCGAAGGCCCGGCTTCGGACCACCCGGTACCGAGGAGTGGACACCGCCACGATGGTGTACGACCAGTTGCCGGTCAATGACGTGTTCCGACGTCTGTCCGAGGACGCCGTGATGGGCGCGATGGACTTGCGCGGATCGGATCGCCCGTACTTCTTCGTGCTGCGCCGTGACGAGTCGATGCGGTTGCGCTGAGCGGCGTCGACGTCGCCGGAGTCGATGTCACCGAAAGAGTGGCGCCGGAGGCCGGCAAGAATGTCACGGTGCGGCCGCGTAGATCTCTCTTTGTCAAACACAGTGGGCGCACACCGGCCGGAGGCCGGCAGAAATGTCACCGTGCGGCCGCGTAGATCTCTCTTTGTCAAACACAGTGGGCGCACACCGGCCGGAGGCCGGCAAGAATGTCACGGTGCCCCCGATAGGATTCGAACCTATGGCCTTCTGCTCCGGAGGCAGACGCTCTATCCCCTGAGCTACGGGGGCTCATCGGGCGGGGTTCAGAGTAGCGCACTGTGGCCGTGAGAACCCAATCGGGCCCTCACGACACACCGACGGCTCCGCGCACCCACACATGCGATCCGTTTTCGGCGCGCACCACATGCACCTGAGCCGGGATCCGTTCTTGCAGTTCGCCGACGTGACTGACCACCCCGACGACGCGGCCACCCGATCGCAGGTCGTCGAGGACTCCCATGACCAGGTCGAGAGCCTCCGGATCGAGGGTGCCGAATCCTTCGTCGATGAAGATCGTGTCGAGGATTCGACCACCGGATTCGGCCGAGACCACGTCTGCCAGACCCAGTGCCAGCGCCAGCGACGCGAAGAACGTCTCGCCGCCGGACAGGGTCGTCGTCGCGCGGACCACACCTGTGTACTCGTCGATCACCTCGATGCCCAGCCCGCCGCGGCGACCTCGGGGCCCGGCCGCGTCGGAGTGGACGAATTCATAGCGCCCCGAGGACATCTGCCGCAACCGAGCCGACGCGGCGACGAGTACCTCTTCGAGACGAGCGGCGAGCACATAGGACCGCAGCGACATCCGTCGGGAATTCTGTCCGCGCCCGCTGACCAGTTCGGCCAGCCCGTGTAGCTCGGCGTGGCGGGCCTGCAACGGTGCCAGGGCATCGGCGGCCGCCCAGAACTGGCCGACGAATCCCTCGAGGTCGGTCAATCGATGTGCCGCAACGGCATTGCGCCTCGTCGCCGCATCCCGCGCCTGTCGGGTCGTGGTCAGTTCGTCGGCCAGCGCCGCGACATCGACGGATTCTGCGGCGAGCGCACCGACCACCTCGTCGTCGGAGAGGATCTCCTGTGCCCCCGACCGCAACGACGCGGCCTGCGCCAGTGCCGACTCCCATTCGGCGATCTGCTCCTCGGATGCCGCCGCCGACCGCGCCGAGTGCACGTCGTCGAAGCCCGCGGAGGCGCATTCGGTGCCGAGGCGCTCGGCCAGGTCCGTCACGCGTCGCCGTGCACGGGCGGCATCCTGCCCGGTCTCGCGGAGGCGCCGCGCCCGTCGGCACAACTCGGCCAGGTCGTCGCGGCGTTGTGCCACACCGATCCGCCCGCCCGTGGCCTCGGCGATGTCCGCGTCCAGTTCGGCGAGTGTCGAGCGAAGACCCGTGAGGCGTTCGCGCCTGCCCGATCGCGTGCTCTCGAGTTCGCCGAGCTCGGCCCGCCACCGCTCGACCTCGGCATCGACGGCGGAGATGCGGCGCTCGAGTTCGCCGACACGTTCGGACGCGCGTGTCGCGACGACGAGCCGGTCGGCGATCCGGGTCCGATCGGCCTCGATCTCCCGCGGGCCGGCAGTGCCGATGACAGCGGTCAGGTTCGCGTGCCGCTCGGTCAGGGTGGCGAGTCCGGAGCCGGCCTGCGCCACTGCCGCCGCCGCGCGCTGTTCGGTCTCCCCGGCGGCCGTCTCGTCGGCCTCGCTCACCCGATCGCCCTCGGCCCCTCCCGCCGGTGCGGGGTGAGTGGTCGAGCCACACACCACACACGGCTCACCGTCGGCCAACTGGTTCGCCAGCTCCACGGCCATCCCGGCGAGTCGTGTCTCACGCAGGTCCAGCAGGTGCGACCGCGCGGTGAGGTGGGCCTCGCGCGCTTCGTCGAGGTGCTGTCGTGCCTTGCGCATCGGCTCCGCGAGCCGATCACGGTCGGCCATCGCTGCCGCCAGCGTGTCGAGCCGCTCGCGTTCTGCCGTCAGTTGCGGGATCCGGGCTCGTGCCTCATTCGCATCGGCGAGTTCGCCGAGGATCTCGGCGCGACGTTGCGGGGCCGCGTCGAGGTGCGTTCGCAACGCGGCGATGCGGCGATCGGCGTGGTCGAGATGCTCGGTGAGTTCGTCCATCTCGGCGACGAGCCCTGGTCGTTGTGACTCGCGACGCGCCAACGGCTCCCATCGTCCCGACTCGGTGATCCACTGCTCGATCGCGGTCTCCAGCGCGGCACCGTCGTCGGTCTCGCACAGGTGCGCGGTATCGGGCAGCTCTCGCAGCTCGGCACGCGCATGCTCCCGGAGCTGATCGGCGAGTTCGGCTGCCGCGAGCGCCTGATCATGGTCGTCGGCGACCGGGGCGATCGGCGCCGCCCGCCGAGCGGCCCGCAGCGCTTGCGCCGCCTCGGTGAGCACCGATTGCTCACGGTCGAGCCGTTCGAGGCGCGTCTGTGCCTCGGCGCCGCGCCTACGGAGTTCCGCGATGCGTCGTCCGTGCTCGTGGGCCGCCTGCACCCGATCTACTTCCGCCTGCACGGCGGCGAGCTCGCCACGCGCACGCGCGGCGTCGTCACGCGCGGCGTCCAGGCACGCCTGTGCCCAGTCCATGTCGGGTACCGCCGGTGTCGGCACACCGGCCACCGCCACGATCTGGCCGGCGATCCGGTCCACGGCGGTGGCCCGCTCCTCGAGCGCGCTCGCCGACCGTCGCGCACGCTCACGCAGCCACTCCTCGATCTCACCGAACCGCTCGGTGTCGAAAAGCCTCTCCAACAACAGTTCTCGATCTTCGGAGGTCGCCCGCAGAAAGCGCGCGAACTCCCCTTGCGGCAACAAGACCACCTGGAAGAACTGCTCGGCACTCATCCCGAGGAGACGCACGACGGCCTCGCCGATCTCCGGCAGACGTGTGAGATCCGGACCGGATCCGTCCACCCAGACGAGGCAGGCGCGGGCGTTGACCTTCGTGGTCCCGGTGCCGCGCTTCTTGGGTCGATGGTGATCGGGCGACCGGGTGAGGCACAGACGCCGACCACCGATCGTCGCCTCGAGTTCCACCTCCGGGGTCACCTCGGCGGTCGCATGGTCGGAGTGCAGTCGACGGTTGGTGTCACGGGCACCGGGCACACGGCCGTAAAGGGCGAAGGCGACGGCGTCGAGAATGGTCGTCTTGCCTGCACCGGTCTGGCCGTGCAGCAGGAACAGTCCGTCCGACGACACCGAGTCGACGTCGATCTCGATCTCGTCGGCGAACGGCCCGAAAGCCCGAATCCGCAAGCGGTGCAACCTCATGCCGACTCGGCGATCGGCTCGATCGAGAACAGGGCCAGTTCCTCGACATCGCCCTCGGCGCCCACGTGGGTCTCCGGCTCGCCGACCACATCGCGAAGCGCACGATCGATCAATCGGCGTTCGCCTGCCGTCGCGGTGTCACGCACATCGTCGATGAACGACTCGACGATCTCGGCATCGGTTCGCCCGCGCACGCGGGACCCGTAGTCGAGACCGTCGCCGAGGTGGGGCCGCTGCCACTGGAGATGTACCGCGTGCGGGAATCGTTCCCGCAGTCTGCGCATCGCGTCGACCGGCCGCACGGCATCGGTCAGGGTCGCCTCGACGTAGTGGTCCTCGGCGTCGACGAGCGTGTCGTCGGTGAGCAGTTCGTCGAGCGTGCCGGTGAGCGAACTGAGGCCGCGGACGGTGGGGAGTTCCCGAGCCCGCACCTCGGCCAGACCGTCGGCGTCGAGGTCGACGATCCAGATCGACTTGCGGTGGGAGCGTTCGCCGAAGGAGTACGGCAGCAGCGACCCGCTGTATCGCACCGCTTCGGTGAGCTGCTGGGGCGAGTGCAGGTGCCCGAGCGCAACGTAGTCGACGCCGGAGAATGTGTCCGCGGCAACGGTTTCCACGCCGCCCACGCTGATCGACCGTTCGGAACCGGTGGCCACCGCTCCCACGACGAAGGCGTGCGCGACGACGATCGAACGCGCCGACCGTGCGGCCAGATCCGCCCGCACACGATCCATCGCGGCGGCCAGCACGTCGGCGTGACCACGGGCCTCGTCGACACCGAGTTCCCTTCGTGCCGAATCGGGTTCGAGATACGGGATGCCGTAGATGGCCACCTCGCCGAACTCGTCCTCACCGAGCACCGGGTCGTCGATACCCGCGACGGTGGTCCGCAGGTGCAGTCCGCCTGCGGCAGCGAAACCCGATCCGGCACCGAGCCGGGTGGGAGAATCGTGATTGCCCGAGGTGACGACGATCCGCGCACCGGCCGCGGCGATCTGCGCAAGACCTTCGTCGTACACGCGTACGGCGTCGGCCGACGGTACCGAACGGTCGTAGACGTCGCCTGCGACGATCACCACGTCGACGGATTCCTCCGCGACGACCTCGGCGAGGTGCGCGAGCGCCCGCCGTTGGTCGTCGAGGAGCTCGACACCGTGGAACGTCCGTCCCAGATGCCAGTCAGACGTGTGCGCGATTCGCATGGCCACAACCCTACGATCGAGGGCCGACAGACTGTGGGAGGCAAGGCCACGGCTCCCACCACAGTCGGTGCGCGTCGGTGCCGTTCACCACCGAGAACACCCGTCGACGCCGAGAACCACCCGTCGGCGGGGCCGGCGCCGTTGGTCGGCGACGGACCCACCGGGGGTGGTTCTCAGTGGTGAGGCGGGCGTCCGAGGCTCGGACGGCCCGCCGCTGTCAGGAGCTGTGCACCGGGCCCGCGGGCGCGGCCTCTCCGGACGGCTGGGTCCCCTCCGGCGCGGCAGGCGGACCCTGATGCTTCGGTTTGACGAAGAACAGGGCCGCGGCCACGCCGATCAGCAGAACGGCCGCCGGCAGGTACAGGGTGTCTCCCATGGCCGTCGCGAAACCCTCGCGGACCATCTCCGGCAACTGACCGGTGGCGTTGTGGTGTTCGGTGTCGACACCCGGCAGTTCGGCGGCCAGCCGGGTCTGCATCAGCGCGCCGACCGCAGCACTGCCGAGCACCGAGCCGATCATCCGGGTGGTGTTGTACACACCGGCACCGGCGCCGGCCTGATGCCAGGGCAGTCCGCGGGTCGCCGTGGCAGCCAACGGCGCCCAGATGCCCGACGATGCGATACCCATCAGGCACATCGGGATGATCAACTGCCACACCGGGGTCTGCGGACGAGCGATCATGCCGAGCCATCCGACGGCGATCGCGTTGAGCAGCAACGCCGACGCGATGATCACCCGCGGATGCACGCGGTCGAGGACCCGCCCGACGATCGGCGCCAGCACACCGGTCAACAACGCCATCGGCACCATCATCACGGCGGACCGCGTCGGGGACATCCCGCCCACGAGCTGTAGGAAGAACATGGTCGGGATCATCAGACCGGAGATGGCGAAACCCATCGACGCGATACCGATGTTGGACAGGGAGAAGTTTCGATCCCGGAACAACGACAGCGGCACCAGCGGCTCACCCTTGATACGCGACTGCCACCAGACGAAGGCCGCCATCACCACCAGGCCACCGATGATGAGCGTCCAGATCCCGGCGTTCCACGAGTACTTCTCACCGTCCTGGATGCCGAACACCAAGGCGAACAGGCCGACCGCCGAGAGGACGACCCCCAGCCAGTCGAACTGGTGGTCGTGGGTCTCGACGCTGGGCACCAGCACCGCGGCCAGGATCAGGCCGACGACACCCACCGGCAGGTTCACGAAGAAGATCCACTCCCAGCCCAGGCTGTCGGTCAACACGCCGCCGAGCAGCGGGCCGACCAGTGTCGCCACGCCGGCCACGGTGCCCCAGACACCCATTGCGGCGCCGCGCTTCTCGGGCGGGAAGATACGGGTGATCAACGCCATCGTCTGCGGCGTGATGAGTGCCGCACCGATGCCCTGGAGCGCACGGGCGGCGATCAGCTCGCCGATCGAGCCGGAGAAGCCACACCACACACTGGCCGCGGTGAAGACCAACAGACCGACCTGATAGACGAGTTTCGGTCCGTACTTGTCGCCGAGGCGACCGGTGATGAGAAGTGGCACAGCGTAAGTCAGCAGATACGCACTGGTCACCCAGACGATGCCGTTGACGTCGGTCTGCAGAGCGGTCTGGATCTGGGGTTGGGCCACCGCGACGATGGTCATGTCGACCAGGATCATGAAGAAGCCGACGCACAGCGCCAGCATCGCGGCCCAGGGCCGGGTGGTCACCTGCGCCGGAGACGGCGGTGACGTCTCGGAAGTCGGGGAGGTCATCTTGCGTCAGCTTTCTCGTTCTGGACGGCCGGCGTGCCCGGAGTTCCGCAGTACGGGGAATCCGGGTCATCGAGCCATTCGATGGTGGAGTTCTCCAGTCGGTCGACGAGGTCGTCGAGCCACTCGATCTGTGTTCGCAATGTCGCGATGCGGCATCCGGCGTCGAGATAGAACATCTCCGGTCTGCCACGTTCACGGACCTGCGCGACGGCTTCGGTCATGGTGTCGTGATCGGCACGCATCGCCTCGAGGCGACGACGCAGGAGTTCGATCACCCGCGCCCGCGGCAGGCCGTGTGCCTCCGACAACGCGAGATACAACTCCGGATACTCGACCGGATGGCGCTCGAGGATCTGTTCGAGACTGTCCCGCAACGCTTCTCGCCCGAGATCGGTGATCGCGTACACCGTCCGCTCGGGCCGGTTGCCCTCACGCTGTACGTCGTGGACCTCGATCAGGCCCTTGGCCGCCAACCTGTCGACCGTGTGGTACATCGTGCCCGGCCGGAACTTGGCCAGGCGATCCTCCCGTCGCTCGATGGTCGTCTGGAACATCTCGTAGGGATGCATGGGCCGCTCGGCGACGAGCCCGAGCACCAGAATCGCCAACGGTTGTTGCACCGCCTGCGCCTGGTCACCCACGTTGCACTCCCCTCATCCGACATCCCGGGTGCACGTGGTGGCCTCGAGCCATCGGGGAAATGCACCTGCGCGTGCACCGGGATCATTTTTGAATATTCCGAGTGGAATATACCGCGACGAGCATCTGCTGCCAAGTGTCGGAACCGATCATTAATGTGGAGACATGAGCAGCGAGCGCCCCGCCACCGAGAGCACATCCGCACAAGGTCAGGGCGTCTATGTCACCACCGGTCAGGAATACGTCCGCGACACGAAATACATCGGGTCCCGCATCACGCGTGACGGCCGCGACGGCTATCCGGTCGAACCGGGTCGCTACCGCCTCGTCGCCGCACGTGCCTGCCCGTGGGCGAACCGGACGATCATCGTCCGGCGGCTGCTCGGGCTCGAGGATGTCATCTCGATGGGACTGTGCGGCCCCACCCACGACGCCGACTCCTGGACCTTCGACCTCGATCCCGGTGGCGTCGATCCGGTCCTGCAGATCCCTCGTCTCAAGGACGCCTACGACAAGCGCATCCCCGGTTATCCCAAGGGCATCACCGTGCCGGCCGTCGTCGACATCCCCAGCGGCGCGGTGGTCACCAACGATTTCCCCCAGATCACCGTCGATTTCGAACTCGAATGGACCGAGTACCACCGCGAGGGCGCTCCGCAGCTGTACCCGGAGCGACTCCGCGACGAGATCGACGAGGTGAATCGCGGCGTCTACACCGAGGTCAACAACGGCGTCTACCGTTGCGGTTTCGCCGGGGATCAGGACGCCTACGACAAGGCGTACACGCGTCTGTTCACCAAACTCGACGAACTCTCCGAGCGACTCTCCCGGCAGCGATACCTCGTCGGCGACACCATCACCGAGGCCGACGTGCGACTGTTCACCACCCTCGCACGTTTCGACCCCGTCTATCACGGGCACTTCAAATGCAACCGGAGCAAACTCGCCGAGATGCCCGTGTTGTGGGCGTACGCCCGGGACCTCTTCCAGACCCCGGGTTTCGGCGACACCATCGACTTCGCCCAGATCAAGCGCCACTACTACGTCGTTCACCGCGACATCAATCCCACCGGGATCGTGCCCGACGGACCCGATCTCACCACGTGGCTGACACCGCACCATCGGGAGGAACTCGGCGGTGCCCCGTTCGGCGACGGCACGCCACCGGGACCGCCGAAGCCCACCGAAGTCGTTCCCGCACAGAATTGGATTCCCACCCATGGCTGACAACGCCCTCCGACGACTGTTGCCCGACCGTTCGCCGACCGGGGAGGTCGCCGCCGATCCGTCGACGAGCAAGACCGTCGAGATCACCGGCGGCCTGATCGACCGCGCCCAGAAACTCCAGGCACCCTATGTCGCGAAGTACGTCCGAAACCTGCGCGCAGCCCACCCGGACGACTCTCCCGCCGAGATCATCAGACGCCTGGAAAAGCGCTATCTGACCGCCGTCACCGGATCGGGTGGCGCCGTCGGCGCCACCGCGGCCGTCCCGGGGGTCGGCACGATGACCGCGCTCAGCGCGATGACCGGCGAGACGGCGTTCTTCCTGGAGACGTCGGCGCTGCTCGCGCTGTCGATCGCCGAAGTCCACGGGATCGGCCTGCACGATGCCGAACGGCGCAAGACACTCATCCTGGCGGTGGCGCTCGGCGAGGAGGGCGTGGCAGCACTCGGCCGTATCGTCGGCACCCGCAGCGGGGCCCTGCGACGGTTGGGCGGCTCGGCAATTCCCGGTGGTGCGCTGGGCAGACTGAACAAGTCGTTGACGACGAAGTTGGCCCGCAAGTACGCGATCCGCCGAGGCCCGCTGATCTTCGGCAAGCTGTTGCCCGCCGGGATCGGCGCGATGATCGGCGGAGCCGGCAACCGTGCGCTGGGCAAACGGGTCATCGCCAACGCCCGCGAGGCGTTCGGTCCGCCGCCGTCGGCCTGGACGGTCGACGGCGACGTGATCGACACCCCACGCTCCGCGACGACGGATCGGTGACTCCGACGCTGCAGACCGCACGACCGACCCGACCGGACCCGGGGTCGTCGATCGAAGAACACACCGCCACTCGTCCGTGGATTCGCCGGCTGACCGCCGAGTGTCTCCGACACCGTCGCCTCGTGGTGATCACGCTGGCGGTCACCGTCGTGGCGGTCGCCGTGGACCTCGTGGCCCCACTGCTCGCCAAGGCCGCCATCGACCACGCGACCGGAGCCGTACGCGGCGGATGGTCGATCGGACTCATCGTCGGCGCCCTCGTCATGCTCGCGGTGGTGCGCTACGGCTGTCAGTTCGGCCGCCGGATCACGGCGGGCCGGCTGTCGATCAACGTGCAGAACGCGCTGCGGCTGCGCCTGCTCGACACACTGTTGCACCTCGACGGAGACGCTCAGAGCCGTATTCGCACCGGTCAGATCGTGTCGCGGTCGATCTCTGACCTGCAGATCGTCCAGGGGCTGCTGGCGATGGTGCCGCTGTCGGCGGGCGCAGGACTGCAGGTGGTCTTCGCGATCGCCATCATGGCCTACCTGTCCCCGCTGCTGACGCTGGTCGCCCTGTTGGTCTTCCCCCTCGTCGCCGTCGTCGTGTTCCGCACGCGCCGAAAGCTTTTCGCCGCGACGTGGTCGGCACAGCAGGCCGCGGCCGATGTCGCCCAGCACGTCGAGGAGACCGTCACCGGTGTGCGGGTGGTGAAAGGATTCGGACAGGAGGAGCGTGCCGTCGACGAACTGGTCGGCCTCGGCGCGCGACTGTTCTCGCTGCGACTGCGTGCCGGAAAGATCAACGCCCGCTTCACCCCGACCATGGCGGCGATCCCGCAGCTCGGCATGGTCGCGGTCATCGCGGTCGGCGGCTGGCTCACCATGGACGGCCGCATCACCGCCGGCACCTTCCTGGCCTTCGCCACCTACATCGCATCGATGACCGCACTGGCGCGCCTGCTGACCAACCTCGTGGTCAGCGCCCAACTCGCCCGCGCCGCGGTGGACCGCGTCTACGACGTCATCGACCACCCGCACGACCCGGCCGAGCAGAACACCGAAGTCCTCCCCGACGGCCCCCTCGGGGTGCGACTGCGCGATGTCACCTTCGCCTTCGACGACGAGCGGCCGGTCCTGTCCGGCATCGATCTGACCGTTGCCCCCGGCGAATGCGTCGCCGTGGTCGGGCCGCCGGGCTCGGGTAAGTCGACGCTCGCCGATCTCGTCGGTCGCCACCATCGTCCCGACGACGGGGTCGTCGAGGTGCTCGCCGCCGACGGTGTGTACGACGTCGAACAACTCAGCCCCGATTCGCTGCACGCCGCGGTCTCGGTGGTGTTCGACGAGCCGTTCCTCTATTCCGACACCATCGCCGCCAACATCGCTCTCGGCCCCGACGAAACCGTGCCGGCCACCGACGGTGCCGTGGACCCGTCCCTGCAGTCTGCCGCCGAACGCGCCGACGCGCTCGAGTTCATCGAGGCACTTCCCGACGGCTTCGAAACCGTTGTCGGAGAACGCGGACTCACCCTGTCGGGCGGTCAACGACAGCGCGTGGCACTCGCCCGCGCGCTCCACGCGAATCCGCGAATCCTGGTTCTCGACGACGCCACCTCGGCGGTGGATGCCGCCACCGAGGCACGCATCCTCGGTCAACTGCGCGCCGAACGTCGCACCATGCTCGTTCTCGCCCACCGACGTTCGACGCTGACGCTCGCCGACCGCGTCGCCGTACTCGACGGCGGCCGGATCATCGACATCGGGACCGTCGCCGAACTCGACGATCGCTCCGAGATGTTCCGGGCGTTGATGTCGTCGGCCGACCCCGCGCGGGCCGGTCGAGAACCGCTGCGTGAGCTGCCGCCGCCGGTCGACCTCGACACCCTGTGGCCATCGGCGCCCTCCGCACCGGAACCCGACGTCGACCACCGCGCACCGACCCCCGCGCCCGCCACCGGCGGTGGAGGGCGCCGTGGCGGCGGAATCGGCAGTGCTCTCGGATCGATGCCCGCGACGCCTGAGTTGCTTGCCGCAGTGGATACGTTGCCCCCGGCCGACGAGCAACCCCGCGTCGACACCGACGACGCCCGGGCCGAGACCCGCTCGTTCTCGTTGCGCGGCCTGTTGACGCCAGTGCGGTGGCTACTCGTCGCGGCCGTCGTCTGCATCTCGGTCGACACACTCGTCGGGTTGGCGTTCCCGTCGCTGGCGCGCACCGTCATCGACGCGGCAACCCACGCCGACGAGGCGACGCTGTGGCGGGCCACGGTGATCGGGGTGTTGCTCGTCGGGATCGGTTGGGCGGCATCGTCGGCGATGACCATCACGTCCACCCGGGCGGGCGAACGAGTGCTGTTCGGACTGCGGGTACGCAGCTATGCGCACCTGCAACGGCTCGGACTCGACTACTACGAGCGCGAGCTGTCCGGACGCATCATGACGCGGATGACCACCGACGTCGACGCGCTGTCCACCTTCCTGCAGACGGGGTTGTCGTCGGCGATCGTCGCCGCCCTCACCCTGATCGGCGTCACCGTCGCCCTCGTGGTGACCGACGCCGTGCTCGGCGCCCTGATGCTGCCGGTCTTCCCGGTCCTGGTCATCGCGACGCTGGTGTTCCGTCGCGTGTCATCGGTGGCCTACACGCGTTCGCGTGAACTGGTCAGCATCGTCAACGCCGACTTCCAGGAGAACATCGCCGGCATCAAGACGACCCGTACCTACCGTCACACCCCCGCCGCGACCACGCGGTTCACCCGGCGGACCCTCGAATGGGTCGATGCGCGGATGGTCTCGCAGAAGGCCATCTCGACCTACTTCCCGTTCATCACGCTGATGTCGGACCTCGCCACCGCGGTCGCGATCGCCGTCGGCGCCCATCAGATCGCCGCGGGTTCTCTCTCGGCGGGCACCCTGGTCGCGTTCGTCCTGTACCTGTCCATGCTGTTCGGTCCGGTACAGCAACTGACCCAGGTGTTCGACGGATACCAGCAGGCCGTCGTCGGTCTGCGTCGGATCTCCGATCTGCTGCACACCCCCAGTTCGCTGGTACGGCGCGACCATCTCGTGCCTACCGCACCACAGGGATTCGACGGTCACGCCGAACTCGACGACGTCACCTTCCGCTATTCCGGTGCCGACCGCGACGCCCTGACCGACGTCGACCTGACGATCCCGGCGGGGACGTCGCTGGCGCTGGTCGGCAAGACCGGCGCGGGGAAATCCACCGTCGTCAAACTCCTGGCGCGTTTCTACGATCCGACGACTGGCTCAGTGCGCATGGACGGAACCGACATCCGGGACTTCGCGCTCACCGACTACCGCCACCGACTCGGCGTCGTCCCGCAGGAGGCGCACCTGTTCACCGGCACCATCGCCGAGAACATCGCCTACGGCCGTCCCGACGCGGATCGCGAGACGATCGCCGCGGCAGCACGTGCGGTCGGGGCCGACACGATGATCGCGGGTCTCCCCGACGGCATGCATCATCGGATCGGCGAACGCGGCCAGGGCTTGTCGTCGGGGCAGCGCCAACTCGTGGCGCTGGCGCGGGCCGAACTCGTCGAGCCCGACCTCTTACTACTCGACGAGGCGACCGCGACCCTCGACCAGGCGACCGAGGCCCAGGTGCTGGCCGCGGGCGAGGCTCTGACACACCGACGGACATCGGTCATCGTCGCGCATCGGCTCGCCACCGCCGCCCGTGCCGAGACCATCGCGGTGGTCGATCGAGGACGGATCATGGAGATGGGAACACACAGCGAGCTGCTCGCGTTGAAGGGACGGTACCGCGCGTTCTGGGATGCCGGTGTCGCGCCCGACGCGGATGGTATCGACACCACCGGCGACGCCGCATTGCGATGAGGTCTGCCGAGCGCTCCGACCAGGGCATCGCGTAGCATCGTCAGGTGGTTCACCGATAGTCTTCACAAGGGACTTTCAGCGTGGCAGGCGACCCGACACCAGAGGGAATAGAGGCGAGATACCGCTGTGAGCAGTTCGATTTCGGATTTCGGACAAAATACGTGGCTGGTCGAGGAAATGTACCAGCAGTACAAGAAGGACCCCAGCTCGGTCGACCCGAGTTGGCACGAGTTCCTCTCCGGCTACGAACCCGGCTCGAACGGCTCATCCGACACCGCGTCGGCCACCGCCGCCGCGCGCAACTCCGCGCCCGCCCCCTCGGCTCCCACCTCCGCGACTCCGGCGTCCTCGGCTCCCGCATCAAAGGCTCCCGAATCGAAGCCTGCGACCAAGCAGGTCACCCTCGACCAGCAGCCCGAGGCCGCCACCCCGGCCCGTAAGTCCGGGCCGGCGAAGGAGTCGACCGCGACCAAGGCTGCCTCCGGTCGCAGCACCGCCAGCCGCGACGGTTCGGCCACCTCGCAGAAGGAGAAGGCCCCCGCAGCCCCTGCGGCCGCGACGCCCTCCGAGGATGCGAACAAGGTGCTCCGCGGTCCGGCCGCGGCGATCGTCAAGAACATGAACGCGTCGCTGGAGGTCCCCACCGCGACGAGTGTGCGGGCCATCCCGGCCAAGTTGATGATCGACAACCGCATCGTCGTCAACAATCATCTCGCACGCACCCGCGGCGGCAAGATCAGCTTCACCCACATCCTCGGCTACGCGATCGTGCAGGCGATCAAGTCGTACCCGAACATGAACAACCACTTCGCCGAGGTGGACGGCAAGCCCAACGTGGTGACGCCGGCGCACACCAACCTCGGCCTGGCCATCGACCTCGTCGGCAAGAACGGCAGCCGCTCACTGGTCGTCGCGGCCATCAAGAACTGCGAGACCATGGGTTTCGCCGAGTTCTACACCGCCTACCAGGACATCGTCCGCCGCGCCCGTGACGGCAAGCTGACCGCCGAGGACTTCGCCGGGGTCACCATCTCGCTGACCAACCCGGGCACCATCGGCACCGTGCACTCGGTGCCGCGCCTGATGAAGGGCCAGGGCACCATCGTCGGTGCCGGCGCGATGGAGTACCCGGCCGAGTTCCAGGGCGCCAGTGACGAGCAGATCGCCGAGCTCGGCGTCGGCAAGTTGATGACGCTGACCTCGACCTACGACCACCGGGTCATCCAGGGTGCCGAGTCCGGCGACTTCCTGCGCACCATCCACGAACTTCTTCTCGACGACGCGTTCTACGACGAGATCTTCACCGCGTTCCACATCCCCTACGAGCCGGTGCGGTGGCGTCGTGACATCCCGGCCGGGTTGGTCGACAAGAGCACGCGCGTCCTCGAGCTGATCGCCGCCTACCGCAGCCGCGGTCATCTGATGGCCGACATCGATCCGCTGATGATGGACAGTGATGCGCGCACCAGCCATCCCGATCTCAACGTCCTCACCTACGGCCTGACCCTGTGGGACCTCGATCGCAGCTTCAACGTCGGTGGTTTCCACGGACGCGACAAGATGAAGCTGCGCGACGTGTTGTCGGTGCTGCGGGACGCGTACTGCCGCCACATCGGCGTCGAGTACACCCACATCCTCGAGCCCGAGCAGCAGCGCTGGCTGCAGGACCGGGTCGAGGTCGAGCACGTCAAGCCGCCGGTCGCCGAGCAGAAGTACATCCTGTCGAAGCTGAACGCCGCCGAAGCCTTCGAGACGTTCCTGCAGACGAAATATGTTGGGCAGAAGCGTTTCTCGCTGGAGGGCGCGGAGTCGGTCATCCCGATGATGGATGCCGTCATCGACCAGGGTGCCGAGCACAACCTCAACGAGGTCGTCATCGGCATGCCGCACCGCGGTCGTCTCAACGTGTTGGCGAACATCGTCGGCAAGCCCTACTCGAAGATCTTCACCGAGTTCGAGGGCAACCTGAATCCGTCGCAGGCCCACGGCTCCGGCGACGTGAAGTACCACCTCGGCGCCGAGGGCAAGTACTACCAGATGTTCGGCGACAACGAGATCAACGTGTCGCTGACCGCCAACCCCAGCCACCTCGAGGCCGTCGATCCGGTTCTCGAAGGTCTGGTCCGCGCCAAGCAAGATCTCCTCGACGACGACGACCAGTTCTCCATCCTTCCGCTGATGCTGCACGGCGACGCCGCCTTCGCCGGTCAGGGTGTCGTGGCCGAAACGTTGAACATGGCGATGCTGCCGGGTTATCGGACGGGTGGCACCGTGCACATCGTGGTGAACAACCAGGTCGGTTTCACCACCGCGCCCGAGCACTCACGTTCCTCGGAGTACTGCACCGACGTCGCGAAGATGATCGGCGCCCCGATCTTCCACGTGAACGGCGACGATCCCGAGGCCTGCGTCTGGGTTGCCAAGCTCGCCGTCGACTACCGCGACGCCTTCCACAAGGACGTCGTCATCGACCTCGTCTGCTTCCGTCGTCGCGGCCACAACGAGGGCGACGACCCGTCGATGACCCAGCCGGCGATGTACGACGTGATCGACACCAAGCGTGGCGTCCGCAAGAGCTACACCGAGGCCCTGATCGGTCGCGGTGACATCTCGACCAAGGAGGCCGAGGACGCCCTGCGTGACTACCAGGGACAGCTCGAGCGGGTCTTCAACGAGGTCAAGGAACTCGAGAAGTACCACGCCGAACCGAGCCCGTCGGTGGAATCCGACCAGACCCTCCCGACCAAGCTGGTCACCGCGGTGTCCAAGGAGGTCCTGGAATCCATCGGTGACGCCTTCCTGCACGTGCCCGAAGGTTTCGACCCGCACCCCAGAGTGAAGCCCGTCCTCGAACGTCGCCACGAGATGTCTCGTCACGGCGGCATCGACTGGGCCTTCGCCGAGTTGCTCGCCTTCGGCTCGCTGGTCATGGAGGGGCGCACCGTCCGACTGTCCGGACAGGACTCGCGTCGCGGAACCTTCACCCAGCGGCACTCGGTGCTCATCGACCGGGAGAGCGGTTCGGAGTACACCCCGCTCAACCATCTGCAGCCGGTCAACGGCGACGCCGATGCCGGCGGACGATTCAACGTCTACGACTCCCCGCTCTCGGAATACGCGGTGGTCGGGTTCGAGTACGGCTATTCGGTCGGCAACCCCGACGCCCTCGTGTTGTGGGAAGGCCAGTTCGGCGACTTCGTGAACGGCGCCCAGTCGATCATCGACGAGTTCATCTCGTCCGGTGAGGCCAAGTGGGGCCAGCTCTCCGACGTCGTGCTGCTGCTGCCGCACGGTCACGAAGGTCAGGGCCCCGACCACACATCGGGCCGCATCGAACGGTTCCTGCAGTTGTGCGCCGAAGGATCGATGACCGTCGCGCTGCCGTCCACCCCGGCCAGCTACTTCCACCTGCTGCGTCGACACGTCCTCGACGGCATCAGCCGCCCGCTCATCGTCTTCACCCCGAAGTCGATGCTGCGCAACAAGGCCGCGGTCAGCCCGGTCGAAGAGTTCACCGACGACAAGTTCCGGTCGGTTCTCGACGATCCGAAGTACCTCGGCCAGGATGCGGCTGCCCGCGCCAAGGTCAAGCGTGTGCTGTTGGTGAGCGGCAAGCTGTACTACGAGCTGGCCGCACGTCGCGACAAGGAAGGCCGCGACGACATTGCCGTCGTGCGCATCGAGCAGCTCTACCCGGTGCCGCACCGTCGGCTGCGCAACACCCTCGAGCAGTACCCGAACGCCGAGGACTTCGCCTGGGTGCAGGAGGAGCCGGCCAACCAGGGTCCGTGGCCATTCCTGGGTCTGTGGCTGCCCGAGGTGCTCCCGGACGTGCTCGGCGGACTGCGGCGCATCTCGCGTCGTCCGATGTCGGCACCGTCGTCGGGCTCGAGCAAGGTCCACGCGGTCGAGCAGCAGGAGATCCTCGACGAGGCGCTCGCCTGAGCTGAGAACACACCGTCGACGGCGGGTGCCCCTGCGTGGGGTGCCCGCCGTCGGCGTTCCGGTGACACCCATGATTCCCGCGACAGCAACCGAATCTCACGCGACGGCAACCGGCGCTCCCGCGACAGCAACCAAGATTCGCGCGAGAGCAACCTGAAAGCGTGCGACGGCAGCCACTTGCGTCGACACAATCCGCGCGCACGAGGCCTACCCTCCGGACCTGAGTCGATGGCCGACGATGTGATCCGCGCCGACGACCCCGAATGATCCACAGGCTTGGTCCCGTCCATGGATCCGATGGCGCGTCGTACACGTCCAATGGTCATGATGAGTCGCGATCCCGCCCCCGACAAGCGCATTCTTCGTCGACAGGAAGCACTCGAACGCAGCAACATGACCGCCGAACAGTTCACTGCGGCGTTCAGTCACCTGCACGGCGGACTGTACGTCGACCGGTCCGTCACGTTGTCGCCGACGGAAAGAATCCGGACCGCCGCCCAGGACGGACCGTCCGGTTCTGTCGTCGGCCTGATGGCCGCGACGATCCTGCACGGATCCCGCTGGTATGACGCCGACTTCACGATCGATCTGGTGCGCGGTCCCGAAGCAGGCAACCGTAAGGTGCGCGGTCGTCGTGTGCGGCGAACCGATCTGCAACCCGACGACGTGACGGAGATCGACGGTATTCCGGTGACGAACGCCATCCGGACAGCGTTCGACATCGGTCGCATCGCACCGGACTGGTACGCCCTCGGCCTGCTCGACTCGCTGTTCCGAGCAACGGGGTTCTGCAGGGACGAACTGGCGCAGTATGCGCGACGATACCCCGGACACCGCGGAGTCCGTCAGCTGCGCAATCTGATCCCCTTGATCGACGATCTCGCCGAATCACCACCCGAGAGTTGGGTGCGGCTCATCGTCGTCAAGGCGGATCTTCCGCTGCCGCGGTTGCAGGTCGAGGTCGCCGACGACACAGGACACGTGTTCGCCCGGATCGACCTCGCATACGAAGAACTGAAGATTGCCATCGAGTACGACGGCGAAGAGTTCCACAGCACCGAAGAGCAGCGCGCACGGGATGCCGCCCGCGATGCGAAGTTGCGGGCGATGGGCTGGATCGTCATCCGGCTCGACAAGGAGCGACTGCGGACCGCGCCGTGGAGCATCGTCATCGAGATCGAGAAGGCATTGCGTTCGCGCGGCGGCTACTTCTGAGTGCGGACCGTTGCTCTCGGCGGTCATCTGGTTTCTCTCGCGTGGAATCAGGTTGCTGTCGCGGGACGCCGGGGTTGTCGCAGTCGGGACGCCGCGTGCTGTCGGGCGGAAAGTGGTTGCTGTCGCGGGAAATCCGGTTGCTCTCGCGAGAGATGTGGTTGCTCTCGCGTGGAATCCGGTTGCTGTCGCGGGGAATCCGGTTGCTGTCGCGAGAGAAGGGTGGGGGTTGCGCCAGGCGAGACGTCAGAGGTCCCCGACCACACCGGCGAGCGCGGGCAGCGCGGCGGTGATGAGTCCGAGGAGCTGGTCGCGGGTGATCACCGGCTCGGTGAGCCAGCCGATCGTGGTCTCCTCGACGAAGGAGATCCAACCGTGCACCGTCATCTCCACGACCGGGGTCACCGCGATACCCAGCGCCGGTGCGTGATCGAGCACCCGCGAGGCCATGGCGGCTCGGGTCTGGTCGAACACCTCGCGCATGGCCGGATCCGCGCTCGACGATCCGCGCATGAACGCCATGTAGGCCGCACGGTTGTCGCTGACGTAGTCGACGAACGCCGACATCGACCCCGACAGCATCGCGATGGGATCGCCGAGGGTGGTGTCCGGGGCGGTGCATTCGAGCATCTCGTCGGCCTGCGCCCGGGCGATCGCGACGTGGAAGTCCTGTTTCGACTCGAAGTAGTGGAACAGCAGCGCCCGCGACACCCCGGCCGCCTCGGCGATCGCGTCGATGGAGACCTGCTCGAGCGGCCGTTCACGAACCATCGCCAGGCCCAGATCGATCAGTTGATCGCGCCGCGCCTCCGGGCTCATCCGCGTGCGCTTGGCCGTCGACGCAGACCCTGATGTCGCCACAGTCGTGGTGTCCTCTCTCCTGATCTCGCTGGTGAACTCCACCGTAGAGCCTTATTGATGGAGATTCAATAAGGCTATTGACGCATGTTCAGTAGACCTCTATGGTGGCACCATGACAACGAACGATGTTCAGATCGCCATCATCGGGGCCGGCTTCTCCGGCCTGGGCGCAGCCATCAAGCTCAAGCAGAACGGCTTCGACGACTTCGTGGTCCTCGACCGTGGCTCCGACTTCGGCGGCACCTGGCGCGACAACACCTATCCCGGCGCAGCCTGCGACGTGCCGTCACAGCTCTACTCGTACTCGTTCGCCCACAACCCCCGATGGTCGCGGTCGTACTCACACCAGCCCGAAATCCACGACTACATCAACGGTGTCGCCGACAAGCACGCGATCGCGTCGCACACCCGGTTCGGAACCGAGGTGCTGCGCGCCGAGTGGCGCGAGGACGAACGTCGCTGGGTGCTCGACACCGAGCGCGACGGCGTCACCGAGCAGGTGCGCGCCGAGATCCTGATCGGCGCGGTCGGTCCGCTGTGCGAGCCGAATCTGCCCGACATCGACGGCTTCGACTCCTACCAGGGCAAGATCGTCCACTCCGCCCGATGGGACAACGACTTCGACTTCGCCGGCAAGCGCGTCGCGGTGATCGGCACCGGCGCCTCCGCGATCCAGCTGGTGCCCCAGCTCGCCAAGGTCGCCGAGCGCCTCGACGTCTACCAGCGCACGGCGCCGTGGATCGTGCCGCGCACCGAGCGGCCCTACAGCCCCGTCGAGCACTGGGCGTTCGAGAAGGTTCCGGGCTACCAGTCCGCGATGCGTGGCGTCGTCTACGCGGCCAACGAGGTCACTGCCTTCGGTCTCACCTACTCCCCCAAGGCACTCAAGCCCGTCGAACTGATCTGCCGCGGCAACATCGCCCGGTCCATCCGCGACCGCGAACTGCGCAAGAAGGTCACGCCGACGTTCCAGGTCGGCTGTAAGCGCATCCTCCGGTCCAACGACTGGTATCCGGCGATCGCCCGCAGCAATGTCGACCTCGTCACCGACGGCATCGACTCGATCACCGAGACCGGCGTGGTCACCAAGGACGGCACGCGACGCGACGTCGACGTCATCGTCGTCGCCACCGGGTTCCACGTCACCGACTCCCCCGTCTTCGACCGCATCATCGGCGTCGGCGACCGCAGCCTCGCGAACGTCTGGGCCGAGATCGGCATGCAGGGCTACAAGGGTTCGTTCATCAACGGATTCCCCAACATGATGCTGATGATCGGTCCGTCGACCGGACTCGGCCACACCTCGATGGTGTACATGATCGAGTCGCAGCTGAACTACCTCGTCGACTATCTGAAAACTGTTCGGGCACAGGGAATCACGCGTACCGAGGTAACCCGCGAGGCACAGCGACGCTTCAACGCCGACGTGCAGCACGATCTCCGCAACAGCGTGTGGGTCAACGGTGGGTGTGCATCCTGGTACAAGGATCATCACGGCAACATCACCACCCTGTGGCCCGGCTTCACGTTCAACTTCCGGCGGATCACCAAACGCTTCGACATCGCGGCCTACGATGTAGAACGACGCCGCACTCCGTCGGTCGCGTCGGCCACGACCGTCGAACCCGCGCCCGCATCAGCCTGACTCACCGACCACACCCGAAGGAACAAGAGCATGAAGGACTTTCGCGACAAGGTCGTCGTCATCACCGGCGCCGGCTCCGGCATGGGCCGCGACCTGGCGGTCAAACTCGGTCGAGAAGGCGCCAAGCTGGCCATCTCGGACATGAACCCCGAGGGCCTCGCGGCCACCGAGAAACTGGTCCGCGAGACCGGCGCGCAGGTGCACGCCCAGATCCTCAACGTCGCCGAGCGCGAGGCGGTACTCGAGTACGCCGACACCGTCGTCAAGCACTACGGCAAGGTCAACGTCATCTTCAACAATGCCGGTATCGCCCATCACGGCGAGATCGAGCGCACCGAGTTCAAGGACATCGAGCGCGTGATGGACGTGGACTACTGGGGAGTCGTCAACGGCACCAAGGCGTTCCTGCCGCACATCATCGCGTCGGGTGACGGCCACATCGTGAACACCTCGTCGTTGTTCGGCCTGCTGGCCGAACCCGGCCAGGCCGCCTACAACTCGGCGAAGTTCGCGGTGCGCGGGTTCACCGAGTCGCTCAATCAGGAGATGATCGTGGCCAAGCACCCGGTGAAGGTCACCTGCGTGCACCCCGGCGGCATCAAGACCGCGATCGCCCGCAACGCGACCACCTCCGGCGACCACGACCAGCGCCAGACCGCCGAGTTCTTCGACAAGTACCTGGCGCGCATGACCTCGGAGAAGGCCGCCGACATCATCCTCGACGGCGTGCGCAAGAACAAGGCGCGCGTCCTCGTCGGTGCCGACGCGAAGTTCCTCGACGTGTGGGTGCGGATCGTCGCATCGCACTACCAGTGGGTGTCGGCGAAGGTCACCGGATGGGCGTTGTCCAAGGCCGGCTGATCCACCGAATCGTCGAAATCGGGCCGTCCTCCCTCGGGAGACGGCCCGATTCTCGTCTCCACCGGTGCTCTACAGACCGTGCTCGCCGAGCCAGGTCACCGCGAGCTCGTGCGGATCCTCTCCGCGTTGGGCGCGTCGGGCGAGGGTTGCCAGATCTGCGGTGGTGATCTCCCCCGCCACCGTGTTGATGGTCTTGACCTGGTCACGGCCCAGCGCTGCGGTCCGATAGACCGGGACGAGCTGTTCGGCCCGTGCCCCGCGAAGTGTGTCCGACGTCGACGCGCCCGGGGCCTGGGACGCATCCGGCCCGGACTTGCCCGCGGGCTCGGCGGGCTGCAGGGCGCGGATCTGTCCCGCCGCGCCCTCGGCGTCCTCCCCGGCTACCTCGAGCGGGGTGAGCAGACCGACCGCCGAACCGGACGCGACACGGTCGACGGCCTCGGTCACCGTGGGCACCTCCTGCACCGACCCGAACCGACATCCGGCGCCGACGAAGGCAGTCCGTGCCGACTCGTCCGACTTACCGACCACCACGAGGGGCAACGCCTCCGGCAGCCGCCGGCAGTCGGTGAGATCGGCCAGATGGCCTGTCTCGGCCACCCGGGCGGCCACGAAGACCTGCGGCGTCGCCGTCACCATGGTGGCGTCGCCCACCGAAACACCCTGCGGCAGAGCTCGATTCAAGTCGTGGTAGACGTCGTCGGGAGTCGCGGGCGTCAACTGCGGGGCCAGCTGCTCGAGGAGTCGCCCGCTGAACGCCGGGAACAGGTCCACCGATGTCGCGTCCATGTCGTCGAGCAGATCCGAATAGCTTCCGGTACGCGTGGTCTCCGACACCGCGTTGCCTGCGTTCCGCAACGCACCCGCGTAGATCTGGGTCATCACCTGCATCTCCGGCGCATCGGTCGAGCCCAGCACCAGGCCCCGGACGTCGGAGTCGGCATCCGAACACCCGACCACTGCTGCGGCGACCGTCACGATCGCCAGAACTGCTGCCGCGGCATGCTTGATCACGGGCCCCACGTTAGCGCTCGCCCCGTCGGGCGCTCGGCGGCCGGTGCACCGGAGGTCCTCGACCTTGCGGGTAGCATCCGGTACGTGCCCTCGATGCCGCACCTGCGTGCCGGCGGACTGGTCCCGCCACGACGAGAGAAACGGCCGCTGCCGAGGATTCCCATCCCGGCGGCACGCGCCGTCGTCGATTGCGCACTCTACGTGGACGGTCAGCGCCAACCGGGACGGATCTCCTACACCGCGGCCTTCGACCAGGTGCGTTCGAGTGGCGAGGGTTTCGTGTGGCTGGGTCTGCACTCCCCGGACGCCGAACAGATGCAGGGTGTCGCCGAGGTCTTCGGTCTGCACGAACTCGTCGTCGAGGACGCGGTGCACGCACATCAGCGTCCCAAGCTGGAGATCTACGACGACACCCAGTTCCTGGTGCTCCGTACGGTCAAGTACGTCGAGCACGAGAGCATGGAACAGGCCAGCGAGGTGGTCGAGACCGGCGAGATCATGATCTTCTGCGGCCCCGATTTCGTCATCACCGTGCGCCACGGCGACCACACCCACCTGTCCGGTCTACGACGCCGCCTCGAGGCCCGTCCCGAGCGTCTGGCACAGGGACCCACCGCAGTGCTGCACGCCATCTCCGACCTCGTCGTGGACAGCTATCTGGCCGTGACCGATCGCATGGAGAGCGACATCATGGCGATCGAGTCCGCGGTGTTCGGCGCGCAGAAGCGTTGGCTCAACATCGACCCGGTGTATCTGCTCAAGCGCGAGGTGCTCGAGTTGCGTCGCGCGGTGACACCGCTGACCGGCCCGCTCGCCCGGCTCACCGCGAACAATCCGTTGGTGCCCAAGGAGATCCGACGACACTTCCGCGATGTCGCCGACCATCTGACGACCGTCATCGACCGTGTCGTCGAGTACGACGAGGTGTTGACGTCGATCCTCGGTGCCGCGGCCGCCAAGGTGGGATTGCAGCAGAACACCGACATGCGCAAGATCTCCTCGTGGGTCGCGATCGGCGCGGTCCCGACGATGGTCGCAGGCATCTATGGCATGAACTTCGACTACATGCCCGAACTCCACCAGCACTGGGGCTATCCGGTCGTCATCGTGTGCATGGTGATCGCCTGCTCGGGTCTGTGGGCGGTGTTCCGACACCACCACTGGCTCTGAGCATCGCTCTGAGGCGACCCCTACAGGCGGGCGCCCGCCCGTGCCGGATCGGCCACGTCGATGCCCGCCTCCGTCCACGCCTCCCGCAACGCGTCGGCACCCTTGAGCCGTACCCAGGCCGCCTCGTTGGCCGTGATCGGCACGGCACGCAGGAAGCGCACCGGATCCATCGGTTCGGGTAGCGCCAACTCGCCGAGATCGTCGTCGGTCAGGACGAAGGCCGTACACGATGCCCCGTCCCAGAGCGGCTCGCCGAGATCGACGAGCGCATCGTCGGTGAGGATCAGGCCCTCCACCGCGGGCGCGGCCGCCACCGTCGCCATCCGTCGATGCAGCCCCGGTGTCGCTCGGCCACCGTGCAGACGCACGACGATCTCCGCGCGCGGGCCGCGCAACGGGTCCGGGTTGATCTCGTTCGGATCGGTCATCGGGTGGCGCGCGCATCCTGCGCTCACGTAGACCACGTCGTCGCCGATCACGAACCGTAGGATGTCCACGGGTTCGAGGCCGAGAAACGTCACCGACGCGCGTTGCGGTTCGGTGCCCAGCGCTGCGGTCAGGTGTCGACCGATCCGGTCGGCGACGTCATCACTCACCCGTCCACCGTAATGGAACCCCCGGGACAGGCAGGCCCATGGCCTAACCTGAGAGACGTGGTGCACGTGCTGGCGGTGGCCGACGAGGTGGTGGACTCGTTGACCTTCGGGGTCGGTATCGAGTCCCGCCCCGATGTGATCCTCGGCGCCGGCGACCTGCCGTTCTCGTATCTCGAGGTGCTCTCCACCCTCTGTGACGCACCGTGCGTGTTCGTGCCCGGCAACCACGACCGCGACCTCACCGGTTATCGACGCGGCCGGTCGGGCTGGACCAGGGCAGGTCTGCCCACCGACGATCCCGGCCCGCGCGGGGCGATCAACGCCGACCGACGCACCGTGGAGGTCGCGGGGCTGCGCATCAGCGGGCTCGGCGGATGCCGCCGCTACAACGACGGCCCGAACCAGTACTCCGAGCTCCACCAGCGGATGCGCTCGTGGCGGCTGTCCGGCGCCCGCACGAACACCGACATCCTGCTCACACACAGTCCGGCCCGCGGCGTGGGCGACGGCGACGACGCCCCGCATCGCGGCTTCGACTGCTACCACGGCCTCGTCCGATCGTTGCAGCCCGCGCTGCTGATCCACGGTCACGTCCACCCCTACGGGACGCGGCCGTCCGACCGCCGGATCGGCGATGCGACCACCTCGGTCAACGTTGTCGGCTACTGCGAGTTCGACATCGATCCGGGCACCCGTGATTTCCAGGTCGTCAGGCGGCGCCATGGCGCGTGACACCGGATTTCCCGACGCGGATGCGGAAAACGACTTCAGCCGGATGCGCCGCGCCGCCGAGATGTCGCGCCTGATCGCCTGGTTCACCCGGCAACCGGCCGACGTCAACACGATCCTGCCCTTCGACGAGGTGGTGGCTGCCCTCGGACGTCTGGGTGAGACCTATCTCGGTCTGCAGCAGGTCGAGGTGTCCTCGATCGTCGGAAGTGTGGACCGCACAAAGGATTTCGACCGGATGTTCCGTCCGACATCGTCGCGGATCCGGGAGCGGTGGCAGCGGTTGGCCGCCGCACAACGTCGCGGCGAATCGGTGCCACCGGTTCGTCTCTACCGTATCGGTGGCATGCATTTCGTCATCGACGGACACCATCGGGTGTCGATAGCCATCGCCCGGCATCTGCACATCATCGACGCCTATGTCACCGAGATCCACACGCGTATCTCACCCGAGGGCATCAGCGCCACATCGGATCTGATCCTCAAGGACCACCGACGGCTGTTCCTGTCGCGGGTGCCCCTCGTCGGCGCCCAGGCACAGGCCATCCGCTTCACCGACCCCTTCGACTACGCGGAACTCGCAGAGAACGTGGAGGCGTGGGGATTTCGGCTCGGCCAGGAGATCGGCGAGTATCTCACCCGCGCCGAGGTCGCCCGTCGCTGGTTCGGCGAGGAGTTCCTGCCCGTGGTGCGGATGGCGCGACGGGCCGGGGTCCGTGACGATCTCGGCAGTGACGCCGAACTGTACCTGTGGTTGGCGTGCGAACGCTATCGCCTGGTGCGCAAGCACATCTGGGACGACGAGATCGTCGCCCGACTCCACGACCAGGGCCGCCGACGACGCTGAGGCCGACGGTCAGGACCTGCGCAGGTTCGCCCCGGACGCCTGATCGAACACGGAGACCTTGGCCGGGTCGTAGAACAATTCGGCGTCGGCGCCACGACTCAGGGTCGATTCCGGTGCGACACGGGCGATCATCTGGCCACCACCGATCTCGGCTCCCGCGTCCGCGGACAGTTCGGCGAGGGCGTCGCTGGTCGCCCGCGGTGCGTCGACGCTGAAGTAGACGTAATTGTCCGAACCCATCGACTCGACAACCTCGATCTTCGCGGTGAAGGTCGATCCCTTCGCCCGGGCGGCGGACTCGACGAGTGCCGCGTCCTCCAGGTGCTCCGGTCGGATGCCCACGAGCACCTCACCGTCGCTGCGTGCGCGCTGGGCGTTGGCGACGATCTGCTGATGGTCGGGCACGGTGACCTTACCGATCGGCGTCTCGATCCCGTCCGTCGACAGCCGACCGGGCACGAAGTTCATCGCGGGCGATCCGATGAAACCGGCCACGAACAGGTTCGTCGGGTCGTTGTAGAGCTCCTGCGGGGTGCCGATCTGCTGGACATATCCGTTGCGCAGCACCACGACCCGGTCACCGAGCGTCATCGCCTCGGTCTGATCGTGGGTCACGTAGACGGTGGTGGTGCCCAGGCGCTGCTGCAGCCGGGCGATCTCGGTGCGCATCTGCACACGCAGTTTCGCATCCAGATTCGACAGCGGCTCGTCCATCAGGAACGCCTTCGGCGATCGGACGATGGCACGCCCCATCGCGACTCGCTGGCGCTGACCGCCGGACAGGTTGGCGGGTTTGCGATCCAGATATGCCCCGAGGTCGAGGATCTTGGCGGCCTCGTCGACCTTGGCGGCGATCTCCGACTTCGACAGCTTCGCCAGCGTGAGCGGGAAGGCGATGTTGTCGCGCACCGACATGTGCGGATAGAGCGCGTAGCTCTGGAAGACCATTGCGATGTCGCGGTCCTTGGGGGCGCGCTCGTTGACCCGTTCGCCATCGATCTTCAGCTCCCCCGAGGAGATGTCCTCGAGACCCGCGATCATGTTGAGCGTGGTCGACTTTCCGCAGCCGGACGGACCCACCAGGATGATGAACTCGCCGTCGGCGATGTCGAGACTCACCTCGTGTACGGCGACCGACCCATCCGGGTACTGCTTGGTGACATTGTCCAGAACGATCTCGGCCATGGGTTATCCCTTCACGGCGCCGGAGGTCAGACCGGCCACGATTCGACGTTGGAAGAAGAGCACGAAGATGATGATCGGGATGGTGATGACGACCGCGGCGGCGGCGATCGACCCGGTGGGTTCCTCGAATTGACTGCTGCCGGTGAAGTTCGTCATGGCCACCGGGGCGGTGATCGCGCGCTGGGTGGAGGTCAGTGACAAGGCCAGCAACAGATCGTTCCACGCGAAGATGAAGACCAGGATGGCCGCGGTCACCACACCGGGCGCGGCGAGCGGGGCGATCACCCTCGTGAACGCCTGCCACGGGGTGGCCCCGTCCATCTTGGCGGCCTTCTCCAACTCCCACGGGATCTCCCGGAAGAACGCGGACAGGGTGTAGATCGCCAGCGGCAGTGCAAACGTGATGTAGGGCAGGATCAGTCCCGGCCAGGTGTCGAACAGGCCGATCCGCCGCTCGATGTTGAACAGCGGTGTGACGAGCGAGATCTGCGGGAACATCGCGATCAACAGCGCCGCGCCGATGAGCAGCTTCTTACCGGGAAACTCCAGGCGTGCAATGGCGTAGGCGGCCATGGTGCCCAGGATCACCGCGATCAGCGTGGTGATCAGGCCGATGCCGATCGAGTTGCGCAGTGCCGAGGTGAAGGCGCTCGTCTCGAAAATGCCCTTGTAGTTGTCCCAGGTCCACTCCTGGGGGATGAAATTGCCGTCCTTGACGCTGCCGGGCGGCTTGAAGGACAGACTGAGGATCCACAGCAGCGGGATGATCGCGTACAACACCACCAGGACGTTGGCGATCGTCCACCAGACCCTGCGGTTCACACTGTGAGTCATACCGGCCCTATCTCCCCTCGTTCTCGGAGCCGGGCGCGGCGGTCCCGAAGCCCTTGATGAAGATGAAGGCGATGATCGCCACGCAGACGAAGATCAGCACGCTGATCGCGGACCCGATGCCGAGGTTGAACGCCTTGAACAGATTGTCGTAGCCCAACATCGACACCGAGCCGGTGTTGTTGGAGCCTGCCGTCAGCACGTAGATGTTGTCGAAGATCCGGAACGCATCCAGGGTGCGGAACAGCAGCGCCACCAGGATGGCAGGCTTCATCAGCGGAATGATGATGCGCCACAGTCTCGTCCACGCACCCGCGCCGTCGACCTGTGCGGCCTTGAGCAGATCGTCGGGTACGAGCGCCAGACCCGCCAACAGCAGCAGCGCCATGAACGGTGTCGTCTTCCACACCTCGGCGAGCACGATGATCGCCAGCGACGGCCACTGTTCGGTGAGCGGCGCGCTCCCGTCCGGCAACAGATTCGCCAGGTATCCGGTGTCCGGCGTCCAGGCGTAGTACCACGAGAACGCGGCGGCCACGGTCACGATCCCGTACGGGATCAACACGACGGTCCGGATGGTGCCGCGCCCGAAAATGGTGCGGTGCATGACGAGTGCGATCGCCATACCGAGGATCAGCTCGATCAGCACGGACACCACGGTGATGCCCAGGGTGACCGAAAACGCCGTCCACCAGTAGTTGTCGGTGAGGACCGTCGCATAGTTGCTGAACCACACGAACTCCCGCTGCCCCGGTGCCGACAGGCTCATCTTGTTGAGCGAGAGCCACACCGCGTAGATGATCGGGTACCCGGTCACCAGCAGCATCATCACCGCGGCGGGCGCGATCAGCCAGTAGGCCAGACGCCGTTCGGCCGAGCGGCCCGCGCTGAGCTTTGCGCGCCCCGGCCGTGGGGCCGCCCCGGTGGCCGGCCGCTCGGCGGTCGCCACCCCCGAGGCCGCAGCCGCGGGCGTCGATGCGGGCGGCGTCCAGCTGCCTGCAGGCGGCCGGTTGCCGGTGGGGGTCACCGACGGCGGACGTACCGACGGCTCGCGGGCGGGCGCGGCGTCGTCGGGCAGCGAATGCCTGCCGGGCCGATTACGCGGGTCCTCGTTGTCACCGGTTGTCATGGGATCAGTCCCTCCCCGTTGATCGCCCGCTCGACCTGCTCGGCGAGTTCGTCGACCAGTGTCTCCGGATTCCAGGCACCCACCGGACTCAGCTTGGCCACCAACAGGGTCGAGATGGCCTGGTAGACCGGCGAAGCCGGTCGCAACGCCGCCGAATCGGTCTCCAGCTGCGCCCGGATGTCATCGCCCATGGGGTAGGCGGCCTTGAAGTCCGGGTCGTCGTAGAGCGACGCATTCGTGGGCGGGGTGCCGCCTTCGACCGAGTAGACCTTCTGCGCGTCACGATTGGTCAGACAGGCTGCCGCCTTGAACGCCAGGTCTTTCTGCTGTGAGGTGCTCGCAACCGCGATGTTCACCCCGCCCAGGGTCGACCTGGCGGGTAGCCGATCGCTGACACCGGGGTACTTCGCGAAGTTGAACTTGGTGCGCACCACCGCGTTCACGGGTCCGAGCTCCGAATCCGGCGGCGGGTTGTCGGAATCGGCGAACATCGGACCGAAACGCTTCATCTCCGGAAAGAACGGCACGCTGCCGGTCGCCGCGTTGCTGCGCATGGACGAGAAAACGAACGGCCAGTTCAGCTCGAAGGTCGCCTTGCCGTTCTCCATGCCGAGCCGGGCCGCCGACTCGTCGGAGTTCGTGATCGACGGATCGTGGCCCGGGGCGGTGGCGACCGCCTTCAGGATGCGAAGCGCCTCAACGGTTGCGGCTCGGTGAGCCGGAGTGTCGTTGAGCGTCACCTTGTTCGGGTCGTTGGGGTCCACGACCTGTCCACCGGCGCTGGCCAGCACCGAGTTGAACCAGACCATCAGGCCCTCGTATTGCTTGCCCTGCACCATGATGTAGCTCGGTCCGCCCTTGCGCCGGACCGCCTCGGTGTCGGCGAGGATCTCGCCCCACGTGGTCGGCGCGCGGTTCTTGCCGAGATACTTGCGCAACACGTCCGGGCGGTACCAGAGCAGCTGGGTGTTGGTCCAGGTGGGAATCGCGTACAGCCGCTTCTCGCTGTCGTCCTTGGTCTTCCACATCGCGGTCTCGCGCGGACCGCCGAGGCTCTCCGCCGCGACCTTCGCCGACA
Organism: Gordonia sp. CPCC 206044; assembly: GCF_048537895.1. NCBI lineage: Bacteria > Bacillati > Actinomycetota > Actinomycetes > Mycobacteriales > Gordoniaceae > Gordonia > Gordonia sp. CPCC 206044. Next base: position 70,715 of record NZ_JBCLVL010000004.1, read on the forward strand.
ATGCGGGCGGGACGGGCACCAGCCATCCGGCGTCGGCGAACTCGGCCGTCCACACCACGTCCATACCCATCAGGTCGAGGCCGTGGTCGTTGCCCGCGAGACGACGCGCGAGCTGCAACCGCTGGTCGTCTGCGGATTTGGGCAACGGGGTCGTGACGATCTTGTACTCGCCACCGGATTCCGCGGTGCACTTCTGCCCGACCTTGTCGATGAACGATGCGCCGTCGGCCGGTGGATAGATGTTGATGACGCGGGGTGTGTAACCCGATCCACATGCGGTGACGATCGGCAGGGCGGTGGCCAGCGCCGCAGCCGCCACCACCAGCTTTCGCCTTATGCCCCTTGAGGATCGACCGTACTCGGAACTGCCAGCCCGGAACCGCACGCAGCCTCCTCGGTGTCGTTTGCGGTGCAAGACATCGAGGCCGCACCGGTCAGCATCTGCTGCGTAACGTTATATGTCGCGGTTCGTGACATGCAACACATTCGGCATGGGCGTGCCAGAACGTGTCGAATCGTGATCCGCGCAGCGCACGCTGCACGTGCCACGGCCCGATCGTGATCGGTCAGTTCGTGAGATGGCTGAGCATGTCGCGCGCCTTCTCGGCGCTGCGCGGGTCGCACAGGACGTCGTAGCGCCCGGCCACCAACTGCATCGTCGAGGCGAAGTCGCGCTGCCCACGGGTGGCCGCGTACGGGATGGTCGCGGAGATGAGCCCGAAGACGATGCCACCGATCAGACCGAACACGACGGGCGCGAACCCGGCGCCCGAGACCACCAGCGACACCAGCAGGCCGAAGAACAGACCCAGCCACGCACCGGAGACGATCCCGCCACCGACGACCTTGCCCCAGGTGAGGCGGCCGATGACGCGTTCCACCTGCATCAGGTCCACGCCGACGATGGTCACGTCCTGGACGGTGAAGTTCTGATCCGAGAGGTAATCGACGGCCCGCTGCGCCTCGGCATACGTGCCGTAGGACCCGATCGGCCACCCTTTGGGAGGCGTCGGCAGACCGGGCGTCTCGCGACCCGGTCGCATGGGGTTGGTCATCGTTCGTCCTCCACTCGCTGGTCGGGCATCTGACCTCGACATCGACGGCCACCACCACGCCCGGCCGGGCGTGCGCGGTCTCCGTCACCTTGCCACTACCCTTACTCCCATGGCGTCGGTGAGCAAGGTGTTCGTGGCCAGATTGGTCGGATTGGCCGTGCTCGGACCCGACGGCGAGTCCATCGGCCGGGTCCGCGACGTGGTTGTCGCGATCCGCATGAGCGGACAACAGCCCCGGGCGCTGGGGCTGGCGGTCGAACTCACCACGCGCCGACGGATCTTCGTTCCGATGCTGCGGGTCACCTCCATCGAACCGCAGGCGGTGACCCTCAACACCGGAACGGTCAGCCTTCGCCGGCTGCACCTGCGCCCCGGCGAGGCATTGGCGATCGGCCAGATCCTGGATTCGCGTGTGCAGGTCGACGACCCGGACCTCACCGAGCTCGCCGGGATCGACGTGGTCGTCGTCGATCTCGGCATCGAACGCACCCGCACCCGGGACTGGGTGGTGTCGAGGGTGGCGGTACGCACCGGCCGCAAGGGACTGCGCCGGCGCGGGGAAACCCATGTCGTGGAATGGAACCGGGTACACGGGCTCACCGCGACCGAACTGAACCTGCCGGGTCAGGGGGTGGCCCAGGCGCTCATGCAGTTCGAGGGCATGAGGGCAGCCGACGTCGCCAACGCGCTGCGCGAGTTGCCGGTCAAGCGTCGCGACGAGATCGCCGCCGCGCTCGACGACGAGCGGCTCGCCGACGTGCTGCAGGAACTCCCGCCCGACGATCAGACCGACATGATCGCGCACCTCGAACTCGAACGCGCCGCCGACGTGCTCGAGGCGATGGACCCCGACGATGCCGCCGACCTCCTCGGTGAGTTGCCCGATGCCGAGGCCGAATCACTCCTCGAACGCATGGATCCCGAGGAATCCGAGCCGGTTCGCCGTCTGCTGACCCACTCCCCCGACACCGCAGGCGGCCTCATGACCTCCGAACCGATCATCGTGACCGCATCCACCACGGTGGCCGAGGCACTCGCGCGCGTACGTGATCCGGATGTCACGCCGGCCGCGGCGAGCATCGTGTTCGTGGTCCGCCCACCCACGGCGACGCCGACCGGCAAGTACCTCGGTTGCACCCATCTGCAGGCACTGCTGCGCGAACCGCCGGCGAACATCGTCGGCGGCATCCTCGACACCGATCTGTCGCACCTGAATCCGGAGGATTCGCTGGAGATGGTGACCCGGTACTTCGCCACCTACAACCTGGTGTGCGGGCCGGTGGTCGACGACGAGGGCCACCTCCTCGGCGCGGTGAGCGTCGACGACCTTCTCGACGAACTGCTGCCCCGCGATTGGCGTGAAACCGAACCCGACGACGAGGACGACCCGGCATTGCCGCGCACGAGCACCTCGGGAGCGGGTGCGTGAGCGCCGATCAGTCGGGCCGCCGCCTCGACATGCCCCGGGTGCGTCGCGGTCTGTCGTTCAACCTCGACTCCGACGTGGTGGGGGTGTACGCCGAGCGAATCGCCCGATTCCTGGGCACGGGTCGCTATCTGGCCATCCAGACCGTGATCGTGGTGGTGTGGATCGCGCTGAACCTGCTCGCGGTGTCCTGGCGATGGGACCCCTACCCGTTCATCTTGTTGAATCTGGCGTTCTCCACCCAGGCCGCGTATGCGGCCCCGTTGATCCTGCTCGCCCAGAACCGGCAGGAGAATCGCGACAAGGTGTCGCTGGACGAAGACCGGGCCCGCGCGGCGCAGACCAAGGCCGACACCGAGTTCCTGGCCCGTGAACTCGCCGCGGTGCGCATCGCCGTCGGCGACACCGTCACCCGCGACTACCTGCGCCGGGAGTTCGACGACCTGCTCGAGGAGCTCGTCCAACGCCTGTCACCGCCGGTGGACGACGCGGCGTCCGACCGCGACGACACCCGCGAGGAACCACGCCGCACCTGAGCGATTTCGTTCATCGTCCGATCAGATGCAAGTCGTGAATAATTGTCTCGTTCCTGTATTCGGGCGAACGACCCATATGTATGGTGGGTCACACGTCGACCGGGCCGGAACGACACGATCAACGGCGCCGGACCGACACCATTCGCAAGTGGATATCGGGGGGTCGGACATGCCTGTGCATGACGGACGTGGTGTGAAGGGGAGATCAGGGCCAGTGGGTAGTCGAGCTGCGCGGATCCGGGCGGGGTACCCCCGGTGAGTCCCCGCATGTTCCGCCGCCGTCGGCGTCGGGCGCAGGTCTCACGTCGAGCGCTGTCCGTCGGTGCGGGCGGGGTTCTCGTCGGTGCACTGGTGCTCGGTGTCGCGACGTCGAGCGCGCAGAGCGAATCCATCGCCTCGGTCCCCACCGACGACGCCGTCCCGGCGGCCGCCGCCGACATCGTCCCGGGCGACCCGGTCGCCCTGCTCGGGTTCGCGCCACCACCGAAGACCATCGACCCGGTCGTCGAGCCACAGTTCCGGATCACCGGCGACCTCCCCACCGGCCCCCTGGGCATCCCCGGGGTGGTGTTGCAGGCGTACAAGCTCGCCGCGAGCCGCGTCAGTGCCGAGAGCCCGCAGTGCAAACTGCCGTGGTTCCTGCTCGCGGGCATCGGCCGGATCGAGTCCAATCACGCCTCGAACGGTTCGGTCGACCAGTTCGGCACCACGATCAACCCGATCGCCGGTCCGGTCCTCGACGGTTCCCTCGCGGGCAACGCCGTCATCCGGGACACCGACGGCGGCAGCATCGACGGTGACAGCAAGCACGACCGCGCGATGGGCCCGATGCAGTTCATCCCGAGCACCTGGGCGAGTTGGGGCACCGACGCCAACGGTGACGGCAAGGCCGACCCGAACAACGTCTTCGACGCCACCTACTCGGCGGGACGCTACCTCTGCTCCGGTTTCGTGGACATCATGTCCGACAAGAACAAGGTCGCGGCGGTCATGCGGTACAACCACTCGATGGAATACGCCGCCAACGTGCTCTCCTGGGCGGGCGCATACGCCACCGGCGTCATGCCGACCAATCCGATCCCGGAGCCCAAGCACAAGCCGGGCAAGCCGAAGGTCAAGAAGGCCAAGAAGCCGGCCAAGCCGGGCGCGCGCTCCCCCGAGTCGTCGACGCCGGAGTCCACCACGACCACCACGACCGCACCGCCCCCGGCCTGCGTCGGCGTCGTCTGTGTGCCGCCGGACCTGATCCCGTCACAGCTGCTGCCGCCGCAGCTGCTGCCCCCACAACCGCCACGTCGGCCGGCGCCCAAGCCGCACCGCGCGCCCAACGCCAAGGGCACCGGCAAAACCACACCGACGACACCGGTACCGGCCCGCTGACCGGCGGCGGAATGGGCCGTCGGCCCCGACCGTTAAGCTGGCTGTGATGACTACCGGAGTTGTACCCACCGAATCCGCGGTCCGCGCTGCCCTGAGCAAGGTCAACGATCCCGAGATCGGCAAACCCATCACCGACCTGGGCATGGTGAAGTCGGTCGCGATCAACGATGACGCCTCCGTCGACGTGGTCGTGTACCTGACCACCTCGGGCTGTCCCATGCGCACCGAGATCTCCGGCCGGGTCGAACAGGCGGTGGCCGACGTGCCTGGTGTCGGCGCGGTGCGTGTCGAACTCGACGTGATGGACGATGCGCAACGCACCGAGTTGCGCAAGAAGCTGCGCGGTGACAAGGCCGAGCCGGTGATCCCGTTCGCGCAGCCGGGCTCGTTGACCCGCGTCTACGCGGTCGCCTCCGGCAAGGGTGGCGTCGGCAAGTCGAGTGTGACGGTGAATCTGGCCACCGCACTGGCCGACCGCGGCCTGACCGTCGGTGTCCTCGACGCCGACATCTACGGCCACTCGGTGCCCCGCATGCTCGGTAGCGACGCGAAACCCACGCAGGTCGAGCGCATGATCATGCCCCCGAGCAACCATGGGGTGCGGTTCATCTCGATCGGCCAGTTCACCGACGGCAACACCCCGGTGACGTGGCGTGGTCCGATGCTGCACCGCGCGCTGCAGCAGTTCCTCGCCGACGTCTACTGGGGAGACCTCGACGTGCTGCTGCTCGATCTGCCGCCGGGCACCGGCGACGTGGCGATCTCGATCGCCCAGCTCATCCCGGGCGCCGAGATCCTCGTGGTGACGACACCGCAGCAGGCCGCGGCCGAGGTGGCCGAACGTGCCGGCGCCATCGCACTGCAGACCCGCCAGAAGATCCTCGGCGTGGTGGAGAACATGTCCTGGATGGAGCTTCCCGACGGCACCCGGATGGAGCCGTTCGGTTCCGGCGGCGGCGAGCAGGTTGCCGAGCGCCTCACCCGTGCGGTCGGCGCCCCGGTGGAACTGCTCGGCCAGGTTCCGCTCGAGACCACCCTGCGTGAGGGTGGCGACGCGGGTGTCCCGGTGGTGCTGTCGGCACCCGAATCGGCATCCGGTACAGCTCTACGGGCAATCGCGGAGAAGCTCGCCGTCCGCAAGCGCGGTCTGGCCGGGATGAGCCTGGGCATCGACACCACTCGTCACGGCTGAGCCCGGGGGCGCACCGCTCAGGTGGCGTCCCAATCGGAGACCGACCGACGACGCGGTGCCGTGTCGTCGGCGGTGCGACCGGCAGGTTCGGTACCGGGTTCGGGAGGTAACGGCGCCGACACCGGCTTGATCTCCGGGGTGGGCGTCGTCGGTCGATCGACGTCGCGCGAGTCCAGTCCCATCCGGAAGATCGAGTCGTCACCGTCGAGCAGATGTCGTGTGACCACTGCCCGCGGTGTCATGCCGCGCAATTCGTTGAGTTCGGACAACGGCTTTCGCAGGTCGTCGAACTCGGGCCCGAGCTCGTCCTTGAGCTGGTTGGTGGCGCCCGTGGCGTAGTCGCGCACCTGGCGGAGCGACTTCATCGTCCACGACACCGCATCGGGGAGACGTTCGGGTCCGAGGATGATCAAACCCGCAGCCAACAGGATGACGATCTCACCCCAACCGATGCTGCTGAACATATGTCATCCCCGCTGTCTGGTGTCGCGGTCTGGTGCCGCGCCCGATCAGTCACTCGCCGGCGTGATGGTGCCGTTGAACGTGCGCCCGTCGCGCCAGTAGGTGAACGGGACCTTCTCACCGATCTTCGCCGTCTGGACCGCGACGGTCAACTCGTCTGCGCTCTCGATCGTACGACCGTCGAACGAGGTGATCACGTCGTCCTCGCGAACGCCTGCGCGTTCGGCCGGACCGCCGGCGACGACGTTGCGCACCTGGGCACCCAGCACGCGGTCGTTGCGGACCGAGCTGGCGTTGACGCCGATCTGGGGGTGGTTGATCTTGCCGTTCTTGATCAACGTCTGCGCGATGGGGACCACCTGGTTGATCGGGATCGCGAAGCCCAGTCCGATGGATCCGCCGCCGGGCACCAGGCCCGCGGTGTTGATCCCGACGACGTGCGCCTGATCGTCGACCAGCGGTCCGCCCGAGTTGCCGGGGTTGATCGCGGCGTCGGTCTGGATCGCGTCGATCACCGCGTCGGTGTCGGATTCGGCGTCCGGGCGCAACGGCACCGGGCGGTTCAGGGCACTGACGATGCCGCTGGTCACGGTGCGGTCGAGGCCCAGGGGTGAGCCGAAGGCGATGACCTCCTGCCCGATCTGCAGGTCGTCGGAGTTGCCGAGATCGGAGACGGTGAGGTTGTCGACGTTGTCGACCTTCACCACGGCCAGGTCGGTCTTGGTGTCCCGGCCGACGATCCGGGCGGGCACCCGCTTGCGGTCGAAGAAGACGACTTCGAGTTTGGCATTGCGGTCGTTCGCGGCCATCGCGATGACGTGGTTGTTGGTGACGATGTAGCCGTTCTCGTCGATCACGAAGCCTGACCCGGTGCCCACCGCGCTGGAGGTGCGCACGTCGATGGCGACGGCCGACTTCTCCACGGCGCGAGCCACTTTCGCGACCGGGGAGCGTGGGGCGTCGTTGTCGTCACGGTCCCCGGTGGACAGCTGGACCGAATCGGAGTTCAGCGGCGACACCACCTCGGCGGTCCATCGTCCGATCAGTCCGCCGACCACACCGACGAGCAACGCGAGCACACCGAGCGTGGCCAACGCGTGCCAGCCCACCCGCTTGCCGAACAACACGTCCTGCACGCCGAGTTTGGGACCCGGTTCGGTCGGTTCGGGGGCGCTCGGGGTCTCCAGGGCAGGCTGGTCCAGACTCGCCGGGCTCTCCGGATCGCGCCACGGGTCGGCCGGGCTGTCCGACGCCTCGGGCTCGCCATAGGTGGCCAGCGGGTCGCGCTGGAGTGTCTCGGCGGAGCCCTGCGGGCGTCCGAACGCCTCGGCCAGGACGGGATCGGGCGGGGCGATCGTCGGTTCGAGGCGGTCGCGCGCCTCGTCCGGCGAGGTCGCGAACGACCCCTGCACGCCACGCGGGCGACCGAACACGGCCACCGTCTCCGGTGAAATCGCCAGGTGCCGCGCCGCTTCGCCGCTCGAGGCGGGCCCGGTCACGCCGGCGGCGTCCGGTGACCCCTCGAGACCGGCCTCGGGGTTCTGGGGATCTGTGGGCTGGGCGTCTGTGGGCCGACCATCGGTCGGCCCGACCGGCTCGTCCAGTGCGTCCTCCGGTGTGTTGTCGTCCACGTGTCAGCGGCCCCGCCAGCGACTCATCCGGGACCGGGTGCCATGGGCGGCCCACGGTGGGATCGGTTCGTGCCGGTCGGTGGGAGGTTCGGAACGCGGTGCGGTCATGTCGATCTCGCGGGTGGGGATGGCACTGAGCTGACCGAGCAGCCCGGCGGGTAACGAGACGTCACCAGCCGCGCGCAGCCGCGAACGTGCGGACATCTGCGCATCGACCGCCGACATGCACTCGGGGCAGATGGCCAGATGCTGGACAGCACGCATGTGTGCGGTCATCCCCAACTCACCGTCGACGAAGGCGGCGACCGCCTCCGCAGCGAGATGCTCGGTCGGCGCGAAACGTCGGCCACCGGCCATACCGGGTGCCCGATACTCACGATTCGGGGCGAAAGAGGTGGTCACCGGACTCCATGTTGCGGGGTTCCATGCGGAACGACGACGTCGGCGGAGATTCGATGCGGATGGCGGGTTCGGTTCCCACTCCTCCGAGGTTCGGCCTCGGTCCATCTCCATCTGACGTTCACCTCTTCCACACGTGCGTTTCACTCGCGCGCGGTATCCCGACGGCGCAATATCCGAGCCTATCCGAAGGTGACAACGACGGCGGGACGCCAGGGGTTCCCGGATGGGACGCGCCGCGAGACGGCGGTGGTCAGGCCTGTCGAGAACCGACGACGACCGAGCGGCTGTTGTGGTGCCCCTTGGCCTTGAGGTGATCGCGGACGGTCTGTCGGCCACGGTGGATGCGGCTGCGGACGGTACCGAGCTTGACCCCGAGGGTGGTGGCGATCTCCTCGTAGGACAGACCTTCGATGTCGCACAGCACCACTGCGGCACGGAACTCCGGCGGCAGGGCGTCGAGCGCTTCCTGCAGATCCGGGTCCAGGTTGGCGTCGTGGAAAATCTGTTGCGGATCCGGGGTGTCGGCCGGAACGCGGTCGTACTCTTCGGGCAATGCCTCCATGCGGATCTTGCCGCGACGACGCACCATGTCCAGGAAGAGGTTGGTGGTGATGCGGTGCAGCCACCCCTCGAAGGTGCCCGGCTTGTAGTTCGACAGCGAGCGGAAGACCCGGATGAACGTCTCCTGCGTGAGGTCCTCGGCATCGTGCTGGTTACCGGACAGCCGGTACGCCAGCCGATACACCCGATCGGCATGTTCGCGCACGAGTTCATCCCATGACGGCATCAAGCGCTCGTCACCAGTGGCATCGAATCCGGCCGTTCCGGCCGGGACGGCGTCTGCAGACCCCTCGGGATCAGTCATGTTGGGTGGCCAGTTCCCTTCTTCGGACCGCTCCGCCAAATGACGGATGTTCACGATGGTAAACCCCGCGTGTCGTCGAGGTATTCCTCCCCCCGACACGCTCCTCAAACCCTCTCGCATCGGGGTGTGGTCGCCGTATGAGACTCCTGAGGTTTGGCTGAGGAAGTTGCGGCGGTCTCGGCGGCCGCGCCGATCCGTCTTCGCAGCGGCGCTGACCACCGAGTTCCTCTGTGGTTGGCGCGCCACCCGCGCAATCGCGACGACACGTCATAACCTCAGAGAATGACCGATTCCTCAGCCCTGATCGACTACGCCGAGTCGGCGATCGTCGAGGACGACGCCCTGGTCGCGGCCCGGGCCCGTGCCGAAGAGCTCGGCGCCACCGCGGTCAGCCCGGCGGTCGGCGCGCTGCTGGCGCTCCTCGCGCGATCGTGCGACGCCCACGCGGTCGCCGAGATCGGCACCGGGGCAGGCGTCAGCGGGCTGTGGCTGCTGGCCGGCATGGCCGCCGACGGCGTCCTGACCACCATCGACCCGGAACCCGAACATCACCGTGCGGCCCGTCAGTCGTTCGCGGCCGCCGACATCGCGCCCGGTCGGACGAGATTGATCAACGGGACACCCACCGAGGTCCTGCCGCGACTGTCGGACTCCACCTACGATCTCGTGTTCGTCGACGGTCCCCTGATCCATCATCCGCGCAACGTGGCCGAGGCCGTCCGGATGCTGCGCCCAGGCGGCGTCGTGGTGGTGCACAACGCCACCGCCGACGGTGCGGTCGCCGATCCCACCCGCACCGATCCCCCGGCCGCCGCCGCACGTGAGGCCGCGATGCTCATCGCCGACGACGAACGTCTGCTGCCGGTCGTGATCCCACTCGGCGCCGGGGTGCTCGCGGCCGCCAAGGCCCGCTGAGGCGCCCTCAGACGTCCGTCGAGAACCGCACCCCGCCGTCGGGGATCTGCACGCCGGGCCACACCCGGGCACCCCGCAACAGTTCGCAGCGAGCGCCCACGTCCGCACCGTCGCCGACCACGGTGTCGCGGATGAGAGCCCGCGGACCGATGCGCGCCCCGAATCCGACGATGCTGCGTTCCACGACCGCTCCCGCGTCGATCACCGCGCCGTCGAACACGACCGCACCGTCGAGACGTGCGCGGGGACCGATCTCGGCGCCGCGACCGACCACGGTGCCACCGATCAGGACCGCACCGGGGCCCACACCGGCGCCCTCGTGGACGAGCGATTCGCCGTGGCGGTCACCGAGAGCCGGCGACGGCGCGATTCCGCGCACCAGATCGGCCGACCCACGGACGAAGTCCTCGGGTGTGCCCATGTCCCGCCAGTAGGCGTGGTCGACGTGGCCGTGGATGTGCCGCCCCTCGGCCAGCAGCTTCGGGAACACCTCGCGCTCCACCGACACCGCCCGATCGGCCGGGATCTGCTCGATGACCGACCGCTTGAACACGTAGGTCCCGGCGTTGATCTGGTCGGTCGGCGGGTCCTGGGTCTTCTCCAGGAACGCCGTGACCCGGCCGTCGTCGTCGGTGGGCACGCACCCGAAGGCACGCGGGTCCCCGACCCGTACCAGATGCAGGGTGACGTCTGCCCCACTGCTCTCATGGGTGGCGAGCACCTCACGGACATCGGTGCCGCCCAACACATCCCCGTTGAAGACCAGGACGGTGTCGGCGGTCAGCTCGGGCAACACGTTGCGGATGCCGCCGCCGGTACCGAGTGGTTCGGTCTCGGTCACGTAGCGCAGCCGCAGTCCGAGTTTCGAACCGTCGCCGTAGTACTCCGAGAAGACGTGCGCCTGGAACGAGGTGCCCAGTACCACGTCGGTGATCCCGGCGTCGCGAATGCGGGACAGCAGGTGGGTGAGGAACGGGACCCCGGCGGTCGGGAGCATCGGTTTGGGTGCCGACAGCGTCAGCGGCCGCAGCCGGGTTCCCTTTCCGCCGACGAGAACCACCGCCTGCACCGACGGACGGTCTGTTTCGCTCACGATGGCCTCTTCTCGGTTGTCACTGGTCACCGGACTCCACCTTGTTCTCTCGCCTTCGGGCCGCGACCACCGCGACCTTGGATCGCACTGCGAGCCCGATACGCAGGGCCAGGCGGATGGGCGCGCGCAGCACACCCGGATTGCGGTCGGCCTGGAAGCGGTAGGCGCTGCGGTGGTGGGCAGGCAGCATCTTCTCCGGATTGCGCCCGGCCGCATGGCCTTTGGTGTGCACGATCTCGGCCGACGGCACGTAGACGTTGAGCCACCCGGCTCGGCCGAGCCGGTCCCCGAGATCGACGTCCTCCATGTACATGAAGTAGCGGCTGTCGAAGCCGTCGACCGAGTCGAAGGCGGCGCGACGCACGAGCAGACACGATCCGGACAACCACCCGACGGCACGTTCACTCGGTGCCGCGCTGTCGGCGCGGTAGGCGGCCGTCCACGGATTGGATTTCCACACCGTGCCGAACAGTGCGTGGCCGGCCCCGGACACCAGGTCCGGGACCCGTCGTGCCGACGGATAGATCGACCCGTCGGGTTCGTGGATGAGCGGACCCAACGACCCGGCGCGCGGCCAGCGCTGCGCAGCGGCCACGAGTTCGTCGAGCGAGCCCGGCCCCCACTCCACGTCCGGGTTGGCGATCACCACGAACTCGACGTCCGGATCGACCTCCGCGACGGCGCGGTTGACGCCACCGCCATAGCCGATGTTGCCGCCCGTGCGGACCAGGGTGACGTTGTCGTTCTCCTGCTCGGCGGCCTCCGGAGCACCGTCGGTCGAGCCGTTGTCGGCGATGATCACCGGCGGGATCGCCGACGACGTCGCCTTCTCCAGGCTGCGCAAGAAGGTCGTGAGGTACTCCCCCGACGAGTAGGTCACCGTCACGACGGCAAGCTGAGCAGTCACCGGGTCAGGGTAACCAACGCCGGGAGCGATCGGTTGACGGCCGAGGACCCTGCATCATCCACGCGTGTCGCGGGGTTGGTGGATCGCGTCGTGCAGGGCGGCGCGCCAGTCCCGCAGCGGCGCGAGGCCCGCGGCCGTCCACGACGATCCGGACAATACGGAAAAGGCAGGTCGTGGTGCCGGACGCGGGAAGTCGGCGGTCGTGCAGGGCCGGACGCGCGACGGGTCCGCACCGATCTCGTCGAACACCGCGCGGGCGACCTGATACCAGGTGACGCCGCCGGCATTTGTGGCGTGCAACACGACTCCGCGCGTCGTGTCCCGGCCGTCGGCGGCGAGTTCCCACAGTGCATCGGCGAGGTCGGGCGCGTACGTCGGCGAGCCGGTCTGGTCGTCCACGACGGTCACCTCGTCGCGGTCCGCCTCGAGCCGCCGCATGGTGCCGACGAAGTCGGGACTCTCCGGGCCGCCCGTGTACACCCAGGCGGTGCGCACGATGGTCGCGCGGGGGTCGGCGCCGGAAACGGCGCGCTCGCCTGCCAGCTTCGACGCGCCGTACACGGTCTCCGGCTCGCCGGACACGTCGTCGGGTTCGTAGGGGACCGTCCGGCCTGGTCGATCCGATGTGGCCGCGGCGCCTGCGAACACGTAGTCGGTGGACACATGGACCAACCGGGCACCGACTGCCGCGGTGGCCCGGGCGAGGTGGCGCGGTCCGTCACGGTTGACGGCGACCGCACTGTCGACATCACTTTGCGCGCCATCGACATTCGTGTAGGCCGCACAGTTGATGACGACGTCGCGGGGGCCGAGGGCGGCAAGGGCGTCGGCGACCGAGGCCTGGTCGGTGATGTCGAGATCGGCCGACGTCAGTGCGCGTACCTGCGACGGCGCATGCGGACTGTTCTGCAGGGCTGTGCCGAGCTGGCCTGCGGCGCCGACGATGTAGGTGGTCGCGGTCATGGAACACATCTTGCCGCACGCCGTCGGTCGAGCGGACGACCGGTGATGTGAGTCTCGCCGACCCCCGGCGTTGCGGCACCGAATTCATTGTTCACTTCAGTAGCCTTGCGTCATCGCAGTAACAACAGACAACACACGCAACGTCACGCACTTGCGCAACAGATGAAAAGGATTGACCCGTCAGTGGAGTCTCGACCCGATGGTGCCCGGCGACGTCCCGGAGGTGGCGCACGTCCCGACGAGCCCACCGGCCCGCGCGCCCGACGTGCGCAGCCATCCGCCGGGCGCCCCGACGGTCAGACACGTCGCGACCCCGGTGACCGCGGCCAGGTCGGCCGCGATGGCGGCGACCGCCGGCAAGGGCGTCGCGACCCCGGCCGCGAACAGCCCCGGCGTGATCCCGCCGAACGGCGGCGACGTGCGCCGGAGTCCCGCGACCGCGAGCCCGGCGCGACCGGCAGGCGGCCCGAGGGTGCGCAGCGACGCACCCCACCGGGCCGTCGGCGGACCGAGGGTGGGGGCCCCGACGATCCGGCCGGCGACACCACTCGGCGTGCATCGGGCGAGATCCACACCCGCCGCGACGACCGCAACGGCGGCGCACCTCGTCGACGCCCGCGCCCTCGGTCCGCCGACGGCACCGCAGATCCCCGGGCGGCGGCCGCAGGCCCCCGACGAGCCGCGAACCCGAACGGTACGGGCCGACCACGCCAACGGCCCGGTCGCCCGAACACCGCACGTCCGAACGCCGAACGTCCGAACACCGCACGCCCGGACGGCGCGACCCGCCCGCAGGCGGCGACGCGACCCGCTCCCGCGACGCCGCGTTTCTCGTGGCGATCACGCTCGACGCGCCGTGGCGTCGGTCGAGGACTGGTCGCGCTGCTCTCCGCAGCGGTGCTGTTGTGCACCGGGTATGCCTGGAACAGCGTCACGGGCCTGAACTCGAAGATCACCCAGGCGGCAGGCCTCGGCCTCGGCGGCGCCGACGACGGTGCCGTCGACATCCTGCTCGTCGGTACCGATTCCCGCACCGACGCCAAGGGAAACCCGTTGTCGGCCAAGGAACTCAAATGGCTGCGCTCCGGCGAGGAGGTCGCGACCAACACCGACACGATCCTGCTCATCCGGATCCCGAACGACGGTTCGTCGGCGACCGCGATCTCCATCCCGCGCGACTCCTACGTCGATGTGCCGGGAATCGGGATGTCGAAGATCAACGCCGCGTACGGAACCACCAAGGAGGGCGTACGCCGCCGCGCCGTCGAGGCCGGCGACTCGGAGTCGAAGGCCGAACGCGAGGGCACGCAGGCCGGCCGAAAGGCGTTGGTGGACACCGTCGCCAACCTGACCGGCGTCAAGGTCGACCACTACACGGAGGTGGGGCTGCTCGGGTTCGTCCTGCTGACCGACGCGGTCGGCGGTGTCGACGTGTGCCTCAAGGCCCCGGTGCGAGAGCCCTTCTCGGGGGCTCGCTTCCCCGCAGGCAAGCAGACGCTCAACGGCCCCAAAGCCCTGAGCTTCGTGCGTCAGCGCCACAATCTACCCCGCGGCGACCTCGATCGGATCACCCGACAGCAGGTCTTCATGGCCTCACTCACCCAGAAGATGCTCTCCGCGCACATGCTGACCGACCCCGGCAAGATCTCCGAACTCGAAAAGGCGGTGTCGCGATCGGTCGTCATCGACGACAACTGGGATGTGCTGCACTTCGCCGAACAGCTGAAGGATCTCACCGGCGGCAAGGTGAAGTTCTCGACCATCCCGGTGGTCACCGAACAGGGGTGGAGCGACGACGGCCAGCAGAGCGTGGTGCAGGTCGATCCGAAGCAGGTGCACGCCTACACCGACAACCTGCTGAACGCGAAGAAATCCTCCGACGCCCAGCGCTCGGACTACACGGTCGACGTGGTCAACGCCGGTACCGTCGACGGACTCGCGTCCAATGTGGCCAACATCCTGACCAACAAGGGTTTCCAGGCGGGTAAGACCGCGAGCGGCGCAGCAGGCGATCGCAACTCGGTGGTGTACTCCCACAGCGCCGACGACGATGGCGCCAAACAGCTCGCCAAGGATCTCGGCGGCGTCGAGGTGCGTGCCGACCCATCGATGCCCGAGAACCGGATGCGCGCGGTGCTCACCAACACCTACGACGGGCCGGGGTCGATCGGTGACACCGGCCAGCAGGCCGACAACACCCCGGCGAGCGATCGGGTCGGCAACAAGCGGCCGCCCATCACCGCGGGCAGCGACGGGCCCGCCTGCGTGAACTGAGATGCTGGTCCGATGAGTCCCGCAACCATCACCTCCGCAGTGCTCGACGTCGTCGACGATTGGTCGCAGCCGCTGCTGACCCACTACGACCACGCATCCGGCGAACGTACCGAGTTGTCGGCCGCGACCCTGGGCAACTGGGCGGCCAAGTCGGCGAACTTCTTCGTCGACGAGTTGGGACTCGGGGCCGGCGACGAGATCCTCGTGGACCTTCCCGAGCACTGGCAGACCGCCGCGATCCTGTTGGGCGCCTGGTGGGCGGGCACTCGGGTACACCTGTCCGACGTCGACCACGGGTCGTTGCAGGCGGTCGTGACCTCCGCCGACCGGATCGATCACCACGGCGATGTGGACGAGGTTCTCGTCGCCTCGCTCGACCCATTCGCGATGGGTGTGCGCGACCTGCCCGCGGGGATCACGGATTTCGCGACCGCCGTGCGTGTGCACGGCGATCAGTACCGTCCCGGTCCGGCTCCCACCGGCCCGGTGCTCGATGATGCGACCACCGACGAGGTGGTCCGCGACGCGGCGGCGGCGGCCGGCGCCGGTATCTCGGCGGGTGCACGTGTCGTGACCACCCGTGGGTGGCACACGGCCGCCGACGTCACCGCCAACCTGCTCGCTCCCCTGATCGCCGGCGCCTCGCTGGTCACGGTCGCGCACGCCGACGACACGCGTCTCGATGCGCTCGCGGCGACCGAACGGGCCACCGTCGTGTTGCGCTGATCCATTTCGCCGGAGGTCACGATTCCCCGGAAAGCCGGACAGGTGGCCCGGCCCTCCTTACCGTTGGGCCATGCGGATAAAGGGGAGACTCGCCCTTTTGTTGGGCGCCACGGTAATGAGTGTCATCGTCGCAGCGGGGCCGACCTCGGTGCCGACCGCCACAGCATCACCGACGACGATGGTCAACGGGGTTCTGTCGACCGTCGGAGGGTGTCAGACCGCCATCCCGCAACTGATCCGGTGGTGCACCGATCAGGAGCGGTTGACGCCCGAGGTTCCGATGATGTTGCGGCTGAATCCGTTCGGGACACGCATCGTCGTCCTCGGTGCCGCACTCAACCGCGACGGTTCGATGAAGCCCGTCCTGGTGACACGCCTCCTCGCCGCATTGTCGCTGGCCCGCACGTTCCCGACCGCCGGCCTGATCACCACGGGCGGACTGCCGCGCGGCGGTCGCACCGAGGCCCAGGCCATGAGGACATGGCTGATCGCGCACGGTGTGGCGGGCAACCGGGTAGCCACCGAGAATCGTTCCCGCTCTACCGCCGAGAACGCCCGCAACACCGCTGCGATGCTCGCAGCCGGGAGGGCCACCGGAGCAGTCGTGGTGAGCAGTCCGGCCCACGTCAAGCGGGCGATGCTGAATTTCCGTTCGGCCGTACGAGGTTCGATCCCGGTGGCCGGCGTGATCAGCGGTTACACCAACGGCGCCGCACAGGGCACCGGTTCGGGAAGCGGGTATCTGGGCAGTTGACCCACCCCGACCGGCGCGGTACGGCATCCTCGTAGCCATGAAGATCCCTCGGACGGTCGCACACGTCAACAAAGTGATCACCAACCCCCTGCAACGGCAGTGGGCACCGCGGCTGGCGCCGTGGGCCATGATCGAACACGTCGGGCGTCGAACCGGGAAGAAGTACTCGATCCCGGTCCTCGCCTGGGTGGACGGCGATCGGCTCTCCATCGTCCTGACCTACGGACGGCACACCGACTGGGTGCGTAACGTCGAGGCCGCGGGAGAGTTCGGCCTGATCCGCAAGTCCAAGCACCACAAGGTGGTTCGCCCGCGTGTGATCCCGTCGGACTCACCGGACGTGGCGTCCGGTGCGCGACTGCCGGCCCGGCTCTTCGATTCCGTTCTCATCGGCACCATCGTCGACGACTGACCACAGGGGGACCTCTCATGGCCGACGATCCACTCGACGACTTCGACGCCCGCGACGTCACGGTCGGCGCTGCCACCCGTCGCGTCTACTCGAAAGGCACCGGGCCCGCGGTCATCGTCATCGCGGAGATGCCCGGGATCAGTCCCAAGGTCGCCGATTTCGCCCGCAAGGTCGCAGCCCGCGGCCTGACCGCCGTGATGCCGTCCCTGTTCGGAGTCGACGGCCGCGATCCGCGTCCGGAGAATCTGGGCAATCTCGGCTCGGGCCGGAACATGGTGGGCACCATCGTCAAAGCCTGCATCAGTCGTGAGTTCACCGTGCTCGCCACGGGCAAGACCTCCCCGGTCGCCGACTGGTTACGCGGACTCGCCGAACAGGAACACGAACGGTGTGGCGGACCAGGTGTCGGTGCGGTCGGCATGTGCTTCACCGGCGGATTCGCACTGGCCATGGCCACCGACGACCGGCTGCTGGCACCGGTGCTCTCGCAGCCCTCGCTGCCGTTCGGGATCATCCCCTCGCGCAACCGGTCCATCGACCTCAGCGACGCCGATCTCGCGCGCGTGAAATCGCGCTGCGCGGCCGGACTCCAGGTGATGGGGCTGCGTTTCGAAGGTGACCGCCTGTCCCCCGGCAACCGATTCGACTTCTTGCGTGAACAACTCGGTGACGCGTTCCTGGCGGTCGAACTCCCCGACTCTGCCGCCAATCCGGATTCGATGCTGCCGACGCCACATTCGGTGCTCACCGAGGATCTCGTCGACGAACCCGGACAGCCGACCTACGACACCCGCGAGCAGGTCCTGGACTTCTTCGAGGCCAAGCTCACCGGCGGAGGATCGCCGTGAGGTAACCGAACCGGCCGTCGATCATCCGGTTCGTCGGTCAGTCCTGCTCTCCGCCGAGCAGCTTGCGACGCAGGGCCTCGTCCTTCTCGAGCACCATGGTCTCCAGACCACGCTGGAAATCCTCCATGCGAGCACGCAATCGGGCATCGGAGGATGCCAGGATGCGCACGGCCAGCAGTCCTGCGTTACGCGCGCCACCGATGGAGACGGTCGCGACCGGCACCCCCGCGGGCATCTGGACGATCGACAACAGCGAATCGAGACCGTCGAGTGTGCGCAACTGGACCGGGACGCCGATCACCGGCAACGGCGTCGCCGAGGCGACCATGCCCGGCAGATGGGCCGCGCCGCCCGCTCCGGCGATGATGACCGAGATACCGCGCGCCGCGGCACCCGACGCGTAGTCGAGCATCGGCTGCGGTGTGCGGTGCGCCGACACGACACCCACCTCGAACGGGACCTCGAACTCGGCGAGCGCCTCGGCCGCGGCCTCCATCGTCGGCCAGTCCGAGTCGCTGCCCATGATCAGACCGACACGCGGACGCGTGATGTCGGGGTCGTCGGTGGCGGTGGTGTCTGTGGCGGTGGTGTCGGTCATGCGTGCGGATCCCATCCATCGGTCCATTCGGCGTGCGACATCCAATGAGCGGCACGTTCAGCACGCTCCCGGACGTCGGCGACCGAATCTTGTTCGGTGCCAACAATGTTGACGTGCCCGATCTTACGGTCGGGGCGTTCTCCCTTGCCGTACAGATGCACTTTGGCGTCCGGCATCCGCGCCATCAGGTGGTGCAGACGCTCGTCCATCGACATCGCGGGCGCATCCGCGGCCCCGAGGATGTTCGCCATCACGGTGATCGACGCCCGCGGGAGCGTGTCGCCGAGCGGATAGTCGAGGACCGCCCGCAGATGCTGCTCGAACTGCGAGGTGACCGCGCCGTCCATCGTCCAGTGGCCGCTGTTGTGCGGCCGCATCGCCAACTCGTTCACCAGGATCTCACCGTCGGTGGTCTCGAACAGCTCCATCGCCATCACGCCGACCACACCGAGCGCGTCGGCCAATCCCAACGCCATCTGCTGTGCGCGCCCGGCCGCCTCCTCGTCGAGACCCGGAGCCGGGGCGAGGACCACAGCGCACTGCCCGTGGCGCTGCACCGTCTCGACGACCGGCCACGCGGCCCCCTGGCCGAACGGTGACCGGGCGATCATCGCCGACAGCTCGCGTCGCATCGGCACCATCTGTTCGGCGATCAGGCCCGGGCCCGACCCGATGTGTTCGTCGAAGACGGCCAATGCTTCCTCGCGATGCTCGATCAGCCACACACCGCGGCCGTCGTACCCGCCGCGGATGGTCTTCAGCACGATCGACCAGTCGTGCCGCTCGCCGAACTCGACGAACCGGGCGCGAGCCGCGTCTCGGTCTCCGGTCAGGTCGGCGAAATCCGGGATCGGCAATCCCAGTTCGGACAAGCGCAACCGCATCGCGAGTTTGTCCTGCGCGAAATGCAGTGCAGCCGAGGGCGGCCGCACCGCGACGCCGTCGGCCTCCAGGGCCTGCAGGTGCGTCAGCGGCACACCCTCGTGGTCGAACGTCAACGCCACCGCACCGCGTGCCGCCTCGCGAAGAGCGTCGAGATCGTCATGCGAGCCGACCACCACGTCGGCACTCACCTGCGCCGCCGGATCGGTGTCGCTCACCGACAACACGCGCAGACACTGCCCCAGAGCGATCGCCGCCTGGTGCGTCATACGCGCCAACTGGCCGCCGCCGATCATGGTCACGGTTGGCATTCCGGTCTCCGACCGGGTCGGCATTCCGGTCTCCGACCGGGTCGGCATTCCGGTCTCCGACCGGGTCGGCATTCCGGTCTCCGACCGGGTCGGCATTCCGGTCTCCGACCGGGTCGGCATTCCGGTCTCCGACCGGGTCGGCATTCCGGTCTCCGACCGGGCCGGCATTCCGGTCTCCGACCGGGCCGGCATTCCGGTCTCCGACCGGGCCGGCATTCCGGTCTCCGACCGGGCCGGCATTCCGGTCTCCGACCGGGCCGGCATTCCGGTCTCCGACCGGGCCGGCATTCCGGTCTCCGACCGGGTCGAGGCGTCGGACGACGGGGACTCCTGTGCGCGGGAACTCACGCCGAACATGGTGTCACGGCGGCCGCGACATGCGCACACAACCGCCCAGGAAACCTACTCGCCGGTTCGGTTTCGTACACTCGGATCTTGTGCCATTCATCGACGAGCTGGTTGCCCGGCTACCGGAGCCCGTTCACCGCCTCGTCGTACGCCACCAGGAACTGATCAAGTTCGCTCTCGTCGGCGGCACCACGTTCGTCTTCGACCTGGTGATCTTCTATGCCCTGACGTTCAGCGTCCTCGAGGCGAAACCCGTCGTCGCCCGTGTGATCTCGGGCACACTCGCCACCATCTTGAGCTACATCCTCAACCGGGAGTGGGCGTTCAAGAACCGCGGCGGCCGCGAGAAACACCACGAGGCCCTCATCTTCTTCGTGATCAGCGGCGTCGGTGTGGTGTTGGCCGCAGCACCCCTCTGGCTCGCCAACAACGTCTTCGACATGCGTGCCAACCTGGGCAGGCTGGAGTTGGCGGTGGTCGACTTCATCCTCGGTTTCATCATCGGCAACCTGCTGCAGATGGCATTCCGCTTCTGGGCACTGCGCAAGTTCGCGTTCCCGGTCGCCGAACTCCACGCCGGGGAAGCCGGATCCACCGACCTGCACCCAACCGCCGAGGAACTCAACGATGAGGAACTCGGTCACGCCTGACGGACTCGTCGTCGACCGGGCCGTCCCCGACGTCACCGTCCCCGCCATCGTCATCGCTGCCGCCATGTGCCGAGGGCACCACGATCGAGAACACCGGCGGTCGACGTGACGTGAGGTCCAGACGACCTCCGTCGGCCTCGATGAGCGCACGCGCCAACGACAGACCGACGCCGTTGCCACGCCCGGCGGAGAAGCCCCGCCGGAAGATCAGACCGACCAGGGCGTCGTCGACACCGCCACCTTCGTCGGACACCGAGATGCGCAGCATGTCACCCGACGGCAGATCGTCCACGGCGATGCGACAGGCGCCGCCGCCGTGCTGCAGGGCGTTGTCCACGAGCACGCTCAACGCCTCACGCAGGCGGCCAGGTCGCGCACTCGACGACGTCGCCTGCCCGTCGAAGGTGGCCGAGATGGTCCGGTCGGCCGCGGCGAACCCCGCACGGAAGTCACCGATCAGGGTGCGGACCATGTCCTCGACGTCGATGGTGGCGTTGGGGGCGGTCGGGTCGCTGCGAGACGCGGCGACCATCTCGTCGAGTTCCCGCGACAACCGCTCCACCTGTTCCAGCGCAGCCTCGGCCTCCGCGACAACGGCGGGATCGTCGTGCATCGAGAGCTCGTCGAGCCGCAGCTGGATGGCCGTGAGCCTGCTGCGCAACTGATGCGAGACGTCACCGACGATCTCGCCCTCACGCTCGAGCCGCAGCGCGATCTCCGCATTCGCGTCACCGAGTGCGCGCGACACCCGATCGAGTTCGCTGATGCCGTACGACTTCCACTCCGAGCGGAAGTCGCCACGCGCCATCGCCGCCGCGCGGGTCGCGAGGTCGATCAGCGGGTCGGCGACCCGTCCGGCGGTCACCGCCGCGACGATGGTGCCCGCCGCGATCGACCCGGCCACCACCAGCGCGACGATGCCCAGGGCCGCGAGCTGGTCGTCGCGCACCTGATCCATCGGGATCTCCAACACCAACGACCCGGCCTTGCCCAGGTCGAAGGACTCCTTCATCGTGGCCCCGACGATCGGATCGCCGACGACGGTCACCGCGTCGTTGTCCTCGGCGACCGGGTAACGCACGATCAGACGCCCGTCCTCGGGCAGTAGGAGCGTGAACGCGTCGGTGTCGAGCGCACCCGACTCGACCCGGCCCGCTGCCCCCTCGTCGCGGATCAGCTGGTCGGAGATGAGCCGCAGTCGACTGTCGAGGCTCTGGCGCGCATTGTCGGCCACCCACCACCAGGCGATCACCGACAACGGGATACCGAGGAGCAGACCGACCGCGACGATCATCGCGATCATCGTGTTCAGGATTCGACGACGCACCGCGACCTCTCCCCCGGTGATCTCTCGCCGGGTGTCCGCCCACTGATCACGGGTCGAAACGGAATCCGACACCCCGGACCGTCACGATGTGGCGGGGCCGGTCGTACTGGTCGTCGCCGATCTTGCGACGCAACCACGAGATGTGCATGTCCAGCGTCTTGGACGACCGCAGATCCGCCGAACCCCACACCTCGGTGAGGATCTCGTCGCGGCTGACCACCTGCCCCGACCGCTCCATCAGGAACCGCAGCAGGTCGAACTCGCGGTTTGCCAGCACCAGGTCCTGCCCGTTCACCAGAACGCGCCGACCTCGGGTGTCGAGCTGGATGTCACCGCCGTCGAGAACCTCGTCGGTGCTCTGTTGGCGTCGCAGCAGGGCACGCACCCGTGCCAACAGTTCGGCCAACCGGAACGGCTTGCCCACGTAATCGTCGGCGCCGGCGTCGAGGCCGACGACGAAGTCCACCTCGTCGGTGCGCGCGGTGAGCATCAGGACCGCGAGTTGCGGACGCTCCACACGCACCCGACGACACACCTCGAGACCGTCGATCTGAGGCAGCCCGAGGTCGAGGATGAGCAGCTCGTAGCGGCTGTCGAGGGCCTGGTCGAGGGCCTCGGCGCCGTCGGCGACCACCTGACAGCCGTAACCCTCCCGGATGAGGGCCCGGGCCAGCGGTTCGGCGATCGCGGCATCGTCTTCGGCCAGCAACACGTCGGTCATCGACCGATCCCCTCGTCCCGGCTACGTGCCGGATCACCGGCGTAGCCGTCCTCGTCGTCGAAGTCACGGTCCTGGGTGTCCAGGACCTCGTGATAGAGCAGCGCGTGCACCCGTTCGACCTGCGGGATGTCGTCGAACGACAGCGGATCGTCGGAGGCGGACTCGATGATGAGCGTGCCGGTGCGCAGCAACCGGTCGATCGGGCCGTGCCGGAACTCGACGGTGTTGATCCGTCGGATCGGGATGTCGATCCCCGACCGGGTGAGGACACCGTTGCGGAAGATCACGCGGCGATCGGTCAGCACGAAATGTGTGGTCTTCCAGGAGATCAACGGCCGCAGGAAGAACCAGCCGAGGCCGGCCAGCCACAACACGCCGACGATGATCAGCAGCACCATCGTCGGGGTCGACCCGAGATCGGACCCGCTGATGATGCCGGCGAGCACCCCGGCGATCGCGGTGATCACCAGAAACAGCAGGAACGGGCCGAGCAGGCATTTCCAGTGGGGATGCCGGTGCAGCACGATCTCCTCACCGGGGGCGAGGTTCTCGCGTGGATAGGACATGGCAGCCAGCTTAATGGTCGCGATTCAGAGCGCCGACCACTTGGCGCGGGGCGAGGATCCCGTCGCTGCGCATGGGTACACTCACGCAAAAGGCGACGAGGTCAGGAAGGCACATGAGCTATCAGGATCCCCGCGATCCGCGTGATCCCGGGACCAGACGCTACGAGTCGGGATATCCGGAATCGCAGGCATACAGCCAGGCCGGCTACCACGCCCAGCAACCGATGGAGCCGCAGCGGCGCGAGCGACCCCGACTGGGGCCGGATATCAACCCGACGATGTTCATCGGCGGTGTGGTGATGACCGGTGTGGTGACCGGACTCGCCGCCTGGTTGGCCGCATGGATCATCCGGGCCATCGTCGAACGGGTCAACGAGGCCGGTCGATTCGGTGTCTGGAATCCCCTTGCGCGCGACGAGTTCTGGTTTGCCGTCGTCGGGTTTCTGTGTGCGCTCGCGGCGGGTGCACTGTGGTACGTGCTGCAGCTGGTGACGCCATCGCCCGATCAGTTCTTCCGCTGGATCGTGGGTCTGCTCATCGCAGCCGCCGTGATCATCCCGCTGGTGTTGTCGGCGGAGATCTCCGTCGGGATCGCGACAGCGATTCTGCACCTCATCATCGGGGTACCGATCCTGATCCTCGTCCCGACCATGGGGCACAAGAGCATCAACCGCAGCTGAGGGCCCGGTCGGCGAGGTCGATGACCTCGCCGACCGGGCACTGCTCTGTCGGGCGGTCAGTCGATACGCCGCAGGTGCGTGACGTCACCGGCCGCCGCGACCACTTCACGTCCCTGCGCGTCGACGACGATCCGGCCCGCGGAGTCCACGCCGGTGGCGGTACCGATGACCTCGTCGTCGCCGGGGAGCACCAGACGCACCCGTCGACCCATGGTGTCGCTGCGCTGTCGATAGGCCTCGGCGAGGCTCATCACGTCGTCCGGCCACATGACGAGCAGGTCGGACAACTCGCGCAGAAACGCCGCCGCGACGTCGGTGGACGCGACATCGCGGCCGGTGCTGATCGACAGCGACGTCGCCGTGGGGACCGGCAGTTGATCGGCACTCATGGCCGTGTTGATCCCGATGCCGATCACCGCGACGCCACCGGACACCCCGGGCGTGTACTCCGACAGGATGCCTGCGACCTTGCGGTCCTCGAGCAATACGTCGTTCGGCCACTTGAGGGTGGGACGCAGACCGGTCACCTCTTCGATGGCCTTGGTCGCCGCGAGCCCGGCGATCAACGACAGCCATCCCAGGTGCTCGGTGCGCTCGCCCACGGCGACAGCCGCGGACATGGCCAGCTGACTGCCCGCGGGCGCCGACCACACCCGTGCGTGTCGACCGCGCCCGGCGGTCTGGTCGGTGGTGATGCGCACGGTTCCCGCGATGTCGTCGGTACCCGCTCGGGCGACCAGATCGGCATTGGTCGATCCGGTCGCGTCCACCACCTCCACCGTGTGCCAACGAGTGCCGGCCAATCGGCGGATGAGTTCAGTGCGATCCACGGTCATGAGATCCGACGGTACTGCGCGTGTACCGCTGCCGACCACGCCGGACGCCGCAAACCCGCAGGCCGACCGATCGCTCGGGAACCTGAGGCATATCTCACGTTGATCCGGTTGACGTGGCTCACACTCGGGTCGTTAGCATCGATGACCATGACGACAGCTTCGCGCGAGGACGGCGCTCCCGACATCCACACCACGGCGGGCAAACTCGCCGATCTGCGCAACCGTCTCGACGAGACCAAGCACCCGGTCGGTGAGGCCGCGGTCGAGAAGACCCACGAGAAGGGCAAGCTCACCGCGCGCGAGCGCATCACCCACCTGCTCGACGAGGGCTCGTTCGTCGAACTCGACGCGCTCGCCCGTCACCGCAGCACCAACTTCGGACTCGCCGAGCGTCGCCCGCTCGGCGACGGCGTGGTGACCGGCTACGGCACCATCGACGGCCGAGAGGTGTGCGTGTTCAGCCAGGACTCGACCGTCTTCGGTGGCAGCCTCGGCGAGGTCTACGGCGAGAAGATCGTCAAGGTGATGGACCTCGCGGTCAAGACCGGACGTCCGCTGATCGGCATCAACGACGGTGCCGGTGCGCGTATCCAAGAGGGCGTCGTCTCGCTCGGCCTCTATGGCGAGATCTTCCACCGCAACGTGCGTGCCTCGGGCGTGATCCCGCAGATCTCGCTCATCATGGGCGCCGCGGCAGGCGGACACGTCTACTCCCCCGCGCTCACCGACTTCGTGGTCATGGTCGACCAGACCAGCCAGATGTTCATCACCGGACCGGACGTCATCAAGACCGTCACCGGTGAAGAGGTCACCATGGAGGAGCTCGGCGGTGCGCACACGCACATGAGCAAGTCGGGCACCGCGCACTACGTCGCCGCCGACGAAGAGGACGCGCTCGAGTACGTCAAGGAACTGCTCGGCTACCTGCCGTCGAACAACCGCGCCGACGCACCGCGCCTGCCGGTCGCCCAGCCGGCCGCCGGGTCGATCGAGGAGACCCTCACCGACGAGGACCTCGAGCTCGACACCCTGATCCCGGATTCGCCCAACCAGCCCTACGACATGCACGAGGTGATCCGTCGCGTCCTCGACGACGACGAGTTCCTCGAGGTCCAGGCCGAGTACGCGACCAACATCGTGGTCGGGTTCGGCCGGGTCGACGGCCGCAGCGTGGGTATCGTCGCCAACCAGCCGACCCAGTTCGCCGGCTGCCTGGACATCAATGCATCGGAGAAGGCCGCACGCTTCGTGCGGACCTGCGACGCGTTCAACATCCCGATCATCACCCTGGTCGACGTGCCCGGCTTCCTGCCCGGCACCGACCAGGAATACAACGGCATCATCCGTCGTGGCGCCAAGCTGCTCTACGCGTACGGCGAGGCCACCGTCGGCAAGATCACCATCATCACCCGCAAGGCCTACGGCGGCGCGTACGACGTGATGGGGTCCAAGCACATGGGTGCCGACGTCAACCTGGCCTGGCCGACCGCCCAGATCGCCGTCATGGGCGCCTCGGGCGCGGTCGGATTCGTCTACCGCAGCCGGCTCAAGGAAGCCGCCGCCAACGGCGACGACGTGGACGCACTGCGGCTGGAACTGCAGCAGGAGTACGAGGACACCCTCGTCAACCCGTACGTCGCCGCCGAGCGCGGATACGTCGACGCGGTCATCCCGCCGAGCCACACCCGCGGTCAGATCGCGACCGCCCTGCGTCTCCTCGAGCGCAAGATGGTGTCGCTGCCGCCGAAGAAGCATGGGAACATCCCCCTGTGAGCGAAGCGAAAGATACGGTCGCTGTGAGCGAAGCGAAAGATGCGGTCGCTGTGAGCGAAGCACAGACAACGGGTGCTGCCCCGTTCCTGCGCGTGGTGCGCGGTGCCCCCACCGACGAAGAGGTCGCCGCCCTGGTGGCCGTGGTGGCCGCTGCCGCCGCGGACGGATCCGGCGGTGCACCCACCGACACCGAACCACGCAACGAGTGGGGTCGTCCGGAGGATCGACTGCGCCCGGTGTGGGGTGGACCGTCGAGCTTCACCAACCTGGGGTGGTGACCACCACCTCGGTGGTACTCGGGTCGGCATCGCCCGCCCGACTGCGGGTCCTGCGTGATGCGGGACTCGACCCGCGTGTGATCGTGTCCGCCGTCGACGAGGATGCTCTGCTGAGTTCCCTCGCGACGGCGGCACCGCACGAGATCGTGGTCCGGCTGGCGGCGGCCAAGGCGGATGCCGTGGTGGCCACCGTCGTGGCCGAGACGCGCGCCGACGATGCCGAGGTCGTGATCCTCACCTGCGACTCGATGCTGCTCTTCGACGGTGCGCTCACCGGCAAACCGCACACCGCCGACGTCGCCCGCGAACAATGGCGGCGGATGCGCGGCCGGACGGCGGAGTTGCTGACCGGTCATCAGGTGACCCGTCTGCGCGGTGACGCGGTGGTCGGTAGTGCCCACTCCGCGGTCGCCACGCTGATCCGGTTCGCCGACATCGACGACGCGACCATCGACGCCTACGTCGCCACCGGCGAACCCCTCTCGGTGGCGGGGGCCTTCACCCTCGACGGTCTCGGCGGCTGGTTCATCGACGGGATCGACGGCGATCCGTCGTCGGTGATCGGGATCGGACTGCCCACCGTGCGGCGGCTGCTCGGCGAGGTCGATGTCGACATCACCACCCTCTGGACGAGAACCTGACCGAGCGTCCGATAGGCAAAGAACTGGCACAGCGGTGCCAATCACCAAGCGCGCGTTGAAGTTTGACACTTGACCAAGTCGTGACAATTCTCACTTTGGGGCGACTTATCTCGTTTGAGTCACTATTTTCGGATGCAAGTTTCATGATCCGCCGGCATCAGGACCGCCGGACCGACGACACCCGAAGGACACCGATGCCGATGCTGTCTGCCCGTTACGTGCTCTCGGTGACGGCGGTGATCGGGATGGTGCTGGGGGCCGTGGCAGCGGTCGCGACGCCGGTCGCATCGGCCGCGCCCTCGTCGTCGCACATCGAACGCGTCGTCAAGGAAGGCCCCACCCAGTACGCCGCGTACGTGCACTCGGCATCGATGCGCAAGACGATCAAGGTGCAGGTCCTCACACCGAAGGCACAGTCCGGTCCCCGGCCCACGCTCTACATGCTCAGCGGGCTCGGCGAACAGGACCCGCAGAACAGCATCTGGCTACTCAAGACCGACGCCGTACGGTTCTTCGCCGACAAGAACGTCAACGTCGCCCTCCCGATCGCCGGCAACGGCAGCATGTACACCGACTGGCAGCGCGACGACCCCAAGCTCGGGCGCTACAAGTGGGAGACCTTCCTGACCAAGGAGCTGCCCCCACTGATCAACGCCCGGTTCGACGGCAACGGCCGTCAGGGCATCGCCGGACTGTCGATGGGCGCGGGTTCGAGCCTCGCACTGGCCGCTCGCAACCCGGGCTTCTACCGTGCGGTCGCCGCCTACAGCGGCTGCTACACCACCACCGGGCCTGCCGGGCAGGCTTATCCGCGCGGCATCATCAGCGCCTTCGGCGGCAACGCCGACAACATGTGGGGACCGCCCACCGACCCGCAGTGGGCGGCGCACGACGTGCTGCTGCGCTCGGGTGGACTGCGCGGCAGCGCGATCTACGTCTCCACCGGCACCGGCCGATCGGGCGCCTACGACGCCCCCGGATTCCCGGGCAACTCCAACCCGACCGATCGCCAGATCGTCGGCGGGGCGATCGAGGCCGGTTCTCTCTGGTGCACCCAGAGTCTGCAGAGCAAGTTGTCCAGCCAGGGAATTCCCGCAAAGTTCACCTATGTGAACCCGGGCACGCATTCTTGGCCGTATTGGGTCGATCAGCTCCACACGAGCTGGCCTTTCATCGGTGCCGCGCTCAACCGCGCCGGCTGACCGATTGCGCCACTGAAGGTTTCGAATTCGCTCGAACTGCATACAGCATCCTTCGGCGGTAGCCTCGGCCGCGGAAGACCATCCGACACAGATTCTCGGGGCGACAGTGCTTCTGATGGAGGAGGTTTCGTGGAATACACCGAGTTAGCCGATTACCCGCTGCCCGGCGGTGACCTCACCGCCTGGGTACCGGAGGCACCGACCGCACGCTGGTCGGACGATCCGCGACGCCTGTCGTACATGCATCTCGAGCACGCCCATCGTGCCTCCGCCGAGGGCGACGCCTGGTACAGCCAGTGGATCGGTACCGCATTCCTCATCGAACGCCCGCTGGATCGCGCCGCGATGGATGCCACCATGCGTCGCTGGTACGAACGGCACGAGGCCTTCCGGACGTCGGTCCGCTTCGACGACGCCGGCGAGTTGCACCGGATCACACTGCCCGCCGACGCGGTGAGCATCGCCGAGCGCCCCATGGGCACCGGGTTGTCGAGCACCGAGGTGTTCGAGCAGATGAACGAGTACTTCAACACCACGGTGAGCCCGTTGCGCTGGCCGCACTGCACCGCCGTCACCGTCGAGCTCGCCGATCGCGACGACGCGTTCCTGGTGGTCTTCGGCGCCGACCACACGGTGATGGACGCCTACACGCAGGTGTTCGCCATCAAGGAACTGACCGCGCTCTACGAATCCGCGGCCACCGACACCCCCGACGGGTTGGCCGATTTCGGGAGTTACGTCGACTTCTCCGACGCCGAACGGGAACTGGGCGACCAGATCCGCGAGACCGACGAGGCGGTCGCCGGCTGGAGCCGCTTCTTCTCCTCCGCCCGAGCAGATTCCACACAGCCGACGCCGATGCCTGCGTTCCCGGCCTTCGCCTCCGACGCGAGTCGCGAACGCCCGACGATCACCGCGTCACGTGAGCCCGACACAGGATTCCAGGCGACGCTGTCATCGTGGCTGCTCGATGCCGAGCAGACCGCGGCGTTCCACGCGCTGTGCAAGGATGCCGGCGCGAACATGCAGGCAGGCATCTACACCGCGCTGTCCATGACGGCCTCGTCGCTGACCGGCTCCGGCGAACTGCGTTTCCTCAATCCCATCCACACGCGCAGCGAACTCAAGTGGGGTGAGGCCGCGGGTTGGTTCGTCGGGATCATCCCGGTGCATCTGCGTCCGCAGGGCGCCACCACCTTCCGCGAGGCCATCACCCGCGTCGGGTCGAGTGCGGGCGATTACAAACACGTCGGCGCGGCGCCGTTCGCCCCGATCGCCGATCTGATCGGTGGCGACACCACGCCCCCAGGTCTGGTGGTCTCCTACATCGACCTACGCCACGGCGAGGGCGCCGAACTCTGGGATGCGCGAGCAGCCCGTGTCCTGCGCAGCTCCACCCGCAACGCCGACGAGGTCTACTTCTGGATCAACCGGGTCCCGGCGGGCACCAACATCTCCTCGCGCTTCCCCACCGGCGCGCAGGCCGACTCGGTGCACCGGTTCATCTCGACCTTCCACCGCATCCTCACCACCGTCATCGCCGAGGGTGATCTCGCATACGAGCTCCCGGTGGTCGGCTCGACGAGTTCGACCTAGGACGTGATGGCGCACCTTCCGAACATCCGATCCGCCCCGGTGGGTGGCACCCTCGTCGAGTGGCGCCTCGCCGATCCCGACGCCGCGCTGGCCGCGGCCGTGCCCGCGGGCACACCGACGGGTCTGCAGCTCGACCATCTCGCCGGGTCGGTCGCGCAACGCGCGAGCGGCTCCCCGCACACCGGCACGACCGGCACGATCACGGTGTTCGACGAGCCACTCGACCATGCCGCGATGGCGTCGGCCCTGACCACGTTCGTCCGGCGACACGACGAACTGCGGTCGCTGTACACGCTCACCGAGAGCGGGCCGCAGCGGTTGGTCGCGCCTCCCGAGACCATCGAGTTCGTCGCCGTGGACACCGATGTCGAGCTCCCCTCCGACGAGGTGTTGGCGCACATCGTCGGCCGTATCGAGACCGAAGCGGTCTTCGACCGGATGCCCGGCCTCGTCTACGGCGCGGTCGACGGTTGCGCACGGTTCACGTTCTACATCGGGTCGGATCACTCGCACAGCGACGGTTTCTCCCAGATGGTCGGCCTGCAGGAGCTCGCCGAGCTCTATCGGGCCTACCGCGACGGGCGGACACCCGAGCCGGTGGTGCCCGGGCAGTTCACCGACTACATCGCCACCGAGCAGGCTGCCGCAGCGGCCGTGGATCCCGACGACCCGAGGATCGCCACCTGGCGCGAAGCACTGTCGGTGACCAACGGACGTATCCCCCGCTTCCCGTTCGATCTCGGCTTGGTCGACGACGAACCGGCCCCGGCGGTCCCGGTCACGCACACGCTGGCGACCGCAGACGAACTCGAGGCGGGTGACCGACGCCGCGGCGACGGCCAGTCGTTCGCCGGACTCGTCTACGCGGCACTGGCCGCGGCCGAGAACGAATTGTTGGGCAGCGACGCATTTTTCACGTCGACGGTGTTGTCCACACGAACGGCCGAGCACACCGCCACGCAAGGCTGGCTGTGCAACTTCACCCCGGTCACGTTCCCCATCGCGGCCGGGTCGTCGTTCGACGATCTGATCCGGACCGCCACCACCGCGGTGCGCCGGGCGCATGAGCTCAGCGCGGTGCCCGTCCACGCGGCGCTCGCGATCCTGGCGGCGCAGGGCGCCTTCGTGCCGGAGGCGACATCGCCGCAGATGGTCTCCTACCTGGACTTCCGTCGCGTCCCGGTGGCCAGTGACCCCGTGGTCGCGGAGTCAACCATCTTCCCGGCGGTCGGTCGCACCCGCAACGCGAACATGTGGTTCACCCGCTTCGATCTCGGCCTCGGGCTCACCGCACTGGTTCCCGACAACGCGACCGCGCTGGCGAACTTCGACACCTACCGCGACTCGGTGGGTCGATGGCTGAGGTCCTACTGCGCCGGAGACGACCTCGTCGTCGGCGCGGCGCCTGCGGTCGAGGCGACCTCGTGAAGCTGTGCGGCGTCGACACCGTCGCCATCGCGCCCGGCGCCCTGGTGCGATGGGATCTGTCGTCGGATGCGACGCCGACAGCGGTGGCGGTGCCGCCGTCGGAGAACGAGAAATTCCATCTGGACGGGTTGCGTCGGCACGGCGCGGCCGGCTGGCTCGCCCTGACGGTGGAGTTCGGCGAGCGGGTGCCGCTCGAGGACCTGACCCGAGCGGTGCGCACGCTGCTCGAGCGACATGAGGTACTCCGGTGTCACTTCGACATCGACGGCGACGATTTCCGCCGCCACGTCACACCTGCGGCGACGGTCACCGTCGAACCTCGCACCTGTGACACCGAGACCAGCCCGATCTCCGACCACCTGATCGACGAGATCGCGGCGAACTGTTCGCCTTTCACCCCTTTCGGGCACGTGATCGCGGCCGTCGATCGCCCCTCGTCGACGACACTGATCTGCGCGTTCGATCACTGCTTCGTGGATGCGTATTCGTTGGCCGTGATCGCCTCGGACCTCGTCGACGACATCGCGCGCGTGCCGGTCCCCGCGCCTGCGAGCTTCCTGGCGATCCGCGCACTCGAGGAGAACGCCGCCCCCGTCGGTACCGACGACCCGCGTCTGACGCGGTGGGGAGAGTTCCTCGCCGCGGGCGACTGGACGGTACCCGAGTTCCCCCTCGACCTCGGTCTCGCACCGGGCGAGAAGGCCGAGGTCCGCACCGAGGTGCGTGACCTGCTCGACGCGGAGGCGACCGACTCCTTCGAGAGCGCGGTGCGGGCGAAGGGCGCCCGCACCTATCCCGCATTGTTGACCGCGGTGGCCGACGCCGTGCGTCAGGCGGGCGGGCCCGCCGAGCTGGCCACCATCCTCCCGATCCACACCCGCGGTCGTCCGGTCGACCGGCGTGCGGTCGGCTGGCTGGTCGGCAACGCGCCGATCCGCCTGCTCGCCCGTGGCGACGGCGCCTGCGCATTGCGCACCAACACGACACGACTCGGCGACGCACTGCCGCTGGCGGAGATCGGGCTGACGCCGGTGTACACCGCGTACGCCGACCTGCTCCGGCAGAACCGCAACGACGTGTTCATGATGTCCTACGTCGACTACCGGCGCCTGCACCTCCCGGCCTCGGTCACCACCCGACAGATCTCCAGCTCCCGCGACACCGATACCGCCCAGTTCTGGTTCTGGCGCGATACCGACGGGATCCAGCTGCGCGCGCGACACCCCGACACCACCACCGCTCGGCAGACGATGGACGACCTGCTCGACGCGGTCACCGACCAGGTCGACGACATGCGGACGCAGCCACGACGCCACCGGGCGGGCTGATCAGCGGGCGCGTGAGTTCCCTCACCCCGACAACGGGGCAGGTGGCCGTCGTCGCGCCGTCCCCGCATCCTTGACGTCGACACCGAATACGGGAGGGACGTTTCATGACCAGACTGCCGGAGATCGCGGTCGAGGCCGTCGGGTTGCACAAACGCTTCGGCGCGGTGACCGCCGTCGACGACGTGTCGCTGACGGTGCCGACCGGGTCGGTGTGCGGCGTCCTCGGTCCCAATGGTGCCGGCAAGACCACGACCGTCCGCATGCTCGCGACACTGCTGCGCCCCGACGGTGGTTCGGCTCGCGTCTTCGGCCGCGACGTCGTCACCGACGCGACCGCGGTGCGTTCGCTGATCTCGCTGACCGGCCAGTACGCGTCGATCGACGAAGACCTCACCGCGACGGAGAACCTGCAGTTGTTCGCCCGGCTGCGTGGCTTCCGCGGTCCCCGTGCGCGCACTCGGGCGAGCGAACTGATCGAGGAGTTCGGGTTGACGGATGCGGCCGACCGCCCCGTATCCGGGTTCTCCGGAGGTATGCGACGACGCATCGATCTGGCGGTCTCGATGATCACCCGACCGGCCCTGCTGTTCCTCGACGAACCCACCACCGGCCTCGATCCGGCGACCCGAGCGCAGGTGTGGGCTGCGGTACGCGAGCTCGTCGGTGCAGGCAGCACGGTCGTGCTCACCACCCAGTACCTCGACGAGGCCGATCAACTCGCCGACTCGCTCGTGGTCATCGACCACGGGCGCGTGGTTGCCGATGGCCCGGCCGATGCGCTCAAGGACCGCGTGGGTTCCCGAACTCTGCAGATCACGCTGGAACGGCCCGAACAGTTCGGTCAGGCCCTGACGATCATGCAGACCTTGCTCGGTGATGCCGTGACGCCGACTCCCGAAGCCGGACGGATCACCGCGGGCATCAGTGATCCGTCCGTGGTGGCCCGTGTGGTCACCGCATTCGACGACGCCGCGATACCCCTCGCCGAACTGACCGTGCAGCGCCCGAGCCTCGACGAGGCGTTCTTCGCCATCACCGGAAACGAGGTCCCCGCATGACCGTCGGAGTCGCCGTTCCCGAATGGACCGGCACTGTCATCGAACGGGTCACCTTCGGGCAGGCACTGCGCGACACCGCGGCGCTCGCCGGACGCGGGCTGACCCGATTCCGGCACAACCCGCATCAGCTCGTCGACGTCATCGTGGTGCCGATCGTGTTCACGATCATGTTCGCCAACATCTTCGGCGGCGCGGTGTCCGGCAGCGTCACCGACTACCTGCCGCAGCTGGTGCCCGGCGTGGCGGTCTCCGTCGCGGTCACCACCTCGGTGATCACCGGCGTCCAGCTGCGCGAGGACATGGACACCGGTGTGTTCGACCGTTTCATATCGCTGCCCATCGCACGCGTCGCCCCACTCGCCGGACTGCTCATCGCCGACACCTTCCGCTACCTGATCGCCACGGTGGTGTCGCTCACCGTCGGTGTCGCACTCGGTTATCGTCCCGACAGCGTGATCGGCGCGCTCGCCGCCACGCTGCTCACCGTCTTCGCCGCCTTCTCGATCAGCTGGATCTTCGCGCTGATGGGTGTGCTCATGTCCAAAGCATCGGCAGTACAGGGTATTTCGATGCTCATCCTGATGCCGTTGACCTTCACCTCCAACGCATACGTACCGACCGAGACGATGCCCGGATGGATGCAACGCGTGGCCGACGTCAACCCGGTGTCGCACCTCGTCTCGGCCTACCGGGATCTCGCCGACGGCCTCACGGTGAGTGCCGATCTCGGCTGGACGCTCCTCGGCACGGTCGCCATCATCGCGATCATCGCCCCGATCACCGTGCGCACCTACCTGCGGCGCGTCTGACCACTCCACCCCCGAGACCGACGAAAGGCCTCCGCCCAGTGAGCACCGCCCCCGCCACGACGTTGCACGCCGCCGAACGTCTCACCCCCGACGACGATCTCTTCGTCCGCATGGAACACGCCATCGGACTCGCGGTGGTCAACCAGACGCTGTGGCGTCTGCCGGCCGACTACGACACCGCGATCCTCACCGAGTTGGCCGACCGGCTCCGCGTCGGACGGCTCGGCAAACTCGTGCGCCGCCGACGTATACCCGTGCGGGACCGCTGGATTCACACACCCGCTGCGGGCCGATTCCACTTCTCCCCCACCCCGGTGCCCAGCGGCGAGACCATCCACTGGGCCGACGCGCGGGCCGCCGAACCCGTCGACTCGATACACGGCCCGGCGTGGCGGCTGGCCGCGGCACGCGTCGACGACGCCGACGGCGACATCCTCGTGTCGCTGATCTGTTCACATGTCATCGCCGACGGCGGCGCCACCTTCGCCGCGTTCGCCGAGGCGTTCGGCGACATCGACTTCGACACCCGCGACGTCCTCCCCGGCCGTGTCGACGAGATCCGCGAGGCAGCAACCGTACTGGCGTCGGCAGGCCGCGCCGCAGCGGGCATCGTGCGCGCCGGTGGCGCACTCGCCCCGCAGGCGACCGGTGTCAACCGACGCCTCCCGCAGGCCGACGAACCTGCCGAGCGGACTCCGACCGGCGTGCCGAATCATGCGGTCACCGTCGACGAACAGGCCTTCCTCGACACCGCAGCGGCCGCCGGAGGCACCGCCAACACGCTGTTCATCGCGATCGCAGTGGGCGTGCTGGCCCGCACCGGCCGGATCCACACCGGAGACGAGATCGGTGTCAACCTTCCCGTCTCCACCCGTGCGGACGGGGACCGTCGGGCCAACGCCACGTCCGCGGTGACCGCACGCATCGT
Organism: Gordonia sp. CPCC 206044; assembly: GCF_048537895.1. Classification (NCBI taxonomy): domain Bacteria; kingdom Bacillati; phylum Actinomycetota; class Actinomycetes; order Mycobacteriales; family Gordoniaceae; genus Gordonia; species Gordonia sp. CPCC 206044. Next base: position 106,516 of record NZ_JBCLVL010000004.1, read on the forward strand.
CGTCGACGACGATCGTTACGCCGATCTCGGCACCATCCGGGCGGCCAGCAAGTCCGCGTTCGCGTCCCTGCGGGAGAGACCGCCCAGCTCCCAGTTCGGCGTTCTGGGGCAAGCGTTGGGAGACAAGGCGATCCGCCGGCTGACCGGGTCGATGACCACGCCACTGTGTCTGGTCTCCAACATCGGCCGACTCGATCACGATTTCGCGGCGCTGGGTGGGTCGACCCCGGTGTCGGTGGTCAGTCGCGCGGTGACCCCGGGCGCCGACACCGAGACCCTGCGCCGATGGGGCGGCGGCATCAGCGCCTGGATGTCGCAGAGTGCAGGCGTGTTCACGCTGTCGTTCATCTGTCTGGATCCCGATGCCGCGGCACTGCCGGCGGCGCTGGCCGAACTCGTGCATGCCGAACTCGATCGCTGGGGGCTGCCGGCGAACACGTGGGACCGATGAGGGTCGGCTTCGCCCTGCACGGCAGTCGCGGCGACATCCAGCCAGCGGTGGCGCTCGCCGTCGGCCTGGTCGACCGCGGTCACGAGGTCCGGTTGGCCGTCCCCGACAATCTCGTGGCTGCCGTGGAGCGGACCGGGCTGCCCACCCAGAGCATCGGTCCCGACACCGCGGAGTTGCTGCGCAGTCCGCTGATCCGCGAGCAACTGCACGCCAAGGATCCGCGCGTCCGATTCCGCGCGCTGCGCGAGGTCGGCGCCTATGGTGCCACCGAATCCGAGGCGGCGATCTCCGCGCTCGCCGACGTCGCCGACAACATCGTCTGCGGGCCCGTCGGACAGGAACGCGCCGCGGCGATCGCGGAGAGCCGTCAGATCGCCTATGCGGGCCTCAATTACTGTCCGGTGCGGCCGAATTCGAGTGTCTCCCCGACGGCGGGCGACTGGCCGCGATGGACTCGCCGACCGGCCTGGAGTGTCGCCGAACGGGTCTATCACCTCAGTGTCCGCGGCGCCGAGGCCGACCTCCGTCGACGACTCGATCTCGCACCGGCCAAAGGCCCGCTGAGCCACCGCCTACGCTCCGACGGGTTCCGCGAGATCCAGGCCTACGATCCGCTCCTGTTCAAGGGACTCGATGCCGAATGGGGCGCGCAGCGACCGGTGGTGGGAAGCCTTGTGGCCGACCGAAACACCCGCCTCGCACTCAACGACCACCAGGATGCGGCGACCGTCGAGGCGCTCGACTGGGCCGATGCGGGACCTGCTCCCGTCTACGTCGGTTTCGGCAGCATGCCGGTGGACAAGGATCGCGTCATCACCGTCGTCGACGCCCTGTCGCGCCAGGGGCTGCGCGTGATCGCACACACCCCGCACCCCGTCGGCGCCGATGGGGTGCACCACGTCGCCGACGCCGTCGATCACGAAGTCCTGCTGCCGCATTGCGCGGGCGCCGTCCACCACGGCGGTGCGGGGACCACCGGTGCCGCAACCCGCGCCGGCATCCCGAGCGTGATCGGGTGGCTCAGCGCCGATCAACCCCTGTGGGCCGGGGCGCTGCGCCGGGCCGGTGTCGGCGGGGGTGCCCCGCTGTCCAGACTCGGCGCGACCCACCTCGAACCCCTCACCGACCCCGAGACGAGGCGTGCCGCGCGCGAGCTCGCGGATCGGTTGATCCCACCCACCGACGCGTTGTCGTCGGCGTGTGCGGTCCTCTCCGACCAGGCGGCTCGGCCGTACCGACGGTGAATCGCGCGGCGACATCCCGGCACACCGCACACCGCGGGCACCGACGACTGGGTAGGCTCGCTATCGACAGACCACAGCCCGGGTCCACCGGCACCTGAGGAACGAAGTTCGTGAGCGTCTCGAAGGGTCGTCGGTGGATTCGTCACCACTCCTGAGAGGGACCGCAGTTGAGCGTTGAGACCGATCCGAATCCGACGTTCGCCGCCTATGCACACCCGGAGCGGCTGGTCACCACGCAGTGGTTGTCCGCGCATCTCGGCGCCAAGGGACTCAAGATCGTCGAGTCCGACGAGGACGTGCTGCTCTACGACATCGGGCACATCCCGACCGCGCAGAAGATCGATTGGCACCTGCACCTGAACGATCCGGTCGAGCGTGACTACATCGACGGGGAGCAGTTCGCCGAGCTGATGCGCAGCAAGGGCATCGAACGCGACGACACGATCGTCATCTACGGCGACAAGAGCAATTGGTGGGCCGCATACGCGCTGTGGGTGTTCACGCTCTTCGGACACGAGGACGTGCGCCTGCTCGACGGCGGACGCGATGCGTGGATGTCCGAGGACCGCGAGACCAGTTTCGACGTCCCGGAGTACCCGCGATCGGACTATCCCGTCGTCGAGCGCGACGACACCCGGATCCGGGCCTTTGCACCCGAGGTCCTCGAGGCGCTCGGCAGCGAGCCGCTCGTCGACGTCCGCTCCCCTCAGGAGTACACCGGCGAACGCACCCACATGCCGGACTACCCGGAGGAAGGCGCATTGCGCGGCGGCCACATCCCGTCGGCCATCTCCATCCCGTGGGCCAAGGCAGCTGCCTCCGACGGACGGTTCCGGTCCCGCGCCGAGCTCGACGAGATCTACGGCGAGCTCGACTCGTCGACCCCGACGATCGCGTACTGTCGGATCGGCGAGCGCTCGAGCCACACCTGGTTCGTCCTGACCCATCTGCTCGGTTTCGAGCACGTCCGTAACTACGACGGCTCCTGGACCGAGTGGGGCAACGTGGTCAGGGTGCCGATCGCCATCGGTCCCGAGCCCGGACAACCACCCGTCAAGAAATGAGTCTGCCCGAACCACTCGCGGACATCGTCGACGACTTCGGTGCGCTCGGCGATTCGGACAAGGTTGCGCTACTGCTCGAGTTCTCCCGCGAACTGCCGGAGTTACCGGACCATCTGGTGACCGACGCGATGGAGCCGGTCCCGGAGTGCCAGTCACCGGTGTTCCTCGCCGTCGATGCCTCGGCGCCGACGGCCGTGCGGCTGTATTTCAGTGCGCCGCAAGAGGCTCCGACAACTCGGGGCTTCGCCTCGATCCTGCATCAGGGACTCGACGGCGCCTCGGCGGAGGAGATCCTCGCCGTGCCCGCCGACTTCTACCACGACCTGGGTCTCGACGCCGCTGTCAGTCTTCTGCGGCTGCGCGGGATGGCGGGCATGTTGGCGCGGGTGAAGAACCAGGTGCGCGCGCAGCTCGCAGACGGGCCGCAAAGTACAGACGGGCCGCAGAGTACAGACGGGCCGCAGGACACACCCGGGCCGGCGGCCGAACCCGGCACATGAAGTTCATCCAGATCCTCGAGGAGCCGATCGAGCCCGGCGGCCTCGTCGAGTGGACCCCGTATGTCCCGGGTGGCCTGGGGACGTGGACGCACGATTCGCGACTCACCTCCCACAATCACGAACAGCACCTGCGATCGGCGTTCGAGTATCGCCTGCGCACGCGTCGCGAGGGCGGCCGGGAATCGTGGCTGGGCCTGTCGATCGAGTTCGACGAACCGTTGTCGATTCCGGCGATCCGGACCGCGCTGATGCGATGGATCGATCGTCACGAGGTGCTGCGCAGCCATGTGGTGCTCAAGGGTGACGGTCTGCAGCGCCTGACCACCGAACCCGGGACCGTCAAACTCAAGATGGGTCGGATCGGCTGGTACACGCAATCCGGGCCGCTCGTCGAGCAGGTCGCGGGCGCCTTCGACCGCGCCACCGCCCCGTTGCACTGGCCCGCCTACATGTTCGCCACGGTCGGTCGCGAGCACTCGTTCACGTTGCTGTTCGCCGCCGACCACTCGTTGGTTGACGGCTACTCCCTGATCATGGCCCAGGACGAATTGGTGCAGGCTTATCGCGCGGCTCGCGATCACGTTGCGCCGCAGACATCGGAGGTCGGCAGCTATGTCGACTTCAGCGCGGAGGAGCGCCGCCAGGCCGATCAGACCGGCGCCGACCATCCTGCCGTCGGCACCTGGGCCGACTTCCTGCGTGCCGGACGCGGAGATCTGCCCGGGTTCGATTACGAGCGCACCGCCACCGACGGCGAATCCCCGGAGATCGAAGCGGGCCGAACGGCCAACACCGACGCCGGCACCGACAGCGACACCGACAGCATCGACGAGGAGGTCGCGATCCCACAGGCCTCCATCACCGATGTCGTGCTCGACGACGTGGCCGCCAACCGGTTCAACGCCGTGTGCTCCCAAGCGGGCGGGACCCTGACCGCGGGTGTGTTGGCCGCGTTCGCGATCGTCTACCACCAGCACACCGGTGACCCGGAGTTCCGCTGCGTGCTGCCCCGGCACACCCGCAACGACACCCGATGGCTGGCGTCGCTCGGGTGGTACGTGGCCGTCGCACCCTTTTGCCTCGACGTCTCCGACTCGCCGACCTTCGACCAGGCGGTGGCGCGGGCGACGGCCGAGCTGAAACGGTCACGACAGGGATCATCGCTGCCGTTCCTACGGGTGGCCGAACTCCTCGGGCACGGCGGCGAACCCCGCTTCGTCATCTCGTTCATCGACACCCGTTACGCCCCCGGTGCCGCCGAGGCCGACGCCGGCCGCGCCAAGGTCTTGCGTAGCCACAGCTATGCCACCGACGAGGTGTTCATCTGGATAAATCGGACACCATCGGGTATGCGGGTGTCCGCTCGTTTTCCCGGCGCCGAACCGGCAGTGAAAAATGTCACTGGCCCCGACGACCCCCGCCGCGCCGACGGTGCGCCCGGTGCACCGGTTCGCGCCTACCTGCAGGCTTTCACCGAGTTCGTCCGCACCGTCGGCGACGACAGTGCCTTCGGACTCGCCGTGCCCCCCGGCGGGCGACCGAGCAAATGATCGGTGGGTTAGGGTATTGCCCTGAGCGCGTGGCACCTAGACTCCAAGTGTCATGCGTCACCTCGTCCCGGCCCACATCAGGCCCGTCACGGGGTGGACCACAAAGTGAGTGTGAAGCCCGACCACCAGCCGGTGCCGCCGACCACGGCGACACGACGCCCAGGAGAACAAGTGCCTAGTCCCTCTGCGAACAGCTCGACGATTTCCAAGGTCCTCATCGCCAACCGCGGTGAGATTGCCGTGCGTGTGATCCGCGCGGCGCGCGATGCCGGTATTCCGAGCGTCGCGGTCTACGCAGAGCCCGATGCGGACGCACAGTTCGTCAAGCTGGCCGACGAGGCCTTCGCGCTCGGCGGCCAGACGTCTGCCGAGTCATACCTCGTCTTCGACAAGCTTCTCGACGCAGCAGCCAAGTCCGGCGCGAACGCTGTGCACCCCGGCTATGGCTTCCTGTCCGAGAATGCCGACTTCGCCCAGGCCGTGCTCGACGCCGGACTGATCTGGATCGGACCGTCGCCGCAGTCGATCCGCGACCTCGGTGACAAGGTCACCGCGCGCCACATCGCGCTCAAGGCCAACGCCCCCATGGCTCCGGGCACCAAGGATCCGGTCAAGGATGCCGACGAGGTCGTCGCGTTTGCCAAGGAGCACGGGGTCCCGGTCGCGATCAAGGCCGCCTTCGGTGGCGGCGGGCGCGGCATGAAGGTCGCCTACAGCATCGAAGAGATCCCCCACCTGTTCGAGTCGGCCACCCGTGAGGCCGTCGCCGCCTTCGGTCGCGGCGAGTGCTTCGTGGAGCGCTACCTGGACAAGGCCCGCCACGTGGAGGCCCAGGTCATCGCCGACCAGCACGGCAACGTCATCGTCGCCGGCACGCGTGACTGCTCGCTGCAGCGCCGTTTCCAGAAGCTCGTCGAGGAGGCCCCGGCGCCGTTCCTGACCGACGAGCAGCGCACCAAGATCCACGAGTCGGCCAAGGCGATCTGCCGGGAGGCCGGCTACTACGGCGCCGGGACGGTCGAGTTCCTCGTCGGCAACGACGGTCTCGTGTCGTTCCTCGAGGTCAACACCCGTCTGCAGGTGGAGCATCCGGTCACCGAGGAGACCGCGGGCATCGACCTGGTGCGCCAGCAGTTCCGCATCGCCAACGGCGAGAAGCTCGAGATCTCCGAGGACCCGACACCGCGTGGGCACGCCTTCGAGTTCCGCATCAACGGTGAGGACGCGGGCCGCAACTTCCTGCCCGCTCCCGGCCCGATCACCAAGTACCGCGAGCCGAGCGGCCCGGGCGTGCGCGTCGACTCCGGTGTCGTCGAGGGCGACGTCATCGGTGGCCAGTTCGACTCCATGCTCGCCAAGCTGATCGTCGTCGGCGAGAACCGTGAGCAGGCGCTCGAGCGTGCCAGCCGCGCACTCGCCGAGTACGAGGTCGAGGGTCTGGCCACCGTGCTCCCCTTCCACCGGCACATCGTCACCAACCCCGCCTTCATGGGGCACAAGAACGACGACGGCGTGGAGACGTTCGACGTCTACACCAAATGGATCGAGACCGATTGGGAGAACCCGATCGAGCCGTACACCGGCGGCGAGGCCATCGACGAGGACGACGCCCTGCCGCGGCAGAACGTCGTCGTCGAGGTCGGTGGCCGTCGCGTCGAGGTCTCGCTGCCCGGCGATCTGCAGCTCGGCGGTGGCGGCGGCAACGGTGTCCTGCGCAAGAAGCCCAAGGCGCGTTCCCGCAAGAAGGGCGGCGGCGCCGCTGCTTCCGGCGATTCCGTGCAGGCCCCGATGCAGGGCACCGTCGTCAAGGTCGCCGTCGAGGAGGGCCAGCAGGTGTCTGCCGGTGATCTCGTCGTGGTGCTCGAGGCGATGAAGATGGAGAACCCGGTCACCGCCCACAAGGACGGCGTCGTGACCGGCCTGGCCGTCGAGGCCGGTGCCGCGGTCACCCAGGGAACCCTCCTGCTCGAGATCAAGTAGTCAGGCACTCACCGCTTCGACATGGAAGCTGTCGAGATCAACGCCGGGACGTGGTATCTGCGTGCGCTTCGTGCGGACGACCGGATCACCGACGTTCCGGCGTTGTCCGATCTGGGGGTCGCCGACGCAAGCTCCTTCGTCGCCTCCGCCGCCGACGGCTGGCGCCGCGAGACGGAATTCGTCTGGGGGGTGTGCATCCCCACCACCGGGGAACTCGTGTGCCTCATCGGTGTCACACCCGAGGGCGGTGACCACCAGCGCGGCCGGCTCTGGGGCCGCGCCCGCACGGGCCACGGTGCCGCGCTCGACGCCGCGGCCGCCCCGGTCGCCCGGTTCGCCCAGGGCGCTCTCGGCGTGACGGTGGGTGCACTGTCCGACGCCCTCCCGACCTGAGCTCGCCACAGCCGTCGTCCGGGCCCCGATCCCTGTGGGCAGCAACCCCGTTCGACCGGCGCCACCGGAGCGCGGCGTGTCCGGCCCGGTGAGTTTTCTGCGCTGAGAGTCTGGCACTCAATCCGCCACGTCCCGGTCTGTCCCGGTCGCGAGGTCACCGCACTCCACCTCAATGACCTCCCGCGCATGCGTCCGCAGATACGGCCCTGCACCGACGTCACCGTCCAGTCCGGCCACCAACGCATCGAGGTGTCGCACACCGATATACACCGGATGTCCCGGTGCACCATCGAAGACCGCACGTCCCAGTCGGTCGGCTCGTCCGCCGGTCGCCGACAACACCCGGGCCACCACGTCCGCCCCGACGTCTGGTGTGTCAACAACATGTAAAACCATGCCGTGCACCCACGACCGGCGACCTGCCTCGATGACGGCGGCACGCACCGTCGCCGACAATCCGTCGGCCCAGTCGGAGACCACCACCGCCGACGATCCGGCCGGTGGCTCCACCACCCGGGCACCCATCGTCACGATCACCTCGCGACAGCCCGCTCCAGCCAGCGCGGCGACTGCCAGACGAAGCCATTCGCCTTGGCGAGCAACGATTTTGGGCGATCCGTAGCGTGTGCCCGCACCGGCCGCGAGGACCACGCCGAGGACGTTGGTGCCGCCCTCGGTCCCACCCTCGGCCGGCGCTCGAGAAGGCTTCGTCATGACGTCGTCGCGCCGCCTCTCCCTCACTGGTTCACCGGCCGGAAACACATCATCGACCGCCGCGCGGTAAACCGTACCGGGGTTCACAATCTTCTCTGCCACCGTGGCATCGCTGCCACGGATCCGATGGCGGTGAGCAGAAGGTGGTTGAGCACATGGCAACAGATTCGTCCGCCCCGACCGCAGCGCAGAGCAGACGTCGCGTGCACCCCGTCGATCAGGTACCGCCCGCGGGCCGGCTCGTCGCACTCGGCGCTCAGCACGTGGTCGCCTTCTACGCCGGCGCCGTCCTGGTCCCGCTGTTGATCGCCCGGGCCATCGGCCTCGACTCCGAGGCACTCACCATGCTGATCACCGCCGATCTGTTCACCTGCGGGATCGCTTCCCTGCTGCAGGCGGTCGGCATCTGGAAGATCGGCGTCCGCCTGCCGCTGCTGCAGGGCATCACCTTCGCGACACTCGCGCCGGTGATCCAGATCGCCAACAACCACGGCGGCGGCCGGGTCGGCCTGCAGACCGTGTACGGCGCGGTGATCGCGGCCGGTGTCTTCACCTTCCTGATCGCCCCGTTCTTCGCCAAACTGATCCGGTTCCTACCACCGGTGGTCACGGGCACGCTGATCACCATCATCGGTATCTGTCTGATCCCGGTGGGTGCGGGCGATGCGGTCAGCGACCCGACGACCCACCTGTACGACGCGGCCAACTGGCGCTGGGTCCTCTACGTCCTGGGGACCATCATCCTGATCGTGTTGATGCAACGATTCTTCCGCGGGTTCCTCGGCACCATCGCCGTCCTCCTGGGTCTGGTCATCGGCACCGTGGTGGCATGGCTGTGCGGCGACGCGAGTTTCGCAGCGGTCGGCGAGGCCGACTGGCTCGGCTTCACCCCGCCGTTCGCCTTCGGATGGCCGCGCTGGGATCTGGTTGCGATCGTGTCGATGATCGTGGTGCTGTTGGTCGTCGCCGTCGAGTCCACCGGGTCGATCTTCGCGACCGGCGAGATCGTCGGCAAAAGGATCCGCAAGGACGATGTCGCCGCGGCGGTGCGCGCCGACGGTGTCGCCACTGTCATCGGCGGCTCGTTCAACTCGTTTCCCTACACCGCCTTCTCCGAAAACGTCGGCCTGGTGCGGCTCACCGGGGTCAAGAGCCGATGGGTGGTGGCCTGCGCAGGCGTCATCATGATGCTGCTCGGTCTGCTGCCGAAGCTGGCGAAGATCGTCGAGTCGATTCCGGCGCCGGTTCTCGGCGGTGCTGCCCTGATCATGTTCGCGACGGTCGCGATCGTCGGCATCCAGACGTTGACCTCGGTCGATTTCACCGACCATCGCAACCTGATCATCGCGGCCACGTCGCTGGCGGTGGCCCTCTACGTCCAGTTCTCCCAGTCCGCGACCCCGACGACGGTGATCACACGTTCCGGCGAGCAGGTCGACGTCCCTGCACTGCCCGGTGTCGACGAGGCAATGCCGAACATCATCCTGCAGATCCCCTTCTCGACCGGCATCACGATGGGCGCGATCACGGCGATCCTGCTGAATCTCTTGTTCTTCCACGTCGGCGGCAAGGGACCTGCGGTGGCCGGAGCGGGGTCGATCACCCTCGACGAGGTCAACACGATGTCTGCCGAGCAGTTCCGTGACACTTTCGGCCACGTCGTGCAGGACGTCGACTGGGTTCTCGAACGAGCATGGGAGCAAAGGCCTTTCGCGGACGTGCACGATCTGCGCAGCGCCTTCCAGGAGGCCATGCTGACCGGCACCGACGACGGGCAGTTGGCCCTGATCCGCGCCTTTCCCGATCTCGGCTCCGAGGACGAGCAGACCGGGGAACCGCGTGCTGTCGACCATGTCGCCCTGTCCCAGCTCGACGAATCCGAGCACCGCAACGTCGTCAACCTCGCGACGGCCTACCGCGAACACTTCGGTTTCCCCCTCGTCATCTGCGCCCGCGAGACCGAACGCTACGACCGGGTGTTGCGGAGCGGTTGGGCGCGCATGGACAACTCCGACACGAGCGAAAAGGCGTTCGCCCTCATCGAGATCGCGAAGATCGCCAACTATCGGTTCGACGATCTCGTCGCCGACGCCAATCCGATCACCTCGGCCAGGTTCAGCCGGCAACCCGAACTCTCCTAGGCTCAGAAGATGCGTCGCACCGACTGGCGGGGTCTGGAGAGTTTCAATGCACTCTCCCAGACCCAGGCCATCCATCAGCTCTACGAATGCTGCAGTTCCTCGATCTGGGCGCTGCGCGTCGCCAAGGCCCGGCCTTTCGCCGACACGGAATCCTTCCTGTCCTACGCGGACTCGATCCTGGCCGAACTCACCGACGCCGATCTCGATGCGGCGCTGGCCGGCCACCCGCGGATCGGCGACCGCCCCGACAATCCGTCGTCACAGCGCGAGCAGTCCGGTGTCGCGGATGCCGCCCCGGAGGTGCTGGCCGAACTCAGGCGACTCAACGCTGCGTACGAGGAGAAGTTCGGGCACGTCTATCTGGTGTTCGCCAACGGCCGCCCCGCCGCCGAACTGCTCGGTATCCTCGAGGAGCGCATCGAGAACGAGCCGGAGACCGAACGCCGGATCACCCGCGCGGAGCTCGCGAAGATCAACCGGGCCCGATTGATCCGCATGCTGACGCCCGCCGGCGTCTACGTCGAGGAGGAACTGAGCGAATGACCGGGCTGTCCACGCACGTACTCGACGCCGCGTCCGGTTCGCCCGCCTCCGGGATGTCGGTGTCGCTGCAGGACGCCGCCGGTGCCGAATTGGCCAACGAGACCACCGATGCCGACGGACGCATCACCCAGATCGCACCCGACGACCTCGTCCCGGGGATCTATCATCTCGTCTTCGACACCGGGAATTGGTTCGCCGCCAACGCGATCGACGGCTTCTACCCGGAGATCGACATCTGTTTCGAGATCGCCGACACCAGCCGTCACCATCACGTCCCGGTGCTGCTGAGCCCCTATTCGTACACGACGTATCGGGGCAGCTGATCCGTTCGCCGCGCGCCCCGCGCAAACGCGGAGGTTCCACGCACACGCGGACATAGCACCACTCGCGTGTGCTCGGTGGGTCCGCGTCTGGACTCTCAGTCCCGCAGCACCTGCGACGGAGCCACTCCGTATCGATGCCGGAACGCGGCGGCGAAACGCCCGGAATGGGTGAAGCCCCACTTCATCGCGACGTCGGTCACCGACGACGCGCCACCGGTCCGCAGTTCGTCGTGCACGGCGGCGAGCCGGATCTCCGTCAGACACTCGCGTGGGGTCTTCCCGACGTACTCACGAAACCCTTCCTGCAGCCGTCGCACGCTCACCCCGGCCGTCTCGGCCATGTCGACCGCCGTCCACGGGCGCGCCGGGTCGGCGCGTAGCGCATCGAGCACGCGGGTCACGATCCGCGGGCGCGGCATCTGACGATCGGACGGGTCGTCGGGTAACGCCGCGAGCAGGAACGCGTCGGTCAGCGATCCCGCGAGCTGTTCGGCGACAAGTGGATTCGACAGCAGCGGATCGTCGTCCGGCTGCGCTGCGATGGACCGGACCAGACGGAACCAGCTGGCTCCCTCGGGGGCTCGCAGATCGAGTTGATCCGGAATCTCGGCATCCGCCTGACCGGTCACTCGGCTGACCTCACGCACCAGGAAGTCGCGATCGATCTTCACCCCGACGATGGTGCAGGTGTCCGACCACCGGGTGATGTCGGTCGGGGTGTCGGGTGGGTTCACGGTCGCCAACCCACTCGTCGAGACCACGGTGTGGCCGGCGACGCACGTCTCGAGCACGCCGCCGAGCGGGACGTTGATGCCGTAGGCGCCAGGATGCTCGGAGTGGATCGCCACCTCGGCGCCCCAGCCGATACGGGCGATGCGCAGCGGCCCCAACACGGTGACGCCCACGTCCACATCGGCCGCGGTGCTCCCCGCCACACGCGGACTCAGGGTGTGCGGGAAGTAGGCGTCGGAGACCGCGTCCGAGGCCGCATCCCAGTCCGGATCTCCGGGCAATCGGAGCCGTCGAAGCCTGCTCATGACACCTCCTCGCATCTCGCCGCGTTTTCTGGATCGCCATCGCGTTCACCGGATCGCCAGGCCGGAGCGATCGACCTATGTTCTACATCACATTCTGCCTCACCCCAAGGAGGAGTCACATGGAACGCAAGGCGCTGCAGAACGTGTTCGGCCAGTTCGCCAGCGGCGTCACCGTCATCACCTGCGCAAACGCCGACGGCGAACCCCACGGTGCCACCGTCACCGCGTTCACCGCGGTGTCTCTGGAGCCACGGTTGTGCCAGGTGACCCTGACCCGGAAATCGAAGGCATGCGGCTTTCTCGGCGACGCGAACTTCGCGGTGAACATCCTCGCCGCCGACCAACTCGACATCGCGATGCATTTCGCCGGCCGTCCCGCACATCCGGGGCCGCAGTGGGACGTCGGGTCGACCGCACCGGTCCTCAAAGGATCCGCGGCCACGCTCAGCTGCGTCCCGTGGCGCAGTTACGACGGTGGCGATCACATCATCTTCATCGGCGAGATCGTCGATGCCGAAGCGAGCGGAAAGGACCCACTGCTGTACTACCGCAGCACTTTTCACGATCTCGGCGAGCCCACGGTGAACTCGCTGTGGACCCTGTCCGCCGACGATCCGCACTCCGGATGGTTCGACTCGACCACCACGTTCACCCCGTTTCATCTGGCCGCGGCCACCCACAATCCTCGCTGACCCCCGCCCCCGAACCACAAACCCCCGCGGATACACAGCCCCTGCTTTATTCACAGCCCCGCCGAACCACAGCCACTGCTTATTCACAGGCCCCCCGCTGATCGAGTAGGCCGAGGCGCCAGCCGAGGCCGTATCGAGATCACCGCACCCGACCGCCCGATTCCCAAACACCATCGAGAGAGGCACGCACCATGACCACCACCGAACAGCCCAGGACCGACCCCGCCGGCGACGCACCGACGGTCAACCCGGCCGCCGACGCCGCCGCGAACAAGACCCGCAACTTCGCCTCACGTCCGATGACCGGCGACGAGTACATCGAGTCGTTGCGCGACGGCCGGGAGATCTGGCTGCACGGCGAACGGGTCAAGGACGTCACGACACATCCGGCGTTCCGCAACCCGATCCGGATGACCGCCCGCCTCTACGACTCGATGCACTCCGGGCCGCACAAGGACAAGGTCACCACGTCCACCGACACCGGAAACGGTGGCGTCACGATGCCGTTCTTCAAGGCACCGACCAGTTCGGCGGACCTACTCAAAGAACGCGACGCGATCGCCGAGTGGGCTCGGATGACCTACGGCTGGATGGGGCGCTCCCCCGACTACAAGGCCAGCTTCCTGGGCACCCTGCACGCCAACAAGGACCTGTATGCACCGTTCGAGGCCAACGCCGAGCGCTGGTACCGGGAGTCGCAGGAAAAGGTTCTCTACTGGAACCACGCCATCATCAACCCGCCGGTGGACCGGCAACTCCCGCCCGACGAGGTCGGCGACGTGTTCATGAAGGTGGAGAAGGAGACCGACGCCGGACTGATCGTGTCCGGGGCGAAGGTGGTGGCCACCGGGTCGGCAATCACCAACTACAACTTCATCGCCCATTACGGTCTACCGATCCGCAAGAAGGAGTTCGCGCTCATCTGCACGGTGCCGATGGACGCGCCCGGCATCAAGCTGATCTGCCGCACCTCCTACACCGAGCAGGCCGCGGTGATGGGCAGTCCGTACGACTATCCGCTGTCGAGCCGGATGGACGAGAACGACACCATCTTCGTCTTCGACAAGGTGCTCGTGCCGTGGGAGAACGTCTTCATGTACGGCGACGTCGACCGCATCAATTCCTTCTTCCCGCAATCGGGTTTCTTGCCGCGCTTCACCTTTCAGGGTTGCACCCGCTTGGCCGTCAAACTGGACTTCATCGCGGGCCTACTGATGAAGGCTCTCGATTGCACTGGTTCGGGAGGCTTCCGCGGGGTGCAAACCCGCGTCGGCGAGGTGATCGGCTGGCGCAACCTGTTCTGGACGCTGACCGATGCGATGGCTCACAACCCGGAGCCGTGGATCGGTGACACCGTGATCCCGAAGCTCGAGTACGGGCTGACCTACCGGATGTTCATGATGCAGGGCTATCCGCGGATCAAGGAGATCATCGAGCAGGACGTGGCGTCGGGGCTCATCTACCTCCCCTCGAGTGCCGCCGACTTCAAGAGCCCCGACGTCCGCCCCTATCTGGACAAGTACGTCCGTGGCTCCAACGGGATCACCGCCGTCGACCGCGTGAAAGTCATGAAGGCACTGTGGGATTCGATCGGGTCGGAGTTCGGTGGACGCCACGAACTCTATGAGCGCAACTACTCCGGGAACCACGAGAACGTGAAGGCCGAACTGTTGTTCGCCGCGCAGAACCGCGGTGGCGTCGACCAGATGAAGGGCCTGGCCGAGGATTGCCTCGCCGAGTACGACCTGGACGGCTGGACCGTACCGGATCTCATCAACGGCGACGACGTCAGCTACTTCGGCACCAAGTGATGACCTCCCCGGCGGCGGGTGCCCCCTGCCCCGCCGCCGGGGACTCCGAACGCACACGCGGACCTTCTGCGCAGATGCGAGCGTTGCAACGTCCGCGATTGCGCGGAAGGTCCGCGTGTGCGTCTCCGGACAGCGTCCGGTCACCGATGTGTCAGCCGATCTCGATCAGCAGATCCCCCGGGGCCACCTGCGTGACCGGTCCGATGGCCACCCGGGCCACCTTGCCGCCGATCGGCGCGGTGATGGTGGCCTCCATCTTCATGGCCTCGATGGTGCCGATCGCGGCCCCGGCGGCGACCTCGTCGCCGACGTCGACCGACAACGACACGACCCCGGCGAACGGCGCCCCGATGTGGTGCGGATTGGATCGATCTGCCCGCTCCGCGGCCTCCACCGCCGAGTCCACCGAGCGGTCCCGTACCGCAACCGGACGCAGCTGCCCGTTGAGCACGCACATGACCGTCCGCATGCCCTTCTCGTCGGGTTCGGAGACGGCTTCGAGTCCGATGAGCAGTTCCACACCCGGTTCGAGTTCCACCCGGTGCTCCTCGCCGTAGCGCAGACCGTAGAAGAACTGGTTGGCACTCAACCGCGACGTGTCGCCGTACGCCTCGAAGTGATCTTCGAATTCCTTTGTGGGACCGGGGAAGAGCAGACGGTTCAACGTCTCCTGACGCTTGCGACCCGGCACGTCCAGAGAGGCCGAGTCGTCGTCGGTGAGGGTCTCGGGTGCAGGCGCCTCACCGCGACCCGACAACGCGACGGTCCGCAGGGGTTCGGGCCAACCACCCGCCGGATCACCGAGTTCCCCACGCAGGAAACCGATCACCGAGTCGGGGATGTCATAGGCCGAGGGGTTGGCGGCGAACTCGGACGCGGTGATGCCACGGCCGACCAACGCCAGTGCCAGATCTCCGACGACCTTTGACGACGGGGTCACCTTGATCAGCCGGCCGAGCATCCGGTCGGCGGCGGCATAGGCCTCTTCGACAGCCTCGAAGCGGTTGCCCAGCCCGAGCGCGATGGCCTGCTGTCGCAGGTTCGACAACTGCCCGCCCGGGATCTCGTGCGTGTACACGCGGCCGGTCGGCGCCGGGAGTCCGGATTCGAACGGCGAGTACACCTTGCGCAGCGCCTCCCAGTACGGCTCCAGGTCGCAGACCGCGGCCAGGTCGAGACCGGTGTCGCGCTCGGTGTGCGCAGCGGCCGCGACGATCGCCGACAGCGCTGGCTGGCTCGTGGTGCCCGCCAGCGCGGCACTGGCACCGTCGACAGCACTCGCACCGGCCTCCCAGGCGGCCAGGTAGGTCGCCAACTGCCCGCCCGGCGTGTCGTGGGTGTGGACGTGGACCGGCAGGTCGAACTCCCGACGCAGGGCCGACACCAGCGTGGTGGCCGCCGGAGCACGCAGCAGCCCGGCCATGTCCTTGATCGCCAGCACGTGTGCGCCGGCGTCGACGATCTGCTCGGCCAGCCGCAGGTAGTAGTCCAGCGTGTACAGGTCTTCCGCGGGGTTCATCAGGTCGCCGGTGTAGCTCATCGCCACCTCGGCCACCGCGGTGCCCGTCTCACGGACCGCGTCGATGGCCGGCCGCATCGCCTCGATGTTGTTGAGTGCGTCGAAGATTCGGAAGATGTCGATACCGACCTCGGTCGCCTCGGCGACGAATGCGGTGGTCACCTTGGTGGGGTACGGGGTGTAGCCGACGGTGTTCGCACCGCGCAGCAACATCTGCAGACAGATGTTCGGGATGGCCTCGCGCAGTTGCGCGAGCCGATCCCACGGGTCCTCCTTCAAGAAGCGCAGAGCTACGTCATACGTTGCGCCGCCCCAACATTCGACGGACAACAATTCGGGAGTCAACGCCGCCACGTAGGGTGCCACCATCATCAGCCCATTGGTACGCACGCGGGTCGCCAACAACGACTGGTGCGCATCTCGGAAGGTGGTGTCGGTGACCCCGAGACGCTTGGAGTCACGCAGATCCGCGGCGAACCCCTCCGGGCCGAGCGCCAGCAGCCGCTGCCGCGACCCGTCCGGCGGCGACGACAGCCGGGTCTTGTCCAGGGTGGGCAGCTTGTCACGTGGGTACACCGTGGTGGGACGTTCACCGTGCGGTTTGTTCACCGTGACGTCGGCGAGGTAAGTGAGGATCTTGGTACCGCGGTCGGCCGAGACCCGAGAGGTCAACAACCACGGCCGGTCCTCGATGAACGACGTGGTCACCCGACCGGCACGGAAGTCCGGATCGTCGAGCACGGCCTGCAGGAACGGGATGTTGGTCGCCACCCCGCGAATGCGGAACTCCGCGACGGCACGACGGGCCCGGCGCACCGCGGTTGCGAAATCCCTTCCACGGCAAGTCAATTTGACAAGCATCGAGTCGAAATGCCCGGATACCTCAGCACCGAGTACCGCACCGCCGTCCAGACGCACACCGGCACCGCCGGGGCTTCGGTAGGCAGTGATCCGACCGACGTCGGGGCGGAAATCGTCCGCCGGGTCCTCAGTGGTGATCCGGCACTGCATCGCCGCGCCGCGGATCGTCAGCTTGTCCTGCGACAATCCCAGGTCCGCCAGCGACTCCCCCGAAGCGATCCGCAGCTGGGAGCCCACCAGATCGACATCGGTGATCTCCTCGGTCACCGTGTGCTCGACCTGAATCCGCGGGTTCATCTCAATGAACACATACGGACTGGAGCCATTCGCCCCGCTCGCTTCGCTCCCGGCGGCGGACTCGTCGAGCAGGAACTCGACAGTGCCGGCACACGAGTACCCGATGTGGCGGGCGAAGGCCACCGCGTCCGCGCAGATCCGCTCCCGCAATTCCTCCGACAGATTCGGTGCGGGCGCCAGTTCGATCACCTTCTGGTGGCGCCGCTGGACACTGCAGTCCCGCTCGAACAGGTGGATCACGTTGCCCTGGGTGTCGGCGAGGATCTGCACCTCGATGTGACGGGGATTCACCACCGCCTGCTCCAGGAAGACCGTGGGATCACCGAAGGCCGTGTCCGCCTCCCGTGATGCCGCGGCGATCGCGTCGGCCAACTCGTCGAGTCGCTCCACACGGCGCATACCGCGCCCGCCGCCACCTGCGACGGCCTTCACGAACACCGGGAACTGCATCTGCTGCGCCGCGGCCAGCAACTCGTCGACGTCCGCGGACGGCTCCGACGACGCCAGCACCGGCAGCCCGGCCGCCTTCGCCGCCGCGACTGCGGTCGCCTTGTTACCGGTCAGTTCCAGCACCTCGGCGGACGGACCGACGAAGGTGATGCCCGCCTGCGCACACGCAGCCGCCAACCCCTGGTTCTCCGACAGGAAGCCGTACCCCGGGTAGATGGCGTCGGCCCCGCACTTCTGGGCCGCGCCGACCACCTCGTCCACCGACAGATATGCCCGCACCGGGTGCCCCGGGGTGCCGATCTGATAGGACTCGTCGGCCTTGAGCCGGTGCACCGAGTTCCGGTCCTCATACGGGAAGATCGCGACCGTTCTGGCTCCGAGTTCATAGGCCGCGCGGAAAGCTCGGATCGCGATCTCACCACGGTTCGCCACCAGGACTTTGTCGAACACTTGACTCTCTCTCGTCAGGTACCCTCGCGCACCGGGTGCGGTGCGGCGCCTTGGGCATCGGCCGATCATGACCTCACACGAAACAACCGCCACTGTGCGATCTTTCGCGCCCCGGCTATGCGTTGTCGAGTACACGCTGGGGTGGGCCCAGCGTACTGTGCGCACGGCCTCGGCGATGAGTCGGCCGCCACTTGTTCCATCATATGTGCGATCGGCATCGCCGATCGCGGTCTTCCAGAACATCGACGGTCTGTCGTAGACGGTGATGCGTTGCGGCATAGTCGGGATCGACCGATCGATCCGTCGGTGATCGATGCCATCGAAGGCAGGCACCCGACCTCGTCACCCACGCCGGCGATGGCCACCGCAGCCCCGCATCACCGCCGTCACACGATCGCCGTTGCCTCGAATCCAGCACCGCCCCAACATCTTTTGTGTCAACACCGGCGGCGTCGACGGACACGATCACACGGTGGGCGGCCGAAACCGCACCGGGCCGAGGTAACAGATCGTCGCACGATGTCCGATTCGTCCTGTGAAGGCACTCACGACGAAAGGACACCCAGATGCACCGCACCACCCGCACGGCCGCCGTCGCCGGAGCGCTCTGCACCGCGGCGATCCCCGCACTGGTCGCCACACCCGCCTCCGCTGCCCCGGCCGCCACGCAGCTCTGTTCCATCAGCTACCCGAATCCCAACCTGATGGCCCTGTACGCATCGAGCGTCGCGACCGCCGAGTCCGCGGGCACCGGC
Organism: Gordonia sp. CPCC 206044; assembly: GCF_048537895.1. Taxonomy (NCBI): domain Bacteria; kingdom Bacillati; phylum Actinomycetota; class Actinomycetes; order Mycobacteriales; family Gordoniaceae; genus Gordonia; species Gordonia sp. CPCC 206044. Next base: position 125,291 of record NZ_JBCLVL010000004.1, read on the forward strand.
CGGGTGACGCTCCGGCTGGTCACCGACGCGAAGTCGATCATCGGCTATCGACAACAGTTCCGGGTCGTCTGGTCCAACCTGGACACCGGCAAGAGCGGCGTCGCGAACACGACCGCGCGGGTCGCAGGCAGCCGGACGGTGCTGTCCCTGCCGCCGATCACCACCGGGACCGGACGGATCACCGCCGTTCTCGGTACCACCAACACCGGCGCGCTCAACCCGCAGGCCATCACCAACGGCGACTGCGTCGCGGAGTATCCCGTCCGTTGAGCGACCCCTCCGGGTTGTCCGGTGATCACCGGCCGATAGCGTGGTCGTCGGAGGTGGTGGGTGGTGAGCGCGATGCGGCGATCGACGATGCGCCGCGAGCCCACCCCGGACCCGGCTGCCCAGACCGCCGACTCCGGGCAGACCATTCACGACAACCATCCGCGCCTCGCCGTGACCGTGCTGTGCGCGGCGGGCATCGTCGTCGCGCTCATGCAGACGATCATCGTCCCGCTCATCCCCGCGCTCCCGACGATGTTGCACGCGTCGCCCGGCAACACCTTGTGGGCGATCACCATCACCCTGCTCGTCGGAGCGGTCGTCACCCCGATCGGCGGTCGACTCGGCGACATGTACGGCAAGCGCCTGATGTTGGTGCTCAGTCAGGCCAGCGTCGCCATCGGTTCGGTGGTGTGTGCGATCTCCGCCTCACTACCGTTGTTCCTGGTCGGCCGGGCTTTGCAGGGACTGGGATTCGGCACCATTGCACTGGGCATCAGCGTGATGCGCGACATCGTCCCCAACCGCAAGCTCGGGTCCTCGGTAGGAGCGATGAGTGCCTCACTCGGCGTGGGCGGCGCGCTGGGTCTGCCGTTCGCCGCCGCGATCGCCCAGAACCTCAGCTGGCACACGCTCTTCTGGATCTGCGCCGCCGCGGCGACGCTCGGTGGTGTGGGCATCGCCTACCTCGTCCCGGGCAGCCCCATCCGCACCGGCGGCCGCTTCGACATCCTGGGCGCACTCGGACTCGCACTGATGCTCGCCTGCCTGCTCCTGCCGTTGTCCAAGGGCGCCGCCTGGGGCTGGACGAATCCTCTGACGCTTGGCTTGCTCTGCGGATTCGTGGTCGTGGCGGTGATCTGGTGGTTCGTCGAGCGACGCACACGCAACCCGCTGATCGACCTCGAGCTCGCGGTCGAGCGACCCGTGCTGCTCACCAATGTCGCCTCGATCGCCACCGGCTTCGCGTTCTACTCGATGCAGCTGATCCCGATCCAGCTGCTGATGGCGCCGACCTCGAGTCCCGAGGGCGTCGGTCTGGACATGCTGCAAGCCAGTCTGGTGCTTGCCCCCAGTGGTTTGCTGATGTTCCTGTTCTCACACATCAGCGCCCGGATCACCGCGGTCTTCGGACCGCGGGTGTCCCTCGCGATCGGCGGTGTGGTCCTCGGCTGCGGTTATGTCGTGTTCCTCGTCGCGCTCGTCGGCCCGTGGCGCATCCAGTGGTGGCTCATCCTCGTCGTCAGTGCACTGATCGGTGCAGGGCTGGGCATCGCGTACTCGGCGATGCCGGCGCTCATCATGCGCGCGGTCCGGGTGGAGCAGACCGGCGAGGCCAACGGTGTCAACGCACTGATGCGTGTAGTCGGCACGTCGACGTCCGCGGCAACCGTCGGCATGATCCTCACCTGGTCGACGATCACCGTGACCGGTGCCGACGGCGCGGCCGTGCCTGTCCCCGGCCAGACCGGTTACCTGTGGGCGGCGGCGATCTCGCTGGCCGCTTGCGTCCTGTCCTCCTGTCTGGCCCTGGCGATACCGAGCAAACCGATCCGGGTCGAGGAGATCTGAGCGGACCGCGGTGCGGCCTGGCGAACGAAACCCGTCCGTAACCCGATCGTCGTAGCGTGACCCGGGTGCCCACCCTGATCGAGAACGCCCACGTGATCACCGTCGATGCGGATCGTCGCGAACTCCCGGACACACCGGTGCTGATCGACGGGGCACGGATCGTCGCCATCGGTGACCTGCCGACGCTGCCCGCCGACACCGTGCGTGTCGACGGGCGCGGATGCGCACTGACCCCCGGGCTCGTCAACACCCATCACCACCTCTACCAGTGGGTGACCCGTGGACTCGCCGCCGACCACACGCTGTTCGAGTGGCTCACCAGGCTGTACCCGATCTGGGCGGGCATCGACGAATCCGCGGTGCGTACCGCCGCGCTCGGCGGTCTCGCCCACCTCGCGCTCTCCGGCGCCACCACCACGACCGATCACCACTACGTCTTCCCCGCCGACGGCGGGGACCTGCTCGGCGCCGAGATCGATGCGGCACACACCGTCGGGCTACGCTTCCACCCCACCCGCGGTTCGATGGACCTGTCCGAGAAGGACGGCGGCCTCCCGCCCGATTCGGTGGTGCAGACGATCGACGAGATCCTCACCGCGGGCGCGGAAGTGGTGGCCAAGTGGCATGACCCATCTGCCGATTCGATGCTGCGTGTCGCGCTGGCACCGTGTTCGCCGTTCTCGGTGACAACGCAACTGCTCACCGAGACCGCCACGCAGGCCCGGGAACTCGGTGTGCGGCTACACACCCACCTCGCCGAGTCGCGAGACGAGAACGACTACTGCGCAGAGCATTTCGGTTGTACACCGCTGCAGTACATGGAATCGGTCGGGTGGGTCGGCGACGACGTCTGGTTCGCCCACGGTGTGGAGTTCACCGACGACGAGATCACGCGGCTGGCGGCGACCGCCACCGGTGTGGCGCACTGCCCCACCTCCAACGCCCGACTCGGCAACGGCATCTGCCGCACCCGAGACCTCGTGGATGCCGGCGTCCCCGTCGGCCTCGGTGTCGACGGTGCCGCGTCGAACGAATCGTGCCGGCTGCTCGAAGAGGCGCATCAGGCGGTCCTGATGGCCCGCGCCCGCGGCGGCCCCACCGCGTTGACCACCCGCGCCGCACTCGAACTGGCCACCATCGGCGGTGCTCGCGTCCTCGGCCGGGAGGCCGACACCGGTTCGGTCGAGGTCGGCAAGCTCGCCGACCTCGTGCTGTGGGATCTGTCGACCGTCGCGCACAGCGGGATCGACGATCCGGTCGCCGCGTTGGTGCTCGGCGCGATCCCCCCGATCGCGTCGAGTTGGGTGAACGGGCGCCAGATCATCGCGAACGGCGAGATACTCACCGTCGACGTCGATCTCGTCGCCGCCGACGTGGCGCGCGAGCATCGCCGCCTCGTGGCGAAGGCCGGCTGATGGATCTCACCACGATCGAGACCTACCGCTACGCGAGGACGCGCGCCGACCTGCGATTGACCCCCGGGGAGTGCCTTCTCGCGGGCGGCACGTGGGTCTTCTCGGAGCCCGATCACCACGTCACCGGCATCGTCGACCTGAGCACCATGGACTGGCCTGCTCTCGAGGACCTGCCCGACGACGGTCTACGCATCGGCGCCACCTGCACGATCGCCGAGATCGCCCGGCTCCCACAGCGTCCGAACTGGCGCGCACACTCATTGTTCGGCGCCTGCGCGAACGCCCTGTTGGCCTCGTTCAAGATCTGGAACATGGCGACGGTCGGCGGCAACATCTGCCGCTCCTTCGCGGCGGGGTCGATGATCGCGCTGACCGCCGGCCTCGACGCCACCGCGATCATCTGGGGGCGCGACGGCGTCGACCGCCGAATCCCGGTGTCCGACTTGATCACCGGCAACGGCACCAACTCTCTCGCCGACCACGAGGTACTCCGCGCCGTCGACATCCCCGGGTCGTCGATGCGCGCCGCCACGGCCTTCCGCAAGATCGCACTCGCCGACCTCGGACGCTCCGGCGCAGTGATCACCGGACGCCGCGACGAGGACGGTTCGACCGTCTTCGGCATCACGGCCGCCACCAGCCGACCGATCCTCCTGCGCTATCCCGGCATACCCTCGCCGCCAGAACTGCATGACGACGTGACGGGCGCAGACGGTTACTACACCGACCCGCTCGGTGCCGCCGATTGGCGACGAGCCGTGGCGGCCGTGCTCGCGCGCGAGGTCCGTGACGAACTCGAGGACGTCCCCGCATGAGGTTCGTGGTCAACGGCGAAGCACTGGATCTGTCGCCCCGCGCCGGACAGTGCCTGCGCACACTGCTTCGCGAGAACGCTCACTTCGAAGTCAAGAAGGGTTGTGACGCAGGAGATTGCGGCGCCTGCTCGGTCCTCGTCGACGGTGCACCGGTGCACTCGTGCATCTATCCGGCACATCGGGCGGAGGATCGGGAGATCACCACCGTGGCCGGCCTGGGCACCCCCGATGCGCTGCATCCGCTCCAGCAGTCGTTCGTCGACGACTTCGGATTCCAATGCGGCTTCTGCACCGCGGGGATGATCGTCACGGCGTCCACGCTCGAGCCCGATGATCTCGATGACCTGCCACGCCGGATGAAGGGAAATCTCTGCCGCTGCACGGGTTATCGATCCGTTCGTGATGCCATCGCCCACGGTCTCACCGACGGCGATCCCCCACCCCGTGACGGCGACCGTCTGGCACACGATTCCGACACCGTGCGGAAGTCACTGCACCCGCCCGCAGCACGGCGCGTGGTGACCGGGACCGAGCCCTTCACCTTCGATGTCGAGATCCCCGGGATGACCTACCTGCGCGTGCTGGGGTCGCCACATCCGCACGCGCACATCACGTCGATCGACACCACCGCCGCGGCGGCGGTCGACGGCGTGATCCTCGTCCTCACCCATGAGAACTCCCCCACCACAAGGTTTTCCACCGGACGGCACGAGCATCGCGAAGACGACCCCGACGACACCCTGATCCTCGATCCGATGGTGCGCTTCGTCGGACAGCGCGTGGCTGCGGTGGTGGCCACCACCGCGGCCGCCGCCGAAGCGGCGTGCCGGCGTGTCGAGGTCACCTACGAGGTGCTCCCGGCGGTGTTCGATCCCGACGTCGCCCGCCGGCCGGGCGCACCGCTGCTGCACCCGGATCGCACCGCCCTCGACCGGGTCAATCACGCCGACCGAAACGTGATCGCCGACTTCCATCACGGATTCGGCGGCGATGTCGATGCAGCCCTGGCGGATTCGGCGGTCACTGTCTCGGGAACGTGGTCGACGGCGCGCGTCTCCCACGCACAACTGGAAACCCACGGCAGCATCGGATGGCTCGACGACGACGGCCGCCTCGTGATCCGCACCAGCACACAGGTGCCGTTCCTCGTCCGTGACGAACTCGCCCACATCCTCGACATGCCCGCCGACCGTATCCGTGTGTTCAGCGCCCGCGTCGGCGGCGGGTTCGGCGGCAAACAGGAGATGCTGACCGAGGATCTCGTGGCGCTCGCGGTGTTGCGCACCGGCCGGCCCTGCGCATACGAGATGACCCGCACGGACGAGATGACCCGCACCACCTACCGTCACCCGTTCCGCGTGTCGGTCGACCTCGGCGCCGACCACACCGGACGGCTCACCGCGCTGAGACTCGACGTGCTCGTCGACACCGGCGCCTACGGGAACCACTCGGTCGGGGTGATGTTCCATTCCTGCGCCGAGTCCATCTCGGTCTACAACTGCCCGGTCAAACATGTCGACGCCGAGGTGGTCTACACCAACAACCCGCCGTCGGGCGCATTCCGCGGCTACGGACTCGGCCAGGTGATCTTCGCGGTCGAGAGCGCCATGGACGAACTCGCACTCGAACTCGGCATCGATCCGTTCGAGATGCGCCGGATCAACGCGGTCGCCGACGGCGATCCGCTGCTCATCACCCACCCCGAGCCGGAACCCGATCTGCTCTACGGCAGCTATGGCCTCGACCAGTGCCTGGATCTGGCACAGCAGGCGATGGCCCGCGGCAACGGTGTCGCGGCACCGACGGGTCCCCAATGGCGCGTCGGCGAGGGGATGGCGTTGTCGGCGATCGCGACGATGGCCCCGCGTGGACACATCTCACGTGCCCGAGTGGCGGTCGACGCCGAGGGCATTTATCACGTGGGGGTGGGCACCGCCGAGTTCGGCAACGGCACCACCACTGTCCACACCCAGATCGCGGCCACGACGATGGGCACCGCGGCGGATCGTATCCGGCTCTCACACGGCGACACCGACGCCGCCGACCACGACACCGGCGCCTTCGCGTCGGCGGGTGTCACCGTTGCCGGAAAGGCGGTGCACGCCGCGTGTATCTCATTGCGGGAGAAGCTGGTCGATGTCGCGGCGACCATCAGCGACACCGAACCCGACCGCGTGGTACTCGGGCCCGACGGTGCCCTCGTAGGCGAGCGCATGGTGTCGTTCGCCGAGATGATCGAGGCGGCGAACGCCGACAGTCGAGCCGACGATCGCATCATCGCCAGCGGCGTCGAGAGCGGAGATCTGCGTTCGATCGCATTCAATGTCGCAGCCTTCCGTGTCGCGGTCGACGTCGAGACCGGGACCGTGCGCATCCTCCAGTCGGTGCAGTCGGCCGACGCGGGAACCGTGATGAATCCGCAGCAGTGCCTTGGGCAGGTGGAAGGTGGTGTCGCCCAGGCGATCGGGACCTCGCTCTACGAGGAGATCATGCTCGCCGACGGCGTCGCGCTGACCAATGTGTTCCGCATGTACCGGGTCCCGCAGATGGCGGATATCCCGACCACCGAGGTCTACTTCGCGGACACCTCCGACGTCTTGGGACCGTTCGGCGCCAAGTCGATGAGCGAGTCGCCCTACAACCCGGTCGCACCCGCACTGGCGAACGCGATCCGCCGCGCCATCGGCATCCGGCCACACGAGCTCCCGATGTCGCGCGACCGACTCTGGCGCCTGATCAACCGGTGAACATCCGGCCATATTTTCGGGTACCCGAAGTTTTTTATTCGCCGAGTTGAAAGCGGCTGGCCGAGTGTGCCAGATTGAGGGCATGACCGTCTTGCGTCCACGTCGTCCCGACGACACGCTCCCCCGGCGACGCACGGCGTTACGCACCGCAGCCCTGATGGGACCGGCATTCGTCGCCGCCGTCGCGTATGTCGATCCTGGTAACGTCGCCGCCAACATCACCGCAGGCGCTCGGTACGGATTCCTCCTGGTCTGGGTGCTCGTGGTGGCCAATCTCGTCGCGATGCTCATCCAGTACCAATCGGCCAAACTCGGCATCGTCACCGGACGAAGCCTTCCCGCCCTCATCGGCGAACGGCTGGGTACTCCTTCTCGACTCGCGTACTGGGTGCAGGCCGAGTTCGTCGCGCTGGCGACCGATCTGGCCGAGGTCCTCGGCGGTGCCATCGCGCTGCAACTGCTGTTCGACCTGCCGCTGGTGCTCGGCGGCACCATCGTCGGCGCGGTCTCGTTGACCCTGTTGCTCCTGCAGAACCCGCGCAGGCAACGCACTTTCGAACGCGTGATGATCGGCCTGCTGATGATCGTCGTCGTGGGCTTCCTGGCCGGCCTGGTGGTCAACCCGCCGCCCGCAGGCGATGTGTTCGCCGGGCTCGTCCCGCGGCTCGACGGCGCCGAGACGGTCTTGTTGGCCGCCAGCATGCTCGGCGCCACGGTGATGCCGCACGCGATCTACGTGCACTCGTCGCTGGTCATCGAACGACACGGCGTCACCGAGTCGTCGGCGCGCAAACGACGGTTGATCGGCGCCACCCGCTGGGATGTCGGCAGCGCCCTCGTCGTCGCAGGGGCCGTGAACATCGCGCTGCTGCTGCTGGCGGCCCAGAACCTCCGCGGCCAGGAAGGCACCGACACCATCAACGGCGCCTACGATGCGGTGTCCGCCGCGATGGGGCCGGGGATGGCGACGGCCTTCGCGATCGGCCTGCTCGCCAGCGGGCTGGCGGCCACCTCCGTCGGCTCGTCGGCGGGTGCCACGATCATGGCCGGCTTGTTGCGGGTCCGCATCCCGCTGGTGCTCCGGCGACTGATCACCCTGCTCCCCGCCCTCGCGGTGCTCGCGATCGGGGTGGACCCGACGTGGGCGTTGGTGATCAGTCAGGTGGTGCTCAGCTTCGGCATCCCGTTCGCGATCATCCCGCTCGGACGACTCACCGCCGACCGGTCGGTCATGGGTGAGTTCGCCGGCGCGCCCGCCCTGCGGATGTTCGCCGGACTGGCGTCGATCCTCATCGTGGTCCTGAATGCAGCGCTGATCGTGCTCGTGGTGACCGGCAGCGGATGATGTCCGCCGCCGGCCGAGCACACGGTGCTAGTCCTGCAGCAGCCCCTTGGCGACGTGGGTCACCTGGATCTCATTGCTGCCGGCGTAGATCATCAGCGACTTGGCATCGCGCGCAAGCTGTTCCACGCGGTACTCGGCCATGTATCCGTTGCCGCCGAACAGCTGCACCGCCTCCATGGCGACCTCGGTCGCGGCCTTGGACGAGTACAGCTTCATCGCCGATGCCTCGGCAAGGCTCAGCGGCTTGCCCGCCTTGGTGCGTTCGATGGCACTGAAGAGCATGTTCTGCACGTTGATCCGCGCGACCTCCATCTCGGCCAGCTTGAGCTGGATGAGCTGGAACTTGGCGATCTCCTGTCCCCACAGCGTGCGATTCTTCGCGTAGTCGATCGACAACCGCTGGCACTCGTTGATGATGCCCAACGACAGTGCCGCGATTCCCACCCGCTCGGCGGTGAATCCCGACTTGGCACCCTCGGATCCGCGCGAGTCCGACCCGGTGTCCTCGGTCTCACCGAGCAGCCGGTCCTTGCCGAGCCGCACGTTGTCGAAGAACAACTCGCCGGTGGGCGAACTCATCATGCCCATCTTCTTGAACGGTTTGCCCTGGGTGAGCCCCGGCATGCCCTTGTCCAGCACGAAGCTGAGGACCTTGCGGTCTCGCATCGGGGTTCCGCTGCCGTCGTCGAGCTTCGCGAACACCACGATGGTGTCGGCGTACGGGCCGTTCGTGATGAACGTCTTCTGGCCGTTGAGGAGATAGTCGTCGCCGTCACGACGGACCGTCGTCTTCATGCCGCCCAGGGCATCCGAACCCGAGTCCGGCTCGGTGATCGCCCACGCACCGACCTTCTCCATCGTGACCAGTTCGGGGAGCCAGCGCTTCTTCTGCGCGAGGGTGCCCTTGCCGCGGATGGTCGACGCGGTCAGCCCCATCGACACGCCCATCGACCCGACGAGACCGAGGCAGATCCCGGCGAGCTCGATGTTGACGATCATGAACATCGAACTGGACATGCTGCCGCCACCGCCGCCGCCTGCCGACTTCGTGCCGGCGGCCTCGGCCTCGAGCTCTTTCTCGAGCGCTTCCTTGGCCATCGCGTCCACCCCGAAGGTCGACAGGAGCTTACGGGTGATGTCGTACGGGGGGAGCTGACCGGTCTCCAGCTCGTCGACGTGTGGCCGGATCTCCTTGTCGATGAACGCCCGCAACGCATCTCGCACCATCAGGTCTTCGTCGGACCACTCGAACATCGCCACACACTCCCCACATCAGAACATGTTCTACTCGTTGCCTGATCACTGTGTCAGGAGTCACCCACGATGTAAAGACACACAAGACCGAGACCGTCCCAACGCGACCGACAGCGAGGCCGGACCGTGCCGTGGGTCAGTGGCAGATCACCGAATACCGGGTCGCCGGGCGGACCTCCACCTCGAAGTAGTGCGCCGCATCGGGTGCGAGCAGGGCCTGCGCGACAGGCATCGCCACGACGACCAGCTCCGGCAGGGTTGCATGCCCGGACCGCCACCGATGGACGCGGTCGACGAACACCGCAATGCTCTCGCCTCCGTGTGGGCAGGCGTGCGGGTCGGCGAACCATCTCCCCAACTCGGCCGGATCGATCTGCTCGGGTCCGAGTCCCGACCACCGTCCGACGTCGAGACTGCGCAACTCGTCGTCGATCACGACGTCGACACCGAGCACCGCGCAGGACTCGCGCACCGCGGCCTCCGGACCGGCCACCGCGGAGTGTGCGGACTCCGGGGTGGCGCGCTCGTCGCGTAACCGTGCAACGCCGCGACGCCCGCCGTCGTCCAGAGACGGATCACCGCCGAACCGCAGCGACCGATTGGGACCGGTGCGGCCGGCGGTGATGACGACCATGCGCTCAGGCGCTGAGCTTCTCGGAGTCCGCGGCGGACCCGGTGCGCTCGGCACGCATGAGCAGACCGAGCACCAGTGCGAACACCACCGTCAGGATGGTCCACAGGATCACCTGATTCGCGATGGCGTAGAGACGGAAATCGCCGACCACGTCGCCGGGGAAGCCCGGGAAGGCGATCTGCTCACCGTTCATGAGCGGGCCGGGCACCTCGTCGAACTCCGGCAGCAACGCGATGGTGACGGCGACCGCGACCAGATATCCGAGCGCGGCCGCAACGCCCCCGAGGAGGCCTCCGATGCGCGGGCGCAGCCACAGGGCCAGCACCACCGCGGCGATCGCGAACACCACCGACAACACGGTGATCGTCAGGAAGGCCCCGGACCTGGCACCGATGGTGTCGTCGTCGCCGACCGCGGGCGGGTTGGCCGGGTACGCGAAGAACGGCACCGCGAACACCGCCACGAAACCGATCGCACCGAGGGCACCGGCCACCATCCGCGGGTCGGTGGCCGGGTATCGGCGGCCCAGGTAGGCCCACAACACGGTGAATGCCACCGCGAAGAAGGCCCCCATGCACACCGCGAACACGATCGTGCCGACACCGGCCCCGACGTTCTCCTGCACCGAGCGGCTGAAGAGCTCGCCGTGTTCGTGAGCACCGTGATCGTGGCCCGCGAGCATCTCCTCGGCGTGCGAGCGAGCCTCTTCGTAGTCGATCGCCTCGGACACCTGCGGTTCGATGAACAGGCGGGCGAACAGGTACGCGACGATTCCGGCGATCAGGCCGGAAAGCAGGCCTGCGCCGATGAATTTCTTCTCCATGTGCGGTTGTCTCCCGTTCCCCGGACGCTCAGTGGCAGGGGAAGCCGAGGAAGTGCCGCGCATCGTGCACGAACTCGTGCACGTGTGTGTCGGAGCCGAACACCGACACCGCGCCCTGGTCATAGCCCAGGAAGTAGTAGGCGAGAGCGGCGAGCATCACCGTGAGGGTCAGCCACAGGGCCGCGCTCGCAACCGAGAGGTTCGGTACGGCCAGCGACCGGGGCTTGGTGGCCACCTGTGTCGAAGCAGTCATGGAGGGTCCTTTCCAGGGATATCGCGTCCAGCGAAACGAACTCTCACCAGCGAGTGGCATTCTGGCTCCCACGATCTATCGCCGACGTTGTCGGACGACGATCCGTGGTCACAGCGGCGCGACCGCTCCGGTCTCTCACCGGATTCCCCACGCACTGGTGTGACCTGACTGTATACCCGGGCTTGTCGGTGACGTGAGGGATGATGGCAATGTGCCCTCCCCGGCCTCGATTCTCGACCGATTCACCGCCCCCACCCGGCGGTGGTTCTCGGGTGCCTTCGAGAAGCCCACGGCGGCGCAGACCGGCGCCTGGTCGTCGATCGCGGACGGCGAGAACACCCTGGTGATCGCGCCGACCGGGTCCGGCAAGACACTGTCGGCTTTTCTCTGGGCCCTCGATCGCCTCGCCGCCACGGCCGATCGCCCGCACGGCACCCGCGTCGTCTACATATCGCCACTCAAGGCGCTCGCCGTCGACGTCGAGCGCAATCTCCGCGCTCCGCTGACCGGCATCACCCGGGCTGCTCAGGAGCTCGATCTGCCCGAACCGAACATCACCGTGGGGGTGCGATCCGGCGACACGACGCCCGCACAGCGGCGCTCGTTGGTCAAGACACCGCCGGACATCCTGATCACCACCCCGGAGTCGTTGTATCTGATGCTCACGTCTGCGGCACGCGACACGTTGACCGCCGTCGACACCGTCATCGTCGACGAGGTGCACGCGGTCGCCGCAACCAAACGCGGCACTCATCTCGCGTTGACGCTCGAGCGCCTCGACGAGCTCCTCGACACCCCGGCGCAACGTATCGGTCTGTCCGCAACCGTCCGGCCCCCGGAGGTGGTCGCCGGATTCCTCAGCGGCGCCGCACCGTGTCGGGTGGTGAAGCCGCCGGCGAGCAAGACCTTCGATCTCCGCGTGGACGTCCCGGTCGCCGACATGGCGAACATTCCGCCGGCGGCCGGGTCGGGCGACGACCTCGACGACGCGTTCTCCCCCACTGCCGGCTCGCTCTGGCCGTATGTCGAGTCGTCGATCGTCGACCTCATCGAGAAGAACCGCGCGACGATCGTCTTCGCCAACTCACGTCGCCTCGCCGAGCGTCTGACCGCTCGGCTCAACGAGATCCATGCGGAACGGACCGGCGCCGCACCCCCACCGGCGTCGAATCCGACGGTCGCGGGCGGCGCCCCGGCGTTCGTGATGGCCAGCGGTGCCAGTTCCGGAGCCCGCCCGGTGCTCGCCCGCGCCCACCACGGGTCGGTGAGCAAAGAGCAGCGGGCCCAGATCGAGGACGATCTGAAGGCCGGTCGCCTCGCCTGTGTGGTCGCCACCAGTTCACTCGAACTCGGTATCGACATGGGCGCGGTGGATCTCGTCATCCAGGTGGAGTCCCCGCCGTCGGTGGCCAGTGGGCTGCAACGCATCGGACGTGCCGGACATCAGGTGGGCGAGATCTCCCAGGGGGTCCTGTATCCCAAGCACCGCACCGATCTGATCCATTGCACCGTCACCGTGGAACGGATGCTCGACGGCGCCATCGAAGAGCTGCGGGTGCCGCAGAATCCGTTGGACATCCTCGCCCAGCAGACCATCGCCGCCGCCGCGATCGACGATCTCGATGTCGATCACTGGTTCGACGTGGTACGCCGCGCCGCCCCGTACCGCGAACTGGGCCGCGGAGTCTTCGACGCCACGCTCGACCTGATCGCCGGCCGGTTCCCGTCCGACGAGTTCGCCGAGCTGCGTCCCCGCGTCACCTGGGACCGCGACGCCGGCACGTTGGCGGGACGCCGCGGCGCGCAGCGGCTCGCGGTCACCTCCGGTGGGTCGATCCCCGACCGTGGCTTGTTCGGCGTGTTCATGGTCGGCGAGAAATCCACCCGCGTCGGCGAACTCGACGAGGAGATGGTCTACGAGTCCCGGGTCGGCGATGTCTTCGCCCTCGGCGCGACGAGCTGGCGGATCGAGGACATCACCCACGATCGGGTCCTCGTCTCCCCCGCTCCCGGTCAACCCGGACGGCTTCCGTTCTGGATCGGCGATACGCTCGGCCGCCCGGCCGAACTCGGCGCCGCCATCGGCAAGTTCACCGGTGCGATCGCCGACGACGACACCCTCGCCGAACACGCACACCGACTAGGCCTCACCGACTATGCCCGCGACAACCTGTCCGCGCTCGTCTCCGAGCAGCGCGACGCGACGGGACATCTACCCAGCGACCGCACCCTTGTCGTGGAACGTTTTCGCGACGAACTGGGCGACTGGCGACTCATCCTGCACTCCCCCTACGGATTACGCGTCCACGCACCGTGGGCGAGCGCCATCTCGGCGCGCCTGTTGGCGACCCTCGGCATCGAGGGCGCCACCACCGCCTCCGACGACGGCATCATCGTGCGGTTGCCCGATACCGACGACGAGCCGCCCGGTGCCGCGGTCTTCGTCATCGACCCCGACGACATCGAGCAACTCGTCACCGACGCACTGGCGGACTCCTCGATGTTCGCCTCACGATTCCGCGAGTGCGCCGCGCGGGCACTGCTGTTGCCGCGGCGCGATCCGGGCCGTCGCGCCCCGCTGTGGCAGCAGCGTCAGCGCAGCGCCCAATTACTTTCCGTCGCTTCGAAGTTCCCCGACTTCCCGATCATTCTCGAGACGGTGCGAGAATGTCTGCAAGACGTCTACGACCTACCCGCCCTCACCGATCTGCTGACCCGAATCCGCAACCGTCGAATCCGGGTCGTCGAGACCGAGACCGCGAGCCCATCCCCCTTCGCGGCCTCCATGCTGTTCGGCTATGTGGGCGCCTTCATGTACGCCGACGACGCCCCGCTGGCCGAACGCCGTGCCGCGGCCCTCTCGCTGGACACCAGCCTGCTGGCGCAACTACTCGGCCGGGTCGACCTGCGCGAGTTGCTCGATCCCGCGGTGATAGCGACGACGGTGGCCCGCCTGCAACGGCTCTCACCGGAACGTCAGGCGCGTGACGCCGAGGACATCGTGGACCTGCTGCGGTGGCTCGGGCCGCTCACCACCGCCGAGGCCGGCGCACGTTATCGCGGCGAGATCTACGTGCTCGACCTGTTGACCGAGTTGCACCGCAGCGGACAGATCATCTCGATCAACCACGCCGGAGCGGCTCGCTGGGCAGCCGTCGACGATACGGCCCGGCTTCGAGACGGCCTCGGGGTCCCTGCGCCACTGGGTATTCCGGCCGCATACCTGGAGCCCGTCGGCGATCCTGTCGGTGATCTGGTCGGCCGATATGCTCGCACCCACGGTCCGTTCACCGTGATCGAGGCCGCAGACGCGCTGGGCATGGCGCGCGGAGTCGTCCGGGACACGTTGGTGCGCCTGGCCACCGACCGACGGGTCGTCGAGGGCGATTTCCTCGCCGACCCCGACGTCACGGAGGCGCGCAGCACCCAGTGGTGTCACGCCGACGTCCTCGGACAGATCCGCCGCGGATCGCTGGCGGCGAGCCGCGCCGATGTCGCCCCGGTCGGCACCGACGTGCTGGCACGGTTCCTCGCATCCTGGCAGCACGTGGCCGCCGACGACAGGCTGCGTGGAGCCGACGGTGTCGCCGCCGTCATCGACCAGCTCGCCGGCTACCCGCTGCCGGCCTCCGCCTGGGAATCGCTGGTGCTTCCGGCCCGCGTCGCCGACTACACGCCCGCACTGCTCGACGAGTTGCTCAGTTCCGGCGAGGTCGTGTGGTCGGGCCATGGCCGCATCGGCGGATCGGATGGGTGGATCGCCCTGCATCCCGTCGATGTCGCTCCGCTGACGTTGTCACCGGCAGACGACATCGACACCACCGGCGTGCACATTCGACTCGTCAGCACTCTCGCACCCGGTGGTGCGCTGCGCTTCCCGCAGCTCGCCGACGCCCTGTCGGGCACCGACGACGCAAAACCACCGACCGACGAGATCGAGTCCGCACTCTGGGATCTGGTGTGGGCCGGGCAGATCAGCAACGATTCGTTCGCTCCCGTGCGCGCCATGATCGCTCCGCGACGGTCGTCGTCATCGTCGCGATCGACGCCGTCACACCGCTCGCGAGGTCGGGCACCTCGACTACGCGCACAGCGATTGTCCACGCGTTACCTCGCCGAACACGCCTCCGGTCGCGCTGTCGCCCCCACGGTGTCGGGACGGTGGTTCACGCTCGAACGCGTGGAGACCGATCCCACGGTCGCCACCCAGGCGCTCTGCGAACAACTCCTCGCCCGCTACGGCGTGATCACCCGCGGCAGCGTGACCGCAGAGGACACGGTCGGAGGGTTCGCCCGGATCTACAAGGCACTCAACGTGTTCGAAGACAGTGGCCACGTCCGACGCGGTTATTACGTCGACGGCCTCGGTGGTGCGCAGTTCGCGTCGGCCGCCACGGTCGACGAGCTACGCCGCCACGCGCTGCCCGATCGTCGCGCCGCGCACTGCGCGGTCGTCCTCGCGGCGACCGACCCGGCCAATCCCTGTGGCGCCGCGCTGGACTGGCCACGCTCCCGCGACGCCGACGGTGGGCATCGCCCCGGCCGCAAGCCGGGCGCGCTCGTGGTGTTGGTGGACGGCGAGCTCGCCGTGTTCATCGAGCGCGGCGGCAAGACCGTACTGACCTTCACCGACTCCGTCGCCGTCCTGGAGGCGGCCGCGGTCGCGGTGGTGTCGCTCGTGCGCTCGGGGCGGGTCTCCCGGCTGACGATCGACCAGATCGATGCGCAACCGGTGCTGACCACCGAGTTCGCCCGCATCCTGGTGGACGCCGGATTCGCCACCACACCGCGCGGCATCCGTTTGCGTTACGGACAACATGCCTGAGGGAGACACCGTCTTCGCGACCGCTGCGCGGTTGCGGGCCGCCCTGGCGGAGCACCGATTGACCTACACACAGTTTCGCGTGCCGTCATTGGCCACCGCCGATCTCAGCGGTCACGAGGTGGCAGCGGTGCGCTCGCGGGGCAAGCACCTGCTGATCGACGTCGCGGGCACCGACGACGGCGGGCCGATCTCGGACGCGGTCAGCATCCACTCGCACCTCAAGATGGAGGGCGTCTGGCAGGTACAACCGATCGGCAGGCGATGGCACCGCCCGGGTCACCAGGCGCGCGTCGTGTTACGCACCGAGACCCACGAGGCGGTCGGGTTCGACCTCGGCATCCTCGAGCTCCTGACCGATCCGGATGCGGCACTGGACCATCTGGGTCCCGACTTGCTCGCCGACGACTGGGATCCGGCCGAAGCGGTACGACGGATCGCCACGCGCCCCGACGATCCGATCGGTGCGGCGCTGCTCGATCAACGGCTCCTGGCCGGGATCGGAAACGTGTATCGCAGTGAGATCTGTTTCCTGCGTGGGATGTTGCCGACTCGTCCGGTCGCCGACGCAGATCTGCCTGCCGTTGTCGACCTGAGTCGTCGGATGCTGTGGGCCAACCGTCATCGCACCGCACGCACCACCACCGGCCAGACCGCGCCGAATGCCCGGCTGTGGGTCTACGGGCGACGCGGGAAACCTTGCCGTAGATGCCAAACGCCGATCGAGCGAGGGACCCTCGGCTCGATCGGCGGCGATCGTACGACGTACTTCTGTCCTCGATGTCAGACGTGAAGCCGATCGCAAGGCAGGAGCACCGATGCGATACCCGCCCCCGAATAGGTGCCACGCGACACTAGACCGGGTACCGTTCCGGCTCCGGACCGAACAGGAATCGACGTCCGCTGATCTCGGTGACCGTGATCTCGACATAGTTGTACTTCATCGTGGGCGTCCACGGATGCAGCGGCAACTCGTCGGCGGCGGCGATGTCGTGGATCGACACCAACACGCGTGCAGCGCCTTTCGCGACGACGCTCCACCCGCCCGCGGCGGTGTGGTCGTCGGCCTCGAAGGCGACGTTCTCGTTCACCGCAACCTCCGAGAGCTTGGTGCCCTCGCCGCTGCGGAAGACGATGCGTCCCGATTCGGCATGGAAATTGACCGGATAAATGTCCGGATGACCGTTGACGCTCAGAGCAATTCGTCCGAGTTCAGCGGTCGAGAGAAGCTCCCATGCCTCGTCTGTGGTGAGTTCCTGCACACCTGTGTCGACCATGATCTGTCCTTCTGCCATAACCCATTGTTCCTCCCTCGGCTGGGATCGGACAGGGCATAAGGTCCCGATATTGAGCAAAGCGAAACAAGACTTCACTCTGGTACAGGTACTGGCTCCAGGATTTCGGGGCGCGCTTCCGGTGCTGCTGCGCGCAGCGCGTCCGCGGAGTCATCGTCGGGTTGCCGCTGGGATGCGATCTCCGCCTCCACCCGCGCGACGTAGGTCGCCACCTCAAAGGCCGTGTGCGCCTGGGTCCAGCCGAGGATCGGCGCCAACAGCTCGGCGACCTCCTGCGCACAGTCCACGCCGCGGTGCGGATATTCGATGGCGATGCGCGTACGCCGGGCGAGTACGTCCTCGAGGTGCAGCGCACCTTCGTCGATCGCCGCATATACCACCTCGACCCGCAGGTACTGGGGCGCCGCGGCCAACGGTGCCAGCAGCGATGGGTCGTCGTCGGCGTAGTACAGCACGTCGTCGATGAGGGAGCCGTAGCGATTGAGCAGCCGACGAATCCGGTACGGGTGCAATCCGAATCGGCGGCCCAGGTGCTCGCACTGGTTGATCAGGGCGAAGTAGCCGTCGGCCCCGAGCAGCGGTACCCGTTCGGTGATCGACGGCGCGACCCGGGTCGGGATGAAATCGGTGCAGGCCTCCACGGCGTCGGCCGCCATGACCCGATAGGTGGTGTACTTGCCGCCCGCGATCGAGACGAGGCCGGGAGCCACCGTGGCCACCGCGTGTTCGCGCGACAGTTTCGACGTCTCGTCGTCCTCACCGGCGAGCAGTGGACGCAGGCCCGCGTACACGCCCTCGATGTCATCGTGGGTCAGCTTGATCACCAGCACCTCGTTGACCCGTTCGAGGATGTAGTCGATGTCGGCACGGGTGGCGGCCGGATGGGCGAGGTCGAGGTTCCAGTCGGTGTCGGTGGTGCCGATGATCCAGTGCGTCTCCCACGGGATCACGAACAACACCGAGTTCGCGGTGCGCAGGATGATCGCGGTCTCACTGACGATCCGATCCCGCGGCACCACGATGTGTACGCCCTTGGAGGCCCGAACCCTGAAGTGGCCGCGCTGTTTTGACAGGGCCTGCACCTCGTCGGTCCACACGCCGGCCGCATTGATGACGCAGTGGGCGCGCACCTCGGTGGTCTCGCCGTTCTCGCTGTCGCGGACTCGCACCCCGAGCACACGATCAGCTTCCTTGACGAACCCGATGACCTGGGTCGAGGTGCGGATCACGGCACCGTAATTGGCGGCGGTCCGCGCCACCGTGAGGCTGTGCCGCGCATCGTCGACGACGGTGTCGTAATAGCGGATCCCGCCGATCAGCGAATCCCGCTTCAGCGCCGGGGCCACCCGCAGGGCACCGGATCGGGTCACATGACTCTGCCCCGGAACGGATTTCGCGCCCCCCATCCGGTCGTAGAGGAACAGACCGGCCGCCACGTACGGCCGTTCCCACAGCCGCTGCGTCAGCGGATAGAGGAACGGGAGCGGCTTGACCAGGTGTGGGGCCAGCAGGCGCAGCGAGAGTTCCCGTTCGGCCAGCGCCTCACGGACCAGTCCGAATTCGAGCTGCTCCAGATACCTCAGGCCGCCGTGGAACATCTTCGACGACCGGCTCGAGGTGCCCGACGCGATGTCACGCGCCTCCACGAGCGCCACCCGCAGCCCACGCGTGGCGGCGTCGAGTGCCGCGCCGACACCCACCACGCCGCCCCCGATGACGACGATGTCGAATTGTTCACTGCCCAGACGTCGCCACGCCTCCGCGCGATAGAGCGGTCCCATATCCGCTGGTCGGTCCGGGTTGAACTCGGTGTTCATGCTTGCCCAGGGTAATTGATGTCGTCGCCGAGCACCGCGTGCGACACTGAGCGGCGTGGGTAGCGCAAACACGTACGTCGCCGCCATCGATCAGGGCACCACCTCCACCCGCGCGATGATCTTCGATCGTCAAGGGCGGGTGGTCAGTTCCGAGCAGATCGAGCATCGTCAATCGTTTCCACAGGCCGGCTGGGTGGAACATGACGCCGAGGAGATCTGGCGCAACACCCGGCGCGTCGTCGCGGGCGCACTCGCCGCGGCAGACCTGAATGCCGGGGACATCGCAGCCTGCGGTGTGACCAACCAACGTGAGACGACCCTCATCTGGGATCGTGAAACCGGCACGCCGATCCACCCGGCGATCGTGTGGCAGGACACCCGCACCAATGACCTGTGCACCGAGTTGGCCGGTGACGTCGGGATGGATCGGTATCGGGACCGCACCGGACTGCCGCTGTCGACATACTTCGCAGGCCCCAAGATCCGGTGGCTGCTCGATCACGTCGACGGCGCGCGACGCCGGGCCGAGGCAGGTGAACTCTGTTTCGGCACAATGGATTCGTGGATCGCCTGGAACATGACCGGCGGCCGCGACGGCGGTCTGCACCTGACCGATGTCACCAATGCGTCGCGGACCATGCTGATGGATCTGCGGACCCTGCAATGGGATGAGGAGATCTGCGCCGAGATGGGCATCCCCACGGCGCTTCTCCCCCGGATCCACAGCTCGTCGGAGGTCTACGGCACACTGCGCGAGCAGGGATCGCTACACGGGGTGCCGTTCGCGGGCATCCTGGGAGACCAGCAGGCCGCGACCTTCGGGCAGGCCTGCCTCGATCCCGGCGAGGCCAAGAACACCTACGGCACCGGCAACTTCCTGTTGCTCAACACCGGGACCGAACCCGTCTTCAGCGACCACGGTCTGCTCACCACGGTCTGTTACCGCATCGGTGACCAACCGACGCGCTACGCGCTCGAAGGGTCGATCGCGGTGACGGGGTCGCTGGTGCAGTGGCTGCGTGACAACCTGCAGATCATCACGCATGCGAGCGAGGTCGAGGCTCTCGCCGCATCGGTCCCCGACAACGGTGGCGCATACTTCGTCCCGGCCTTCTCCGGACTCTTCGCACCGCATTGGCGACCAGACGCGCGCGGGGTCGTCGTCGGCCTCACCCGCTTCGCCACCAAGGCACACCTGGCCCGAGCTGCCCTGGAGGCCAGCGCCTTTCAGACCCGCGAGGTCATCGAGGCCATGCAGGCCGACTCCGGTGTGGCGTTGTCGACCCTCAAGGTCGACGGCGGCATGGTGGTCAACGAATTGTTGATGCAGTTCCAGGCCGACATCCTCGACGTCCCGGTGGTGCGCCCGCGGGTCAGCGAGACCACCGCCCTCGGTGCCGCCTACGCGGCCGGCCTCGCCGTCGGGTACTGGGAATCCGAGGACGAGATCCGCGCCAACTGGGCCGAGGACCGGCGCTGGCACCCCGACATGACGTCCGACGAACGCGCTCGCCTCTACGCCGGCTGGAACCGCGCGGTCGCACACAGCCTCGATCTGGCGTAACTCGCGCACGACCAGCCGGCCCCGATGCGCCGCTCACACACCGAGCTGCCGACCTCAGACGCCGGTGAACACGGATGCCTCGGTGAGCTTCTCGGCGAGCGAATAAGCCTGCCGCGTCGCGAACACCAGTCGGCGCGGTGCGTATGCATCGCCCAGAATATGGACGTCGGGGCGTTGCGCATGGACTTCGTCGAACAGGGCACTGTCCGAGGCCCCACCGCAGGACAACACAATCGATTTGTGTTCGCTGTAGGTCCGCTCGCGACCCGAATAGACGTGACGGAACGTCGCGCCGGCATCGCTGATACTGACCAACTTCTCGAGGTATCGGAACGACACGCCTTCCCCGTCGAGCCTGCCGAGGATCGAGCCGATGATGTATCGGCCCAGAAGCACGGCCGCCGAAGGCGTCGAATAGGCGACAGTCACCTTGTGCCCCTGCGTGACAAGATGATCAGCGAGAAGCAGCGGGGGCAGGTGATCATCCTCGGCGACGATCAGCACATCATGCCCGGGCACGGGTGCACCCGACATCACATCACGTGATTCCAGAACACCGGGGAGGTCGGTACCCGCCACGTCTGGAAGCCGGCTCGTGGCGCCGGTTGCGATCGCCACCACCGTGTCCTCCGGCAGCGCGAGCACATCGCCTGCCATGACCTCGCTACCGAGTCGGACATCAACACCGAGAGCATCCAACCGTCTGCTCTGCCAGTCGAGATACGCACCCATCGGCTCCTGATCCGGTGCGACCATAGCCAGCCGAAGTTGTCCTCCGAGGACTTCCGAGCGTTCGTACAGAGTCACTTCGGCTCCCGCCTCGGCGCACAACGCGGCCAGCTCCATTCCGGCGGGCCCACCACCGACGACCATCAACCTCCGGTCCATCCGCCGTACGTTCCAGGGAATCTCGATCTCGCGACTGGTGTGTGGATTGACGGCACAACCGAATGGCAGTCCGTCGACATAGCGCCTACTGATGCACTCGTTGCCGCCGACGCACGGCCGGATGTCCTCGGCCCGGCCGACCCGAGCCTTGGGGAGCAATTCCGCGTCGGCGACGTGCGCGCGAGCCATCCCGATGACGTCCGCGGCTCCCGCCGCCAGGATCTGCTCGGCGAGTTCGGGTGAGTTGATCCGACCCGTGTGGACGATCGGCAACGTCAGTTCAGTGCGGAACTCCGCGGCGATCTCGCTCCAGCCTCCTGCGGGGAACCACATGGGCTGGATGTAGCTCGGATTGCCCCAGGGACTCCCTGCGACCAGATGTAGGTAGTCGACGAGTCCAGAAGCCTCGATCGCCCGCGCTATCTCGAGTGCGGTCTCCTGATCGATGCCTCCCGGGGCCTCTTGCAGCATGTTCATACGCATGCCGAGGACCCGATCCCCTATCGCCGCGCGAACCGCCCCAAGAGTGCGCAGCGTAAACCTCATCCGCCCCTCGAGGTTTCCCCCGTAGAGGTCGTCGCGGACGTTGGTCGATGGCGAGAGGAACCACTCCTGCAGGTCATCGTGATTGGCGTGCAGTTCGACGACATCGATTCCGGCGTCGACAGCCTGTGCCGCGGAGAAACCGTACTCGTCCACCAACCAGGCGATCTCGTCACGATCGAGGACGTGCGGCGCCAGGTTGCTGACCGGTGAGCTGTGCCGCGCAGACGGACCGTGCGGAAATCCGCCGATCATCGTGAGCTGTTGTGCGGCAAGAGCTCCCGCGCTGTGAACCGCGTCGACATAGGCCGAGACACGCTCATGGTAGTTCGGCAGCCGAAAGTAGCCGCGGGTCTCCGCGCTGATCCCGGAGGGCTCGAAACCGGGGATGAGCACGTTGGCGAGGCGACCTGGCAGGGTGGTCCACGAGACGCCGGCTTCGGCACGGGACCGCAGGTAGGCGATGGCGCGCTCTGCGTCGGAGTCGGAGCCCCACATGTTTCCGATCGCCGACGAGTGCGGAGGCAAGATCACCCGGTTGCGAAGCTCCACCGTCCCGATTGCCATCGGAGAGAACAAGTTCGGGAAGTTGGATGAGTCTGCGGACACGATGCCTCCTGTAACGCCGCCATCTATACCGGATAATCATAGGTATAGATAGCCTGCCAGGCAGCGGTTTGGCGGACATGGCTCGACTGGTCGGACACGACTCGAGTGACCCGTGATCAGTTCGGGCACGCGAATGGCGAGTCGCTACCGTGCTGCGCGACGAAAGAGCCGGTGATCGGCGCTCTCGCAGACCTCGAACCGATCGAATCGGTCATCCACCGCGCAGGTGCTCACCGTTGCTTCCACATACCCGAAGCTCGAGCGCTGCCGATTCCGCCCAGTCGATGACCCTCAGTCGAGGTCGTCGTGGCGCACGAGTTGCCGCGCCGCCTCGGTGATCGACCCGGTCAGCGAGGGGTAGACGGAGAAGGTGGCGGCGAGATCGGAGACCATCAGTTTGTTCTGCACGGCCAGCGCGATCGGCAGGATCAGTTCCGACGCGTTCGGCGCCACCACCACACCACCGATGACGACACCCGTGGCCGGACGGCAGAAGATCTTCACGAACCCGCGACGCAGGCCGCTCATCTTGGCCCGCGGGTTGGTCGCCAACGGCAACATGACGGTTCGTGCCGGATACTCACCCGCGTCGATTGCCCGCTGCGACACACCGACGGTGGCGATCTCCGGTCGGGTGAAGATCGCCGACGCAACGGTTTTCAACTTGATGGGACTGACGCCCTCACCGAGTGCGTGGTAGACGGCGATGCGCCCCTGCATGGCGGCGACCGATGCGAGCGGCAGCAGTCCGGTGCAGTCTCCTGCGGCGTAGATGCCCGGGACCGAGGTCCGTGACACCCGGTCGACAGTGATGTACCCGGACTTGTCGGTCTCCACCCCGGCACGCTCGAGTCCGAGGTGCCCGGTGTTCGGTATCGAGCCGACGGTCATCAGCACGTGTGAGCCGGAAACGGTGCGCCCGTCGGCCAGGTGTGCGGTCACCGAGTCCCCGTGCCGCTCGACTCGGTCGGCGCGGGCGTGTTTGATCAATTCGACGCCGCGCTCGGCCAAGGCGTCCTCGAGCACCAGTGCGGCGTCTTCGTCCTCGCCGGGGAGCACACGATCCCGGCTGGAGACGAGGGTGACCCGCACCCCGAGCTCGGTGTAGGCGTGGACGAACTCGGCACCGGTGACGCCGGAGCCGATCACGATGAGGTGCTCCGGCAGTTGCTCGAGGTCGTAGAGCTGACGCCAGTTGAGGATGCGTTCCCCGTCCGGCTCCGCGGAGGGCAACACCCGCGGTGATGCGCCGGTACCGATGAGCACCACGTCTCCCTCGAATCGCTGCGTCGACCCGTCCGAGAGGGTAGCGATCACACCGTGGGTGGACACCCCGATCTGACGCTCGTCGAGTTCGGCACGCCCGGACACCAGCTTCACGCCCTCACTGATCAACCGTGACCGGATGTCGGCCGACTGCGCGAACGCGAGATCCCGGACGCGCTGATGGATCTGCGGCAGCGTCACATGGGCGTCCTTGGTGCTCAGGTCGATACCGAGATCCACGGCGCGACGGACCTCGGTGCGAATGCCCGTGGACGCGATGAACGTCTTCGACGGGACACAATCCCAGAGCACACAGGCGCCACCGACGCCGTCGGAATCGATCACGGTGATGTCGGCGCCGTAGGCCGCAGCGGCCAGCGCCGCCTCATATCCCGCCGGGCCGCCACCGATGATCACGATCTTGGTCACTGTCCACAAGTCCTCTCGTCATTCACCGGCCACGACCTTCCTCTACAAACTAGTCCCTGTGACGTCACCCATCTCTGCGGCGTGCCCGGACCCGCGGCGTAATACCATCATCGTTGGAATGCCCCGGGTTTCGGACGGGCCCTACGGGTTCCGACGACGCGACCCAATAGAAAGTGCAGGTCAAAGGCCTCAATGCCCCTCTATGCAGCCTACGGTTCCAACATGCATCCGGAGCAGATGGCGCAGCGTGCGCCCCACTCCCCGATGGCGGGCACGGGGTGGTTGCACGGCTGGCGGCTGACATTCGGAGGCGGTGACATCGGCTGGGAGGGGTCGCTCGCGACGGTCACCGAGGACCGCGACGACCCGGATGCCAGGGTGTTCGTCGTCCTCTACGACGTGACCGGCGAAGACGAGGAGAACCTCGACCGCTGGGAAGGTTCCGAGCTCGGCATCCACGTCAAACTGCGCGCGCGGGTCGACACCGCGGACGGACCCCGGCTCGCATGGTTGTACGTTCTCGACGCGTTCGAGGGCGGACTGCCCTCGGCCCGTTACCTCGGGGTGATGGCCGAGGCCGCGGAGATCGCCGGCGCGCCATCCGCGTACGTGCAGGAATTGCGTCTGCGCGAGTCCCGCAACGTCGGGCCCGGTCCCGGACCGATCGAACCCTGAGTTCCGGCTCGGACACGCACCGGCGGAAGGCGCTCACCGCGTCCGACCCCGACGAACAGGGGCCCGACAGTCAGTCGCCGGCGCCGAGAACGACTCCGGCCAACGCACGCACCCCGACCTCCAGCGCACGCTCGTCGAGGATGAAGTTCGGTTGATGCAGGTCGACCCGCGCGCTGATCCCGTCCCACACCCCGAGTCGGCCCATCGCGCCCGGAACGTTTTCGAGATACCAGGAGAAGTCCTCGCCGCCCGGGGATTGAGGGGTGTCGGCCACCGCGTTCGGACCGATCTTCGCCACCGACTCCCGCAGGATGTCCACGGACTTCTCGTCGTTGACCACGGGCGGGACGCCGCGGAAGTACGAGAGGTCGTAGCGCACGCCCAACGGTGCGAGGAGTTCTCCGATCACGCTGCGCACGAGGGGTTCGAGTTCGCCCCAGGTGACGTGGTCACCGGTGCGCACCGTTCCGCGCAGACGGCCTTCCTGGGGAATCGCATTGGGCGCGCTGCCCGCGTGAGCGGCTCCCCACACCATGATGGTCCCCGACCGTGGATCCACGCGGCGCGACAGGATGCCGGGCAACCCGGTGATGACCGAACCCATCGCGTACACGAGATCACCGGTGAGGTGTGGACGCGAGGTGTGACCGCCTGCCGAATGCAGCTGCAGATCGATGTGGTCGGCAGCCGACGTCAGGGCTCCCGAACGCAACCCGACCGACCCGACGGGCAGTTTGGGATCGCAGTGCAGGGCGAAGATCCGGCTCACCCCGTTGGTGACCCCTGCGGCGACCGCATCGATCGCGCCGCCGGGCATCACCTCTTCGGCCGGCTGGAAGATCAGCCGCACCCCCACGGGGAGCGGATCGACCGACGCCAGCAGTTTGGCGACACCGATGAGGATCGCCGTGTGTGCATCGTGACCGCACGCGTGGGACACGCCCTCGACGGTCGAGCTGAACGGCAGACCTGTGTGTTCGGTGATCGGCAGCGCGTCCATGTCGGCACGCAGCGCGATGCGCGGGCCGTCCGTCGGTCCCAGATCGCAGACCACCCCGGTGCCCATCGGCAACCGCCGCGGATGCAGGCCCGACGCGGACAGCTGCGCCATCACCAATTCGGTGGTGTTGACCTCCTGCCGGGACAGCTCGGGCTGCGCGTGTAGGTGTCGTCGCCAGCGGACCACGTCCGCGCCGTGCGACTCCCACCATGCCCCGATCACATCGTTCACAACAGCGTCGGAGGCGTCGGCGTGGCCAGGTCGGCGAGCAGCGGCTGGCGCAGTCCGGCCTTGATCAATCCCAGGTTGGGCCCGATCAGCGGCGCCCGCTCCACGGCGATCGCGCGGGCACGATCCGACAACTGTTCGACGTCGACGGCCGCCTCGACGATGCCGGCCGACGCCGCGTCGTCGCCACCGTATCGTCGGGAGGTCAGGATCGCCTCGGTGACCGTGTCGTCACGCAGGCGCGTTCGCAGCAGCGTGCTCATCCCCCGGGTGAACGGCATGCCCAGTGCCGCCTCCGGCAGCGACCAGAATCCGCGGTCGCTGCGCATCAAGCGGACGTCGGCGCACAGTGCGAGCATCGCTCCGGCGCCGAACGCGTGACCGTTGACCGCCGCGATGGTCGGCACCGGCAGCGTGAGGACCTTGGTGTAGAGCTCGTGCACGCGGTCGAGATAGCGCGGCAAACCGCTCGCGTTGGCGGCGATGTAGTCGGTGTCGAGACCGTTGCTGAAGAATTTGCCGGTGGCGGTGATCACCAGCGGCCGCGTCGGCTCCGCGGCCACTCCGTCGAGGATCTGCTCGAGAGCGTCGATCCACTCGAGACGGAACCTGTTGTCCGGATTGGCCTCGTCGAGTTCCACCCCTTCGGTACCGAGGTAGAGCTCGTCGACGTCACCGGAGGTTGTGAGAAAGGGCATGCAGTGACCTTATCGCCTGGTTCTAGTCTTGATCCCATGGATCCCACCGCCGACGCCGACGCCGCGGCCATCGCGGCCGCCGCGACAATTGCCGCCGAGACCGACTGCGCCGCCCACGACGTCGCCGTCGTCCTCGGTTCGGGTTGGGCGCCCGCAGCCGCCGCGTTCGGCACGCCGGTGGCCAGCGTGGCGATGGCGTCCCTGCCCGGATTCACCCCACCGAAGGCGGCCGGTCACGGGGGGATCGTGCACTCGATTCGGCTCGGTGAACGCCGGGTCCTGCTCATGCTGGGCCGGATTCACGCGTACGAGGGTCATCACCTGTCCCGCGTTGTCCATCCGGTCCGCACCGCAGCCGCCGCGGGCGCGCACACCGTGGTGCTCACCAACGCGGCAGGCGGCCTGCGTGCCGACATGACCGTCGGGCAGCCGGTGCTGATCAACGACCACCTCAACCTCACCGCGCGCTCCCCCTTGGTCGGGGCGCAGTTCGTCGATCTCGTCGACGCCTATTCACCGCGACTACGCGAGATCGCCCGCCGAGCGGACCCGTCGCTCACCGACGGCGTCTACGCCGGGTTACCCGGCCCGCACTACGAGACTCCCGCCGAGATCAGGATGCTGCGCACCCTGGGCGCCGATCTGGTCGGTATGTCGACCGTCCACGAGACGATCGCCGCCCGCGCCGCGGGGCTCGATGTGTTGGGAGTGTCGCTGGTGACCAATCTCGCCGCCGGGATCACCGGTGAGCACCTCAGCCACACCGAGGTTCTCGAGGTCGGCCGCGCGTCGGCCGCCCGCATGGGCGAACTACTCGCCTCGATCATCGCCGAGCTGTGAGATGACGACCATCGACCCCTGGGACTGGATCGCCACCGATCCGGATCCGGCATCGGCAGCCGAGCTGACCGCCCTCGGACCGGACGAACTCGCCGAACGATTCTCGGACACACTGCATTTCGGCACCGCCGGGCTGCGCGGCCCGGTTCGAGCGGGACCGAACGGGATGAATGTCGCCGTCGTGACACGCGCGTCACATGCGCTCGGCCGATGGTTGATCGACCACGGACACCGCGGCGGTCGGGTCATCGTCGGTCACGACGCACGGCACGGGTCCCGACAGTTCGCCGCGGCCACGGCTGACGTTCTTGCCGCACAGGGTTTCGATGTGGTCGCGCTCCCCGGGGTGACACCGACGCCGTTCACGGCGTTCGCGTGCCGCGATCTCGGTGCTGTCGCCGGGGTCGCCGTCACGGCATCGCACAATCCGCCCGCCGACAACGGTTTCAAGGTGTACCTCGACGACGGTGCGCAGCTCATCCCCCCGGCCGACCGCGACATCGAACAGCTCATCGAGACCGCCCCACCGGCGAACTCGATTGCACGACAACCTGTGTCATCCGATGACCGAGCACAGCAGGTCCGTTCGCGCTACCTCGAACGCCTCGTCACCCGCTTCGCCACGGTGACCGATTCGCCGGTGCGTATCGCCCTGACCGCGATGCACGGGGTGGGCGGCGCCCCGGCGCTGGCCGCCCTGCGCAACGCGGGCTTCGCCGACATCCACGTCGTCGCCGAGCAATTCGCCCCGGACGCCGACTTCCCGACCGTCGGTTTCCCCAACCCGGAAGAGCCTGGGGCCTCCGATCGGGTCCTGGCGCTCGCCGCGCGTGTGGACGCCGATCTCGCCATCGCACTCGATCCCGACGCCGACCGCTGTGCGGTGGGCACTCGTGTCCACGGGCGGTGGCGCATGCTGACCGGCGACGAGACCGGCGCGCTCCTCGGCGGTCATCTGCTCGCCGGTACCGGCCTGACCACGCCGGTGGTGGCCAGCACGATCGTGTCCGGCTCGCTGCTGCGAGCGGTGGCCGAGTCCGCGGGCGCGCGGCACGTCACGACCCTCACCGGGTTCAAATGGCTTGTCCGAGCCGGTGAACCACTTCTCTACGCGTACGAGGAGGCCATCGGTCATTGCGTGGACCCGGACGCGGTCCGCGACAAGGACGGCATCTCGGCGGCAGTGGTCGCGGCCCTGCTCGCCCACCACCGCCGGTTGGTGGGTTCCGACCTGTCGGCCGCGCTTGACGAGCTCGCCACCGCCCACGGTGTGCACGTCACCAGCCAGCGCGCGATCCGGGTGACCGATCTGTCCCAGATCACCGCGCTGATGGCCGGATTGCGGCACGCGCCCCCTCGATCGTTGGCCGGCTTCCCGGTCGAGGTCGACGATTTCGCCACGCGCACCGATGATCTGCGCACCGACGCCGTGCGTCTGTCCGGTCACGACGGCGATGGCACCACCCTGCGGGTGATCGCCCGCCCGTCGGGCACCGAGCCGAAGCTCAAGTACTATCTCGAACTCGTCGCACCGGCGCATCCCGACGCCGAGTCGACCACCGCGCGCCTGAACCTTCTGGCGCAGCAGGTCGCCGCGGCCCTGCCGGAGAGGAGTCCTCACCCATCATGAATCCGCATTCTGACGCTGTGCTCGACGCTGTCGACATCGATGTCGTGCGCGGCGGCCGCCCGCTGCTGCACAAGGTGAGTCTGCGCGTCTCACCGGGCGAGCACTGGGCATTGTTGGGGCCCAACGGCGCAGGTAAATCCACCCTGATGACGATCCTCGGTGCGCGCGGCCACCCCACGATGGGCACGGTCGACGTGCTCGGCAAGCGGTTGGGTCGCGTCGACATGCGCGAGTTGCGCACCCACATCGGGCATGTTGATCCGCGCTGGCGTATCGACGTCCCCCTGACCGCGCACGAGGTGGTCCTCACCGGTCTCACCAACACCCCCGAACTCGACCGACGACACACCTACAGCGATGCCGAGCACCGACATGCCGATGATCTCCTGGACCTCCTGGGCATGTCGGCCCGACGCGAATCAGTGTGGCCGGTGATGAGTCAGGGTGAGCGTGGTCGCACACTCATCGCGCGTGCCCTGATGCCGCGTCCCGCACTGCTGTTGCTCGACGAGCCGGCCACCGGACTCGATCTCGCCGCCCGCGAGAAACTCCTCAGCAGCATCGATCAATTGCGTTCGGAGGTGGCCGATCTCGCCAGCGTCCTGGTGACCCATCACCTGGAGGATCTCCCGGCGAGCACCAGCCACGCGATGTTGTTGCGCGACGGCGAGGTCGTGGCGTCCGGACAGGTCGACGACGCGTTGACATCCGCGACGATCAGCATGTGTTTCGATCACGAGGTGCAGGTCCGGCGCACCGGTGGTCGATGGTCTGCGGTGGCCGCCTGATCAGCGCGGCCCGAACTGACGGTCTCCGGCGTCACCGAGGCCGGGGACGATGTAGGAGTCGTCGTCGAGACGCTCGTCGACGGAGGCCACCACGAGCCGCACCGGATGTCCGGACGCCTCCAACGCCGCCACGCCGTCGGGAGCGGCCACCACGCAGACCGCGGTGATGTCGGTGGCATGCCGTGCCACCAGCAACTCGATGGTGTGCAGCATCGAGCCGCCCGTCGCCAGCATCGGATCGAGGATGAACACCGGCTGGCCGCGGAGGTCGTCGGGCAGGGACTCCAGATAGGGCACCGGCCGGGCGGTCGCCTCGTCGCGGGCCACACCGACGAATCCGACCCGGGACTCCGGCACCATCGCGTGCGCTTGCTCGACCATGCCCAGACCGGCGCGCAACACGGGGACGAGCAGCGGCGGACGGGCCAGTCGAACCCCATCGAACGGACACAGCGGTGTCTCGATGGGCACGTGGGCGGTGGGCGCCCCAGACAACGCTTCGTAGATGAGCATCTGGGTCAGGTCCGACAGTGCCGCGCGAAACCTCGCATTGTCGGTCCCCTTGTCGCGCATCGTGGTCAACCGGGCGGCGGCGAGCGGGTGATCGACGATCTGTACCTGCATGGTGATCACCCTAAGGTCTCCGTCACGAATACTCCCGGGCTCACGACAGGCAGGCCGGACCCGATGGAACCGGACCGGCGCCCACGACGTCGAACTCCACATGACCTCCTTGACCGTTCCCCCCGCCACGTTGACGACCTACGCCGCAGGCCGTCTCGCCGCAGCCGACGACGTGGGCACCCTGGCCACCGCACAGCGCGGCGAGATCGCCGACCTCGCGCCGACCTTCGGGGTGATCGGGGCGGAGTTCCTCGCAGCGACGGCTCATCTCCTGCAGGCCCGGGCCCACCGCCTCGACGCCATCGCAGCCCAGCATCGATCGCTGGGCACCCGGACCGGCGACGCCGCACGCGGCTACACCGACGCCGACGACGAGGCGTGGTCTTCGGGCGCCGATCGGGACGGGGATCGCTGATGCTCACCGTGGAGATCCTCATCGGCCCGCTGCGCATCCTGGTCAGTGCGCTCGGCACCGGGGTCCTGCCGCCCGGTAATGCCGCCGACCGATTGCGTACGGCAGCACCGCAACTCGACCGGACGCGGCGCGAGTCCACGCACGATGCCACGCGTCTCGCGCAGGACTGGCGCGGCGCGGGCGGCGACGGCGCCACCGCGGCGGCCCGTCGCGCCGACCATGCCCTGGCATCGGTCACCGACGACAGCACCGCAACCGCGGGAGTGATCGAAGACGCGAGCGCCACGGTGAAGCTCGCCGCCGACCAGCTGACCGCGCTCATCGACTCGTTCCGACGTATCGCTGCGTCGCTCGGACAGACCCTCTACACGCCCCAGGGGCTCGCGATGATCCTCCCGGTGGCGCTCGACCACATCGGCCGCGGCCTCCAGGTGGTCGCACGCACCCAGGCCGAACTGCGCGACGACACCGACCGCGTCCTGGCGATGGCGCGCCACACCGCGCCTGCCGACGCCACGTTCCCCACCGCCGGACGATCCGACGGTGGCGTCGGGATCACCCTTCCCGACGGGTCCGTGGTGCAGGCGCCCGATCAACGCGCGGCGACCGCGGTCCGCGCCGCGCTGGGCCAGCGCGGCGTGCCGTATGTGTGGGGTGGCACCACCCCGAACGGATTCGACTGCAGCGGGCTGACCCAGTGGGCCTATCGCCAGGCGGGCGTCGACCTGCCCCGGCTCGCCCAGGATCAGGACACCGCAGGCGTGCCGGTCTCACGCGCACACCTGCAGCCCGGCGATCTCGCGGTGTGGGACGGACACGTCGCGATGTATGTCGGCAACGGCCAGATGGTGGAGGCGGGCGATCCGGTCCAGATCTCCCCGGTCCGCACGACCAACGCAGGTCAGGGCTTTCAAGGGTTCTTCCGTCCCCGATGACCCGCGCGGACGGCGCAGACGTTCACGATTGCGTGGCGGGGTCGCTACCCGGATTCACAGGCGGAATCGCTACGCTGTGTCCTCATGGCCGGAGACATCGTCCCCATCGAGCTCGGACTCACCGACGGAAACGTCTTCACCCTCTGGGCGCCCCGGTGGCGCGAGGGCGATGACGAGTGGGAGGCATTCCTCGGACTCGACGAAGACCTCTACGGTTTCCCCGGTGTCGCCGAGCTCGCCGCGTACATCCGCAACGACGACGACAACGACCTCGCCGAGCATCCGGCGTGGCCCACCGTGGTCGGTCTGCAGGCCGACGAGCTGGTGCCCGACGACCGACACAGTTACGACCTCGTCGGGGTGCCCGAGCTCGCCGCCGAGGACCCGACCCCCGAGGTCATCGCCGAACTCGAGGACGCACTCGAGATCGTCCGCATCCTCGGTGAGGTCTGCGAGCTGACCGTCATCACCAAGTTCTTCAACGGCAACCCGATCCTCGGCGCGGTGACCACCGGTACCCGCAACTTCACCGGCCGCGACGGCGTGGACCTCTGGGTCCGGATCGGCCGGCTCATCGCGAAGCACTGGGATGACGTCGTCGACGCGATCGACGACGTCATCACCACCCCCGACGTCGACAAGGCCGCCGTCGCCACCGCCGAGGCCGAACTCGAGGCCGCCGCATCGGCGGAGGACGAGGACGAACCCGCCGACGACGACCTCGAACTCGTCGAGGGTGCCAACGACGAGAATGCCGCCGACGAGACCGACGACGAGGATGTCGAGGACGACTCCGACCTCGACGACGTCGACGACGACGATTTCTGGGCGAACGTCGGCATCGACCCGATCAAGATCGTGACCGACGACGGCGAGTATCTCTCGCTGCGCTGCTACCTCGGCGACGATCCGGTCTTCTTGGGCAAGTCGGGCAAGATCTTCGTGTTCGCCTCGACCCGCGCCCTGGGCCGGTTCCTCGCCGATTCCAACGACCACGATCTCGCGGACGTGTCCACGTTCGAGGAGGTCCGCACCGCGGCGACCGACGGTTCCCTGGAGTTCGACGTCATCTCCGACAACGTCTACGTGCTGCCCGGCCTGGCCGCCGACATCGCCGACGGCCCGCGCCGGATGGATCGCAACCAGCTCGACCTCGCCGTCGAACTGCTCACGGACGCAGCCGATTACGCCGACGACGACTCGGTTGCCGAAGCCCTCGGATCCACCACGCCGCTCGGCTGGTTCGTGGACTACGCGATCTCGCCCGATCCCAAGCGGATGGCGCCGAGCCCGCCGTTCGACAACGAGTCCGAGGCCTGGCGCGCGCTGGTGCACGATTTCGAGAACCGGTTGGTCAAGAAGTCCTGACCGATGTCGCCGTCGCCCGGCCGGGCGACGGCGACATCGGTCGGTCGTCATCCGATCAGCACCGCGTATCCCGGTTTGATCACGTCGTCGATGAGACGTAGCCGTTCGTCGAAGTGGAGGAACGCCGACTTCATGGCGTTCACCGTGAACCGCTCGAAATCGGTCCAGCCGTAGCCGAATTGCTCCGCCAGTCGATGGAATTCCTTGCTCATCGTGGTGTCGCTCATGAGCCGGTTGTCGGTGTTGACGGTCACCCGGAACCGAAGGCGGGCAAGCGCGTTGAACGGGTGCTCGGCCATCGAGGCGACCGCCCCGGTCTGGACGTTCGAGCTCGGGCACAGTTCCAGCGGTATGCGTTTGTCGCGAACGCTGTTCGCGATCTGCCCAAGTTCGGCACCGACGAACTCGGTGCCCGCGAGGTCGGCACCCGCGGGCAGATCGATGTCGTCGATCACGCGGACGCCGTGCCCGAGTCGGTCGGTGCCGCAGAACGCGATGGCCTCGTGGATCGACGGCAACCCGAACGCCTCGCCCGCATGGATCGTGAACGGCGCATTGTTGGCGCGCATGAACTCGAAGGCGTCGAGGTGGCGGGTCGGCGGGTTGCCCGCCTCCGCGCCCGCGATGTCGAAGCCTGCGACGCCGTCACCCCGGAAGCGCACCGCGAGTTCTGCGATCTCGCGCGAACGGGCCGCATGGCGCATCGCGGTCACCAGGCAGCGCATCACGATCGGACGCCCGGCTCGCACGGCGTCGGCCTGGCCGTCGGCAAACCCGGCCAACACGGCCTCCACCACCTCGTCGAGGGTGAGTCCGCCCTCCAGATGTTGTTCCGGGGCGAACCGCACCTCGGCGTAGATCACGCCGTCGGCGGCCAGGTCGGCCACGCATTCGCGCGCGACGCGATGCAATGCCGCGGGCGTCTGCATGACCGCGACGGTGTGTGCGAATGTCTCCAGATACCGTTCCAGCGAACCGCTGTCGGCTGCCTCCCGGAACCATCGGGCCAACGACTCCGCGTCGTCGGCGGGTAGACCCGTGTAGCCGACCTCACGTGCGAGGTCGAGGACCGTCGCCGGTCGCAGCCCTCCGTCGAGATGATCGTGCAGCAGCACCTTCGGCGCGAGAGACAGATTCGGCAGGTCGAGCGGGCGGCCGGACGGCGGAGTCGGAACGACGGTCGTCATGCACCGACGGTAACCCGATCGATGATCAGAGGTGTGGTGCGCGGCGAATCCTCGCCGACGGTGACCGCCGACGCCAGCACGGCCCGTGCCGCCGCGAACCGTTCCGGCGTCTGGGTGTGCATCGTGAACAGCGGATCACCGACACGTACGCGCTCACCGGGTTTGGCATGGAGCACCACCCCTGCCTCGGCCTGCACGGTCTCGCCGGGCAGCGCGCGTCCGGCACCCAGCCGCCACGCACCCACACCGACCGACAGGGCGTCCACGCGGGTCACGACGCCGTCCTGCGACGCGGTGACCTCCTCCGTGTGCCGGGCGGTCGGCAACGGGGCATCGGGGTCGCCTCCCTGGGCGAGGATCATCTCTCGCCACGTGTCCATGGCCGCCCCGTTGGCCAGGTGCCGTGCCGGGTCAGCATCGGGCCGCCCCGCCGCGTCGAGCATCTCCCGCGCCAACGCGATCGTCAGTTCGACGACGTCGGGAGGCCCTCCACCGGCCAGCACCTCCAAGGACTCGGCCACCTCGAGGGCATTGCCCGCGGTGCGCCCGAGCGGGGTGCTCATGTCGGTGATCAGTGCCCGCGTCGCAACACCGGCCCGTTCGCCGAGCCACACCATCGTCTCGGCCAGTTCCCGACTGTCCTGTTCGGACTTGAGGAAGGCGCCGCTTCCCGTCTTGACATCCAGGACGAGCGCCCCGGTGCCCTCGGCGATCTTCTTGGACATGATCGAACTCGCCACCAGCGGGATCGATTCCACTGTTCCGGTCACGTCCCGCAATGCGTACAGCCGACGATCGGCCGGGGCGAGGTCGCCGCCTGCCGCACACACGACGGCGCCGACGCGTTCGAGTTGCGCGATCATCTCCGCCGCCGAGACGTCGGCCCGCCATCCGGGGATCGACTCCAGCTTGTCGAGTGTGCCGCCGGTGTGTCCGAGCCCGCGCCCGGACAGTTGCGGCACCGCGACCCCGAACGACGCCACCAGTGGGGCCAGCGGCAAC
Organism: Gordonia sp. CPCC 206044; assembly: GCF_048537895.1. NCBI lineage: Bacteria > Bacillati > Actinomycetota > Actinomycetes > Mycobacteriales > Gordoniaceae > Gordonia > Gordonia sp. CPCC 206044. The sequence continues at coordinate 161,039 of NZ_JBCLVL010000004.1, forward strand.
GTGATCTTGTCCCCGACCCCTCCCGTGGAATGTTTGTCGACGGTGACCAGCCGGCGACCGGACCGGCGCAATCCGGAGAAATCCATCCGGCGGCCGCTGTCGATCATCGCCTGTGTCCAGCGGGCTGTCTCCCGACGACTCATCCCGCGCAAGAAGATGGCCATGAGCAGCGCCGACATCTGCTCGTCCGCAACGCTCGGCCCGGCGCCCGGGTCGCTGTGGGTGTAGCGATCGATCACCCAGTCGATCTGCGCATCGGTGAGTTCACCGCCGTCGCGCTTGGTGGCGATCACCGAGACGGTGTCGATGATCTCGACGTCCTCACTCATCGGTCGCCGCCAGATCGTCGGGACCGAACGCATCCGGGAGCAGGCGTCGCAGCGTCGTCGGTCCGTCGGGGTGATCGACGAGCAGTCCCGGACCACCGTGTTCGAGCAGCACCTGTCGACAGCGGCCGCACGGCATCAACACCGCCCCGCGTCGGTCACAGACCGACACCGCGACCAGCCGCTCACCACCGGAGCCCACGAGATGTGCGATCAACGCGACCTCGGCACAGATACCCAATCCGTATGAGACATTTTCCACATTGCAACCGAGCACCACCCGACCGTCCTCGGTGAGGCCTGCGGCACCGACCGGAAATCCGGAGTACGGCGCGTAAGCCCGATCGATCATGTCATTCGCGTTGTGCCGCAACAATTTCCAATCGACCTCGGCCGCCAAGGACGACACCTCACAATCAGCACGGGTGACCCAGATGTGATCTGCCATACCATCGTTAAAGTTGGCAAGGCAATCCTAAGTCGAGAATGGTTGTCGCCCAAATCGGTTCGGGCAATTTACGTCAAGACTCAGCATAGGTTTAAAGTCTCTTCCATGGGTCCACGGCCGAGCCTGATAATGCCGACTCGGCACATCCATCGACGCTGTTGGAGGCCAATTTCCTGATGAGCACCCCGACCGAGACGGCTCCGGAGCCGGTGCGCAAACGCTCCCTTTATCGAGGCGACCCAGGTATGTGGTCGTGGGTGTTGCACCGCATCACCGGTGTCACCATCTTCTTCTTCTTGTTCGTACACGTCCTGGACACCGCGGTGATCCGGATCGATCCGAACAAGTATTCGGAGGTCATCGAGACCTACAAGACGCCGATCATCGGCCTCATGGAGATCGCACTCGTCGCTTGCGTGCTCTACCACGCATTCAACGGTGTGCGGATCATCCTGGTGGACTTCTGGGCCAAGGGCCCGAAGTACCAGCGCCAGATGCTCTGGGCGATCCTGTCGATCTTCGTGATCGTCTTCGCCGCGGCAGCCATCCGACTGCTGCAGATCCTCATCCAGCATTCGTTCTAGGAGGCACCTGATGACCGCTTCGGCAACCCCGGGTGTCGCCAAGACCCTCGGAACCCAATACGACCGCCCGGCCAGTCTGGACAATCCGCGTGCGCCGCGGATGCGCAAGGGCGGCAATTTCGAGAAGTACGCATGGCTGTTCATGCGCTTCTCCGGTCTGGCCCTGATCATCCTGACCATCGGCCACATGTTCATCATGCTCGCCTGGGACGACGGGGTGCATCGCATCGACGCCTCGTTCGTGGCCGCACGCTGGAAGGAACCCTTCTGGCAGGTGTGGGATCTGACGATGTTGTGGCTGGCCCAGCTACACGGCGGCAACGGTGTGCGCACCGTGATCGCCGACTATTCGCGCAAGGATTCCACCCGCTTCTGGCTCAACGTGCTGCTCGGGATCTCGATGATCCTCGTCCTCGTCCTCGGCACGTACGCGCTTCTGACCTTCGACGTGAACAGCGTCGACTGAGGAGACTGGCGAACACATGCAAGAACATCGTTATGACGTAGTCATCGTCGGCGCAGGCGGCGCCGGCATGCGCGCGGCGATCGAGTCCGCGCCCCGCGCCCGTACCGCCGTCCTGACCAAGCTCTACCCGACTCGCAGCCACACCGGCGCCGCCCAGGGCGGTATGTGCGCGGCCCTGGCCAACGTCGAGGAAGACAACTGGGAGTGGCACACCTTCGACACGGTCAAGGGCGGCGACTACCTCGCCGACCAGGACGCCGTGGAGATCATGGCCAAAGAGGCCATCGACGCCGTGCTCGACCTGGAGAAGATGGGCCTGCCGTTCAACCGGACGCCCGAGGGCAAGATCGATCAGCGTCGCTTCGGTGGTCACACCCGCGACCACGGCAAGTCGCCGGTTCGTCGCGCCTGCTACGCGGCCGACCGCACCGGTCACATGATCCTGCAGACGCTGTATCAGAACTGCGTCAAGCACGACGTCGAGTTCTACAACGAGTTCTACGCGCTCGACATCTGCCTGACCAAGAACGATGCGGGCGAACAGGTCGCCACCGGTGTGGTGGCCTACGAACTCGCCACCGGCGAGATCCACGTCTTCCACGCGAAGTCGATCGTGTTCGCCACCGGCGGTTCGGGCCGCATGTACAAGACCACCTCCAACGCGCACACCCTGACCGGCGACGGCATGGGCATCGTGTTCCGCAAGGGACTTCCGTTGGAGGACATGGAGTTCCACCAGTTCCATCCCACGGGCCTGGCCGGTCTCGGCATCCTGATCTCCGAAGCGGTCCGCGGCGAGGGTGGCATCCTGCGCAACTCGGAGGGCGAGCGCTTCATGGAGCGCTACGCGCCGACCATCAAGGACCTCGCACCCCGTGACATCGTCGCGCGCTCGATGGTCCTCGAGGTGCTCGAAGGCCGTGGCGCCGGCCCCAACAAGGACTACGTCTACATCGACGTGACCCACCTCGGTGAGGACGTCCTCAACGAGAAGCTCCCCGACATCACCGAATTCGCCCGCACCTACCTCGGCGTGGACCCGGTCAAGGAATGGGTCCCCGTCTACCCGACGTGTCACTACGTGATGGGTGGCATCCCCACCGACATCAACGGCCGGGTGCTCAGCGGCGGCGAGAACGACGAGGTCGTGCACGGCCTCTACGCCGCAGGCGAATGTGCCTGTGTGTCGGTCCACGGCGCCAACCGCCTCGGCACCAACTCGCTGCTCGACATCAACGTCTTCGGCCGCCGGTCGGGTATCGCCGCGGCCGAGTACGCGAACTCCACCGAGTTCGTCGCCCTGCCCGAGACCCCGACCGCCATGGTCGACGAATGGCTCGAGAGTGTCCTGTCCGAGCACGGACACGAGCGGGTCGCCGACATCCGGACCAAGCTGCAGCAGACCATGGACGACAACGCCTCGGTGTTCCGTACCGAGGAGACGCTCAAGCAGGCGCTCACCGACATCCACGCTCTGAAGGAGCGCTACGACCAGATCCGCGTGCACGACAAGGGCAAGCGGTTCAACTCCGATCTCCTCGAGGCGATCGAGCTTGGCTTCCTGCTCGAGCTGGCGGAGGTCACCGTGGTCGGTGCGCTCAACCGCAAGGAATCCCGAGGCGGACACGCTCGCGAGGACTACCCGAACCGCGACGACGTGAACTTCATGCGGCACACGATGGCCTTCAAGAAGGGTGACGGACTGCTCAGCGACATCGAGCTGGGCTGGAAACCTGTCATCCAAACCCGCTACGAGCCGATGGAGCGAAAGTACTGATGACAGTCACGCTGGACCAGAATCCGTCGTCGCCGGCCTCCGACGAGCCGCCGCTGCCCCCGGTGCCCGAAGAGGCCACCATGGTGACGCTCAAGATCTACCGGTTCAATCCGGAGAACCCCGACGCCCAGGGCTTCCAGAGCTTCCGGGTGCCGGCGCTGCCGACCGACCGGTTGCTGAATCTCCTGCTGTACGTGAAGGGCTACCTCGACGGCACCCTGACCTTCCGCCGCAGCTGCGCACACGGTGTGTGCGGTTCGGACGCCATGCGCATCAACGGCGTCAACCGCCTCGCCTGCAAGCTCCTCATGAAGGACATGCTGCCCGCGAAAAAGGAGAATGGGGGACAAGGCAAAGAGGTGACCATCACCATCGAGCCCATCAAGGGCCTGCCGGTGGAGAAGGACCTCGTGGTCGACATGGAGCCGTTCTTCGACGCCTACCGCGCGATCAAGCCGTTCCTCATCACCAGTGGCAACGAGCCGACCCGTGAGCGGATCCAGAGCCAGAGCGACCGCGCCCGTTTCGACGACACCACCAAGTGCATCCTGTGTGCCTGCTGCACCACGAGTTGCCCGGTGTTCTGGAACGAGGGCAGTTACTTCGGGCCTGCCGCGATCGTCAACGCGCACCGGTTCATCTTCGACAGCCGTGACGAGGCCGCCGTCGAGCGTCTCGACATCCTCAACGATGTCGACGGTGTGTGGCGCTGCCGAACCACCTTCAACTGCACCGATGCCTGCCCTCGTGGCATCCAGGTGACGCAGGCCATCCAGGAGGTCAAGCGCGCGTTGATGTTCTCGCGCTGACCCCGACACCGCAGACTCGCTCTGCAGCCCGGCTTTCACTCTGCGGCCCCGACCACGCCCCTCCTCGCAGCCCGAGGAGGGGCGTCGTCGTCGGTGCGGCCGTCGCCGGTTCTGCGGAATCGGTTGCGAAGCATGACCGGACCCGCGACGATCGAGTCGTGAGGACAGGGCTCCGATGACCGTCGACGACGACCGACTCTCGCTCGGCGCGCGCAGCGCCCGACATCTCTGGGGACATTTCGCGCGGCACGGCGAGCACATTGTGCCGCCGGTCATCACCCGCGGCGAGGGCATGCGTATCTTCGACGACCGGGGGCGGTCGTATCTCGACGGCCTCGCCGGCCTGTTCGTCGTGCAGGTCGGCCACGGTCGGGTCGAGCTGGCCGAGGCCGCCGCCCGCCAGGCCAAGGATCTGGCGTTCTTCCCGTTGTGGTCCTACGCGACGCCGCCCGCAATCGAACTCGCCGAGCGCCTCGCCGCCCACGCCCCCGGCGATCTGAATCGCGTCTTCTTCACCACCGGAGGCGGTGAGGCCGTAGAGAGCGCCTGGAAGCTCGCCAAACAGTACTTCAAACTTGTCGGAAAACCGTTGAAGCACAAGGTGATATCTCGCTCGGTCGCCTACCACGGCACCCCGCAGGGTGCACTCGCGATCACCGGCGTGCCGGCACTCAAGCAGATGTTCGAGCCGCTCACCCCGGGCGGATTCCGTGTGCCCAACACGAACATCTATCGTGCCGCCGACGACCTCGCCACCGATCCGAAGAAGTTCGGTCGCTGGGCCGCCGACCGGATCGCCGAGGCCATCGAATTCGAGGGCCCGGACACGGTCGCCGCGGTCTTCCTCGAACCGGTGCAGAACGCCGGGGGCTGTTTCCCGCCTCCCCCAGGCTATTTCGAGCGGGTCCGGGAGATCTGCGACGCCTACGACGTCCTCCTGGTGTCCGACGAGGTCATCTGCGCATTCGGTCGCATCGGTTCCATGTTCGCCTGCGACGACTTCGGCTACGTCCCCGACATCATCACGTGTGCCAAGGGGATGACGTCGGGCTACTCCCCCATCGGCGCGATGATCGCCCAGGATCGTCTCTTCGAACCCTTCGCCGACGGCGCGACGACATTCCCGCACGGCTATACCTTTGGTGGACACCCGGTGTCGGCGGCCGTGGCCCTGGCCAACCTCGATATCTTCGAGCGCGAGGGCATCAACGACCACGTGCACACCAACGCGCCGGTCTTCCGGGAGACGCTGGAGAAGCTTCTCGATCTACCGATCGTCGGAGACGTGCGTGGCGAAGGCTTCTTCTACGGCATCGAGCTCGTCAAGGACAAGGCGACCAAGCAGACGTTCTCGGCCGCCGAGTCCGAACGTGTCCTACGCGGCTTCCTCTCGAACGCATTGTTCGACAACGGCCTCTACTGCCGGACCGACGATCGGGGCGATCCGGTCGTCCAACTCGCACCCCCGCTGATCGCCGGTCCGGCCGAGTTCGACGAGATGGAGCAGATCCTCCGGACGGTTCTCACCGACGCCTACACACTGCTCTGAGGCGTCACGGGCGCGCGCTGCTATTCTGCCCCCGATGAAGGTGAAGGTGGCACTCGTGGCGGCCGTCGGGGCCATGGTTCTGGCCTGCCCACCCACGCCGCTCGCCTTCGCCGCACCCCCACCGGTGACGACGCCGGTGACCGATCACTGCCCGCACCGGACGGGCACCCCACCGGCAGTCGACGAATCCGAGGTCGTCGCACCCGGATCGGCCACACCCGCACCGCTACCCGTACCGTCGACGCCGGTCGGTGGTGCACCACTGGCCGGATGCGGTGTGGTCGCCGACCCCGCGTCGGGACCGGTGCCGGCACGGATGACGGCGGCCGGGTGGTTGATCGCCGATCTGGACAGTGGCGCGGTGATCGCCGCCAAGGATCCGCACGGTCGCTACCGCCCCGCCTCGACCATCAAGGTGCTGCTCGCCATGGTGGCCCTCGACGAACTCGACCTCGACACCGTGGTCGTGCCGACCCCCGAGGACTGGGGTGCCGAGGGCGACTCGTGCGGTATGGGGCCAGGCGGTCACTACACCAATCGTGACCTGTTGACCGGCCTGCTGGTGGTCTCCGGCAACGACTGCGCCAACGCACTGGCCCGTGAACTCGGCGGCATCGACGTGACCTTGGCGAAGATGAACGACAAAGCGCGCTCGCTGCACGCCCTCGACACCCGGGCGGCCAGCGTGTCGGGACTCGATGCCGCGGGAATGTCCACGTCTCCGTACGATCTCGCGGTCATCTTCCGCGAGGCCATGCGCAACAACACTTTCCGCGAACTGATCGCAATGCCGACGTACCGGTTCCCCGGCTATCCGAGACGGGCGGACGTCCCCGGCGACAAGGACCATCCGAGCTATCTCATGCAGACCTCGAATCAGCTTCTGCTCGAAGGCTATCCGGGTATGGTCGGCGGCAAGACCGGTTACACCGACGACGCCCGTAAGACGTTCGTGGGTGTGACCGAACGGGACGGACGTCGAATCGTCATCGTGCAGATGTTCGGTCTCACGGTGGAGGCCGACTCCTACTGGGACCAGGCAAAGGCGATGTTCGACTACGGTTTCCGGGCACCGCCCGGTATCACCCTGGGCAGCCTGGCACCCACATCGACCGCGACCACGGTCCAGGAGACCACCGCACCCGCAGTGCCCACCACGGCGACGCCACATCAGGTGGTCACGGCAACCGGCAGCGATCACCAGGCCACCGGATGGTCGGTCCGCATCCTCATCGGCCTCATCTCGGCCCTGGTCGCCGTGATCCTGCTGTTGATCGCGATGCGACTGTTCACACGGCGCTGAGCGTTCACGCGGAGCGGAACGCTTCGTCAGCGACGCAGCAGCCACCCGGCGATCGCGCTCGCCGCCGCGCTGACACCCGCGACCGCCGCCAGGGTGGCCGGCCGAGGCATCGGATTGACCTCGTAGTTGGGCGAGACCACCACCGGCGGCAGTGGTTCGTCCTCCTCTGTCACCTGGAACTCCTCGTTCATCGAGTCGGTGGCACACCAGGCCGCGGCATACAGCACGATCCGTGACGCGAGGTACGCGAACACCATGATGCCCAGGATCGGACCGAAGGCGACGCCCGCCGGGCTGCTCAGCACCGACTTGAGGTAGATCCCGCCCACCGTCTTGACGATCTCGAAGGCGATCGCGGTGAGCAGTGCCGCCTTCAGCGTGTTCCGAAAGGGCAGTTTCACCAACGGAAGTCGGGACATGACAAAGGTGAACAGCACCCACGTCGCGCAGATCGAGACGACGATGGAGACACCCCGCACCACGGCAGGAGCCCAGGACGCGTCGTCGAGACCCACCCATGACAGGACCTGGTGCGCGAGACCCGAGTTGCCGAGCGCGGTCAACGCCATCGTCACCGCGAACGCCACGCCGAGCAACGCGAACGTGATCAGGTCCCACAGCTTGGACATCACCGGGTTTCGGGTGACCCGGCCACCCCACATCTCGGTCATGCCGACGCGGACGCCGGAGATCCAGCCGATCCCGGTGAACGCCGCACCGAGCAAACCGATGACGCCGACGGTCGTGCGCGACTCGATGGCCGAGTCGATCAGGTCGCCGACCTGATCGCCCATCGAACCGGGCATGTTCCGGACCACCGCGTCCTGGATCTCCTGGAGGACCTCGGGGCGGCTGGCGAGCACGAAGCCTGCGATCGAGAAGGCCACCATGACGATCGGGACCAGGGCGAGTATCCCGTTGAAACTGATTCCGGCGGCGTAGAGATTGCCCCGCCGGTCGTTGTAGCGCTCGATGGTTCGGATGAGGTGGTCGAGCCACCCCCATCTCTCACGGAGCTCGGCGAACCGGGTCTTGCCGCGGTCCGCGACTTCCTTGGCCGAGTCGATCGCGGAACTCATGGGGTGCCGCCTTCCGTCGTCGCCGATCGCGGCGCCGGCTCACCTACCCGGCGCCAGGAATCCCACCTTGTCATAGACGGCGGCCAAGGTGTCCGAGGCGAGACCACGGGCGCGTTCGGCACCGCCGGCCAGGATCGCGTCGAGGTGAGCCGGATCGTCCATGTACTCCGCGACACGGCCGCGCAGCGGTGTCACGAACTCGGTCAGCACATCGGCGGTCTCGACCTTCAGATCCCCGTATCCCTTGCCCTGATACTTGTCGACGAGGACGTCGACCGGCGTCCCCGACAACGCCGACTGGATGGTGAGCAGATTGCTCACGCCGGGCTTGGCCTCCCGGTCGAAGCGGATCTCGGTATCGGTGTCGGTGACCGCCGACCGGATCTTCTTCGCCGACTTCTTCGGATCGTCGAGAAGGTTGATCAACCCCTTGTCCGTCTCCGCGGACTTGCTCATCTTGGCCGTGGGGTTCTGCAGGTCGTAGATCTTCGCGAACTCCTTGACGATGTAGGCCTCGGGCACCTTGAGCACCTTGCCGAACCGGGCGTTGAACCGTTGTGCGAGATCGCGGGTGAGCTCGAGGTGCTGGCGCTGGTCCTCACCGACCGGAACCCGGTCGACGTCGAACGCCAGGATGTCGGCCGCCATCAGGATCGGATACGTGAACAGCCCGACACCGGCCGCGTCCACGCCCTGTTTCGCAGACTTGTCCTTGAACTGCGTCATGCGACTGGCCTCACCGAAGCCGGTGATGCAGGACAGGACCCAGGTCAACTGCGCGATCTCGGGGATGTGCGACTGCACGTAGATCGTGGATCGTTCGGGATCCACACCCACCGCGAGCAATTGGGCCACCGACAGTCGCGTGCGCTGCGCCAGCGTCGCCGGATCGAACGAGGCCGTGATGGCATGCATGTCCGGGATGAAGTACAGCGCCTCGAAATCGTCCTGCAGGGCCACCCACTGCCGCACCGCACCGAGGTAGTTCCCGAGGTGGAAGGAATCGCTGGTGGGCTGGATGCCCGACAGCACGCGGGGACGCGGTGTGCCGGGGTCGGTGACGTCACTGCTCATGCATTCCAGTTTCGCAGACGTCCGCCACCGCATTGTCGCGAGTGCTGTCGAGGGTGGACCCGTCTCAGTCGTAGACGACCGACATCGGCGCGTGATCGGACCATCTCAGGTCGTAGGCCCCGGCCCGGTGCACCGTCGACTTCACGGCCCTGGCCGCCAGCGACCTGTTCGCCAGCTGATAGTCGATGCGCCATCCGGAGTCGTTGTCGAAGGCCTTGCCCCGCCACGACCACCATGTGTACGGACCGTCGCTGTCCGGGGCCAGGTCTCGAGCCACGTCGGACCAACCGGCACCCAACAGGTCGGCAACCCATGCGCGTTCGTGCGGCAGGAAGCCGGGGCTCTTGAGGTTGCCCTTCCAGTTCTTGATGTCGGGTTCGGCGGGAGCGATGTTCCAGTCGCCACCGACCACGACGTGGCGACGCCGCCGGGCGAGTGTCCCGAGATGGGCGCCGAACGCGTCGAGGAAACGCACCTTCTCGTCGAACTTGGCCACGTCCTTGTCGGCCGTGGTCTGCGCCGCCCCTTTGGGTAGGTAGAGGCTCGCCACTGTCGTCGGGCCCAGATCGGTGGTCACGTCGGCCTCGATGAAGCGCCCGGTCGGATCGAACTCGTCGCTGCCGAAGCCGACGCGTACCTTGCCCAGCGGGAGGCGGCTCAGCACCCCGACACCGGCATGTCCCTTGACCACCGACGCACTCATCGCGAGCTCCCAACCGTCGTAGAGCGCAGGCGCCAACGCCTCTCGGGCCTGGTCCTCTTCGGCGCGGATCTCCTGCATCAGGACGATGTCGGATTCGGACTCGTCGAGCCAGGCGAGCAGCCCGTGATTGCGCTCCGAGCGGTGCTTCACGGCGGCCCGGATGCCGTTGACATTGACGGTGGTGATGGTGAGTGACACGGCACCCGAGCCTACTGGGTGGAAATGGTGCGGACGTACTAAAGGTAAGGCAACCCTTGCCCTGGAGGGCACCTTTATGTAACCCTTACCTAACTGAAGGAACGAGGTGACGACATGTTCGTTTGCATCTGCCGCGCGGTGACCGAAGAAGAGGTCCACGAACACTGCTCGTCTGGCTGCCGGTCCGTGGACGCGGTCAGCGAACGGTGCGGCGCCGGCGAAGGATGCGGAACCTGCCTCGAACGCCTTCACCAGATCGTCAACGAAAGGGTCGCCACCAGCACCACTGCAGCATGATCGAGGCCGCCTGACGGCAAGTTCTCACACCTCGTGGCGATAACCCGTCACGGGGCTGTTCCGCGTGCTACGTTCGCTGTACCACTGCGAACGGAGGCTCGGTCATGCGTGGCGACGACGAGGTGATCGCTCTACTCAACGAACAGCTCACCAGCGAGCTGACCGCGATCAATCAGTATTTTCTGCATTCGAAGATGCAAGCGAACTGGGGACTGACCGAGGTCGCGAACAAGACCCGCGCCGAGTCCATCGAGGAAATGCATCATGCGGAGGCCCTGACCAACCGCATCCTGTTCCTCGAAGCTCTCCCGAACTATCAGCGGATCCTGCCGCTGCGGATCGGCCAGTCGTTGCGCGAGCAGTTCGAATCCGATCTGGCGATCGAGATCGAGGTCGTGGAACGCCTGCGCCCCGGTGTGGCCATGTGCCGCGAGAAGGGTGACATCACGAGCGCGAAACTGCTCGAGGACATCCTCGCCGACGAAGAGGATCACATCGACTATCTCGAGACACAGCTCGAGTTGCTCGACCGGCTCGGCGAACAGCTCTACCTGTCCAAGACGGTCGCCACACCACCCACCGTCGACTGACGGCCCCTGCGCTGGGTCAGCAGCGCGATCCCGAGAACCACCACACCGGCCACGGCCAACGCGGCACCCATCGACGAGGGTGAGCGATAGCCGTGGCCGGCTGCTATCACGACCCCACCGAGCCAGGCACCGAGCGCGTTGGCGATGTTCAGCGCAGAATGGTTGAGCGCGGCCGCCAAGGTCTGCGCATCGTCGGCGACGTCCATCAGCCGGGTCTGCAGCGCCGGGATCGTCGACGAACCGGACAGCCCGATCGCAAAGCTGAAGAACATTGCTGCCCACGCATTTTGGAGCGTGAGTGCGAACAGCGCGAGCGACACCGCGGTGGACACCAGACCGATCAGGATGCCCAGTGGCACACTGCGATCGGCCAAGACACCACCGACGATGTTGCCTGCGACCATGCCGAGGCCGAACAACATCATCGCCACCGGCACCACCGAGACCGGCACGCCCGCAACGGTTGTCAGCGCCGAGTTGAGATAGGTGTAGAACGCGAACATCCCCCCGAAACCGACGACGCCGATCAGCAGGGTGAACCACACCTGCGGCCGTGCCAGCGCTCCGAGTTCGGTCATCGGGTTGGTCACCCGCATGTCGGCCAGGGCAGGCAGGTAGCGGACCAGCGCGACGATGGTGATCACACCGATCACCACGACCACCGCGAAAGCTGTCCGCCAGCCCAGCGATTCACCGAGCCAGGTCGCCATGGGCACACCGGCCACATTGGCGACCGACAGCCCCAGCATCACCTTGCCGACCGCCTTGGCCCGGTCCCGTGGCCCCGCGAGATGCGCCGCGACCAGGGCTGCGACACCGAAGTAGGCGCCATGTGGCAGTCCCGCGACGAATCGGGCGACCATCAGCAGTCCGTAGCTCGGTGCCAGCACGGTGAAGAGGTTGCCGACGGTGAACGCGACCATGAGTCCGATCAGCAATGTGCGCCGCGACATCCGCGCGGTGAGGGCGGCGATGAGCGGCGCACCGACGACCACGCCGAGTGCATACGCGGAGATCACGTGTCCGGCCGTGGGCTCACTGACGCCGAGGGTGTCGGCGATGTTGGGTAGGAGCCCCATCGCGACGAACTCGGTGGTGCCGATGCCGAACCCGCCGAGCGCCAGGGCCAGGATGGCCCAGCGGCGGATCGCTGGAGAGGCTGCTGCGGCCGTGTCGGCGACGTGGGTGGGGGCTGAGGTCACTCGAGCACCAACCGCGGGCTTGCCCGCGCGGATTCCCCAGGACTCGGTGAGTTCGTTCACACCGAGAACTGGCTGTCCCCCGAAACGCCCGGAAACCGACCGGCACGCCATCCCCCATCGCAGTTCACGACACCACGTGAGCCCGAGGTGCCGCGGAGCGCCGATGTCGTCGCCAGGTCACCGCCGGCGTCACTGATCCGCGGACGCTCCGTCGGTGTCGGCCGCGTCGTCGGACCCCGACCCGGCGTCCTGACCCGACCCGGCTCCCGAGTCGGGATCGTCCGACGGCACGTCGTCGCCTGCCTGCTCTCCCGCGGTTCCCGTCTCGACGGTGTCGGCGGGTTCGGTGGTGTCGGCGGGCTCGGTGGTCGAATCCGTCGGCGATGGCGCCGGCGGCTCGCTGCGCTCGGGCGGGGGCGGCGTGGGCACCGCGGTCGGCTCGGCCGTCTCGGTGGTCGCGTCGTCGACGACACGGTCCGGGAGCGCCGGACTCGGTGCGTCACCACGGCCACCGCCGGGCACCGTGGGACCGGGCACCGCGGGCCCGGACCCTGTCGCTGATCCTGCCGCGGATGCCGACGCCGAATCCGTTGTCGCGGCCGCCGCGCTCGTCGTGCCTGCAGATGTCGTCGTGCCTGCAGATGTCGTCGTAGCCGCAGACGTCGTCGCACCGGTCGACGGCGCCGACGAGGTCCGCAGTGCGGAGGCCACGTCGCGGGCAGCGATACCGGTCATGGTGAGTCGCCCGAGATCGGTCGCGGTAGCCGACTGCACCTCGACCGACTGCACGGTGCTGACCACCCGGCCTGCCCAGTACTTCACGAAACTGACCGGCCAACGCACCACGCTGCCCACGCTCGCGCCGAGGGCGGTGATGCCGGCGCGGAACCGGTCGGCGTCGAGTCCCACGATCCCGTTCCAGATGTCCTCGAAGACGAAAACGTCTGGCAGGTAGGCGCCGTAGCCGAGTCGGGGCAGCGGAGGCAGTCGATCCTGCACGAGCCGCACCACCGGTTGCAGATTGGACAGTTCGATCCCGAACGGAAGGTCGATCGTCGGACGTAGGGCGAGGAAGTCCGGAATGGTGCCCATGTAACCGATGTCGGCGGCCGTCTCCCGCAACCATTCGGCCACCGACGAGTCGAATGCGATGGCACACGAGGTCGCGGCCGGATCGTCGGCGCAGGAGTTCTCGCGACCGTTCCACCAGTTCGACCGCGGGTCCTGGAACATGAAGAACGGGTAGCGGCCGTGTTTGACCCAGTAACCGGCCAGTCCGTCGAGGGCGCCGATCGGATCGTAGATCGGATCGGGCAGGTCGCAGATCGGGTCGCCGTCGATGCAGACCGACACCACTCGATCACCGAGCGAACCGAAGCCGCCGTCCCGGGAACCGGTCATGGTCAGGCCCGGGATGATGCCGATCAGCGCCAGCTCGATACCCTCGCCGGTCTTGTCGCCCGGCCTGCGTGGGTCGGCGAAGAGTTCGCCGGAGATCGTGCTCGGGTCGATCAGGACGTCGTCGGTGGGATCGTCGGGGGTGTCGTGGATGTCGACCGCCCCGATCCGCCCGTTGCCGATGTCCGACAGCACGTCGCCCGCGACCCGCGCGCCCTGCGAGTATCCCGTGATGACCACGGGGTTGCCCGGGCATGCGTCCTGATAGCTCGCGACGGCCTTCGTGGTCGACGCGGCGCCGAGTTCCGAACTCGCGTCGTATCCGGTCGCGCCCAATGGCCAGACGGTCGCCGGGTAGTCGGCGTAGATGATCTCGTAGGCGTTGTCGCCTGCGTACGGGCTGTCCGGATTCTCCGTGTTGTCGGGGTTGAGCCCGGTGTAGCGCTGCGTGACCCCGACCATGATCGCGCCCTCGGGATCCCACGTACCCCCGACCACGACGACCGCGCCTCCCCCGCAGTCACCGTCGGCGGCCCATGCCGTGCCGGATGTCCCGGGTAGACACAGCGTTCCGATCACCACACCGCTCGCGATCGCGGCGACCGACACGATCGCGCGCCGACGAAGCCCGGTCAACCGATCCACCATGCGTCACGGCCTTTGTTCAACCCGGTGGATGCGTCGAGGCGGCACACCCGAATCGGGGCTATCTGAAACTCTAGATACGCGATCCTGAAACGCGCCGCATTTCGAGAGAAACCCCGTGTCGGAGGCGGGTGAACACACGTTGAAATCAGCCCGATCAGGACGGTTCTGGTCGCGCGTAGACCGTGTTATATCCTTGACGCCAGGTCATGAGCATCAGCGTCAAGCCCCGGCTTGCTGATCGGCAACCCTCCAACCGCGGTGGGGTGCTCCGGGTGATGACCGGGTTGAGGAACGCAATGCGTTCTGAGGCAAGCGCGGGTCCGAAGGTCGGACCCCATCAGGGTCGTTGCACCCTGCCGACCGTAGAAAGCGATCACTACATCCATGTCTGACGACACCACGAATCCGGCAGCCGACTGGAGCTTCGAGACCAAGCAGGTACACGCGGGTCAGACCGCGGATCCGGCCACCAATGCGCGTGCGCTGCCCCTCTATCAGACGACGTCGTACGTCTTCAACGACACGCAGCACGCCGCGAACCTGTTCGGGCTCGCCGAACCGGGCAACATCTACACCCGGATCATGAACCCCACGCAGGACACCGTCGAGCAGCGGATCGCTGCCCTCGAGGGCGGCGTCGCCGCACTTCTCGTGGCGTCCGGCCAGGCCGCCGAGACCTACGCGATCCTCAACATCGTCGAGACCGGCGGCCATGTGGTGTCCAGCCCGCGCCTCTACGGCGGGAC
The DNA here is from genome assembly GCF_048537895.1 of Gordonia sp. CPCC 206044. Taxonomy (NCBI): domain Bacteria; kingdom Bacillati; phylum Actinomycetota; class Actinomycetes; order Mycobacteriales; family Gordoniaceae; genus Gordonia; species Gordonia sp. CPCC 206044. The sequence continues at coordinate 176,236 of NZ_JBCLVL010000004.1, forward strand.
GTTCAATCTCTTCCACTACACGCTGCCCAAGCTCGGCATCGAGGTCTCGTTCGTCGAGGATCCCGAGGACCTCGACTCGTGGCAGGCCGCCATCAAGGACAACACCCGCGTCCTCTACGGGGAGACGATCTCCAATCCGAACAACGAGATCCTGGACATCACCGGCATCGCCGAGGTCGCCCATCGCAACGGCCTGCCTCTGATCGTCGACAACACCGTCGCCACCCCGTACCTGCTCAACCCACTGGCGCACGGCGCCGACATCGTCGTGCACTCGGCCACCAAGTACATCGGTGGGCACGGCACCGCGATCGGCGGTGTGATCGTCGACGGTGGCACGTTCGACTGGCGCGGTCAGCGTGACGGGAAGGATCTGTTCCCCGGTTTCACCACCCCGGATCCGAGCTATCACGGTGCGGTGTTCGCCGATCTCGGCGCACCGGCATTCGCGCTCAAGGCCCGTGTGCAGTGGCTCCGCGACACCGGCGCGGCCATCTCACCGTTCAACGCCTTCCTGCTGGCTCAGGGCCTCGAGACGCTGAGCCTGCGCATCGAGCGCCACGTGGCCAACGCGCAGCGGGTTGCCGCTTTCCTGGAAGGTCATGATCAGGTCGACTCGGTCGCCTACGCCGGGCTGGCATCGTCTCCCTGGTACGACCGCGCACAGAAGCTGCTCCCCAAGGGGCAGGGCGCCATCGTCAGCTTCGAGATCGTCGGCGGCGTCGACGCCGGCAAGAAGTTCGTCGATGCCCTCAGTCTGCACAGCCACGTCGCCAACATCGGTGACGTGCGGTCGCTGGTGATCCATCCGGCATCCACGACCCACAGCCAGCTGGCCCCCGAGGAGCAGTTGGCCGCAGGTGTCACACCGGGACTCGTCCGTCTCGCCGTGGGTATCGAGGGCATCGACGACATCGTCGCCGACCTCGAGCAGGGGTTCGCAGCGGCGAAGTGACAAGGTGAACAACGAAGATCGAGGTGAATTGCAGAGTGAGTGACCTGTGTCGGTGAGTATCGAACCGAGTATCCAGCCCGCTGATCGACCCGATTGGGAACAGATGCCCGACGGGGCGATGAGCAGCGTCCGCATCGGCTCGCTCTCACTCGACAACGGCGAACGGATCGACGACGTCACCCTGGCCTTCCAGCGCTGGGGGACGTTGTCTCCGTCCCGCGACAACGTCATCCTCACGCTGCACGCGCTGACCGGTGATTCGCACGTGACCGGTCCGGCCGACGAGCAGCATCTGTCCGCGGGCTGGTGGGACGGTCTGATCGGACCCGGCTGCGCGATCGACACCGACGAGTGGTGCGTCATCTCGGCCAATGTCCTCGGCGGCTGCCGCGGCTCCACCGGTCCGGCGTCGCCCGCTGCCGACGGACGTGCGTGGGGATCTCGCTTCCCGCAGATCACCGTCCTCGACCAGGTACGCGCCGAACGCGCCCTCGTGGCCGAACTCGGGATCACCAGCATCGGCGCCGTGGTCGGCGGTTCGATGGGTGGGGCCCGCGCTCTCGAATGGGCCATCGAGTACCCGGAGATGGTGCGCTGTGCGCTCGTCCTCGCCGTCGGCGCACGTGCGACCGCCGATCAGATCGGCACGCAGACAACGCAGATCGCCGCCATCAAAGCCGATCCACACTGGCAGGGCGGCGACTATCACGGCACCGGCAACATCCCCACCGCGGGACTCGGCGTGGCCCGCCGGATCGCCCACCTCACCTATCGCGGCGAGGTGGAATTGGACCAGCGTTTCGCCAACGACCCGCAGGGCGACGAGGTGCCCCTGTCCGGCGGCCGGTATGCCGTCGACAGCTACCTACAGCACCAGGCGAACAAACTCGTCCAGCGGTTCGATCCGAGCAGCTACGTGGTGCTCAGCGAGGTGCTCAACCACCACGACGTCGGACGTAATCGCGGCGGCGCCCAGACCGCACTCGCCGGATGCAAGGTGCCGACCATCGTCGGCGGTATCGCTTCGGACCGCCTGTACCCCTTGCGGTTACAGGTCGAGCTCGCCGAGCAGCTCGGCAATTGCATCGGCGGCCTGCAGGTGGTGCACTCCGACAACGGTCACGACGGCTTCCTCACCGAGTTCGACGCCATCAGCGATCTCCTCAAGCGCACCGTCGAACTCGCACGCCTCTGAGGGACGCCGCACTTGCCTGAGCGCGGCTGACCCCGGGACCCGCTGCCCCTGCGACCGGTTGGGCTCAGCGCGGCGGGACCGGCGTCGGCAGCAACGGTGTCACCGCGGCCGACCGGCCGCTCCCCTGTGCCGCACCGCCGTTGTCCGGTTGGCCGTCTTGGCGGGCCCCGTCGGAGCCCTGCGGCGCGCTGCCGCGCTCGTCACGGCTCGTCCCGGATCCCTGTGTACCGAAATCCCACTCGTAGCTCTGGGGCTGCGGCACCGCGGACGTCGTCGGATCCGACGACGACGGTGGAGTCGACCGACTCGGGTCCTGACGCATCCCGGGCGGCAACAGATCCGGCGGAATCGTCGGTTCGGGCTGTGTACCCGGAGGCGTCCACGGCCACGACGGCAACGGGTACGGCGAGAGCGTTCGTGTCGTCGTCGACGGTGTCGACTGCTCCCCCGGCGGCGGGGTCGGGGGCAACTCCGTGGTCGCCCAGCCGGGTGATTCGTTCCACCGCGTCTCGGGTGGCACCGCGGTGGTCGTGGGCTCCACCGGAGCCGTCGGCTCGACCGGCACCTGAGGCCGAGGTGCCGCCTGGGTCGTCGTGGTCCTGGTCGTGGACTCCGGATCGTCGGTCGTGGTCATCACACTGGTCACCGACGGCGTCGTCTGCTGAGACGGTGACGGAACCGGTGTGCTGTTGCCGGTCAGTGCGGAACTGACCGCGTAGATGGTCATCATGGTGGCGGCCAGTAGGGCACCGGCGACCGCAAGTGGCGTGCCGGACAACCACTCCCACTGCTTCTTTCCACCGATGAAGGCGAGCCGCGATGTGCCGTCGGCGGCGTTCTTGGCACCCGCCAGAATTGCCGCACCCATGGCCGCGGCGAGCTCCGGCATCTCCGGGACGACCACCTCGGCCTGGGTACCATCGGCCATCCCCCGCACCGCGGGGAGGTTGGCGATGCCGCCGACGAACACCACGGCCTCCGGTCGAACACCACGGTCGACACTCTCGGACATGTAGCGCTTCAACACTTTTCGCGCTTCGTCCACCATCGGCGCGGCCGCCGCCGCAACCGTTTCGGCAGTCAGGGTGACGTGACCGTCGCCGAGCGGGACCGAAGCACCCTCTGCCGACGGACTCGGTGAGAGCTCCTCCTTGGCCGTCCGGCAAGCGCTGAGCTGCGCGCGCCGCGGAGGCCTGGAGGCACGTCCGTCGGAGGCCGAAGACTCCTCGCTGAGCTGCGAGACGATCGAGCGGTCGATCTGTCGACCCGCCAGGACCCGGGAGCGCTCGGTCGCGCTGATGCGGTTGGTCGCCGTCTCCACGGTGAACAGCGTCATGCCGGTGTCCCCGCAATCGGCGACCACGACATTCTCGAAACGCCCGATGTGACCGGTCGCCGACAGATAGGCGACGACGGCCTCGTCGTCGGCGACCAGATGGATCTGTCGGCGCGGGCCGGAGCCCCGAGAGCGCAACTCACGCCGTTGCTTGGCGGTACGCGCAGCCACCCCGATGGGTCCCACCCGACGTCCCGCATCGCGTGCTGCGCCGAGCATGAGCTCGATCCCCGCGTTCACCCGCCCCGCGACATCCAGACCGTCGCTGCGATCCACGTCGATGACCCGGCTGTCGACCACGTTGCGTCCCACGTTGTCCCGGGTCAGCAGGACATGGTGGATCATCCCGTCGCCGGCAGAAATGCCCATCGACGTGGAATCTTCAGGCAGGGACGAGTCCCCGTGGTCGATCGTCGAAGTGATACGTGCTCCCCGCGGTCGTGTTGGCCGGAAACGCGGCCGTTTGCGGGTGCAAAGGTCACGCGTATGTCTCTATTGTAATCAATCTGTGCCCAAGGGATCGATCGACGTCGCCAGCCAGAGAATCAGCGTCCCCACCGATGCCATCGCCGCGACATCGAAGAAACGTCCCCTGACCTGGAGTAAACCCGCTCGCGAGGTGGGGATGAGAGCACGCAGGACCGCACCGAGCAGTAACGCCGAGCCGAAGACGAACGCTCCACGCCGCCAGCGATCGAACACGACCAGGAGTGCGGCGATCAACACCCCCAGCAGGACCACGAGATAAGGGATCTGCACGAGGTAACGCCGCAGTTCACGGGCTTGCCGGATGCGGTCGGCGCGTGTGCGGGTCGCCGCCAGCGAACTCACCCCACCGTTCCTGCGGCGGTTCGCTCCGCCAGCTGGGCTTCGGCCCGTTCCACGACGTTGACCAGGAGGAATGCCCGTGTCAGCGGGCCGACGCCGCCGGGATTGGGCGACACGTGACCCGCGACATCCCAGACGCCCGGTGCGACATCGCCCACGAGTCCGTTCTCGTCGCGGCTCACGCCGACGTCGATCACCGCGGCACCCGGCTTGACCATGTCGGCTGTGATCAGGTGTCCCACGCCGGCGGCGGCGATCACGATGTCGGCGCGCGAGACCTCGGCAGCGAGGTCACGGGTGCCGGTGTGGCACAGCGTCACGGTGGCGTTCTCGCTACGACGGGTCAGCAGCAGACCGATCGGTCGCCCGATGGTGACGCCGCGCCCCACGACGGTGATCCGTGCCCCGGCGATCGGGATCTCGTATCGCCGAAGAAGGTGAACGATGCCCCGCGGGGTGCACGGCAGCGTGGACTCCTTGCCGAGCACCAACCGACCGAGGTTGATCGGATGCAGTCCGTCGGCATCCTTGGCCGGGTCGATGCGCTCGAGGGCGGCGTTCTCGTCGAGATGCTTCGGCAACGGCAGCTGCACGATGTAGCCGGTGCAGTCGGGATCGGCGTTGAGCTCGTCGATCGCCGCGTTCAGTTCCTCTGTGGTCGTGTCCGCAGGCAGATCCTTGCGGATCGACGCCACCCCGATCCGCGCGCAGTCGGAGTGCTTTCCCTTCACATAGGAGTGCGAGCCGGGATCGTCTCCGACCAGGATGGTGCCCAGGCCGGGCAGAATGCCCTCGGCACGCAGCTTCTCGACTCGGGCGCCCAGATCGGTGAAGATCTCGTCGCGGGTGGTCTTGCCGTCCAGTCGTATCGCGCTCACAGCACCCCATTGTTCCACTTGATGTTCGGCTACCGTGGATCGACGTGCTTGCCGCCCACGATCCTCCGGAGCCGATCGGTCCCGAGACAGTCGCCGCCGCCCGCGATCGCATCGGTGCCCATCTGCGCCGTACCCCGGTGCTGCGCGCGACGCTGGCGACGGTGCACGGCCCGCGGGAGGTCGTCTTCAAGCTCGAATACACGCAGATCGGCGGCTGCTTCAAGGTCCGTGGCAGTCTCAACGCCGTCCTGCATGCACAGGAGTCTGGGCAACTCGGACGAGCCGGCGTTCTCGTCGCCTCCGGCGGCAACGCGGCGATCGGTGCGGCGTGGGCAGCCCGCATCGCGGGGACGACCTGCACGGTGGTGCTGCCGCAGGCGGCGCCGACGGTCAAGGTGGACGCGCTGCGCGCACTCGGGGCCACGGTGCACCAGGTCGGCGACCGCTATCAGGCTGCCGCCGATGCGGCGGTCGGGATGGCGACCGAGTCGGGAGCACTCCTGCTGCACGCCTACGACCAGCCCGACATCGTCGCGGGCGCCGGCACGATCGCCCTCGAACTGGCCGACGATGTCGCAGGCCCGCTGACGACCGTCGCCTGCGTCGGTGGTGGCGGATTGCTCGGCGGGCTGACCGCCGCCTCGCGTCCGGGTGACCGGGTGGTCGGCGTCGAACCCTCCGGCTCGTCGTGCCTGCATCAGGCGCTGATCGCGGGCCGTCCCGTGTCCGTGGATCCCGACAGTGTGGCCGCCGACTCGCTGGGCGCCTCCCGGGTCGGCGACATCTGCTGGGCCACGATCGCCGGGCGCGACGTGGGCAGTGTCCTCGTCACCGACGACGATGTGATCGCGGCCCGACGGCACCTGTGGGAGTCGACGCGCATCCTGGTGGAACACGGCACCGCCGCCGCGGTCGCCGCAGTGCTGACCGGAGCCGTTGCACCAGAGGATGATTCGACGCTGTGCGTACTCTTGTGCGGCGCCAACACCGCGCTCCACGTGTGATCTCGAACGCGCCGGGTCGCGGGCCCCTGGTCCGGATTCGAGGCGGAATCCACGGCCGACAACCGTCGGCGTGGTCCGCAGTCCTAGACTGACCTCACCATGTTCCGCATCATGTTCTATCAGCCGTGCATCCCGCCCAACACCGGCAACGCGATCCGGCTGGCCGCCAACACCGGCTGCGAACTGCACCTCATCGAACCCCTCGGGTTCTCCATGTCCGACGCCCAGGTCAAACGCGCCGGTTTGGATTACCACGAGATGGCCACGGTGACAGTGCATCCCGATCTGCCGACGGCGTTGTCGGCGCTGCGACCGGCGCGGGTCTTCGCGTTCACCGCGCACGCCTCGCGCTATCACACCGATGTCGACTACCAGCCTGACGACGTCCTGCTGTTCGGACCAGAACCCACCGGGCTGCCCGACGAGGTACTCACCCTGCCCGAGATGACCGATCAGATCCGGATCCCGATGCTGCCGAACCGTCGGTCCCACAACCTCGCGAATGCGGCGAGCATCGTCGTGTACGAGGCATGGCGCCAGAACGGTTTCGCAGGCGCGGTGTAGGGCCTGAGTTGAACGCTGCAGGGTTGAACGCTGCAGGGTTGAACGCTGCAGGGTTGAATTCTGCGGGTTCGAGCTCTCGGGTGGCCGGTCAGGAATCGATGCGGAAACGCTTGGTCCGCGCGGTGGCACCTCCGACGAGGGCGACCTTGCTCTTCGGCACCCCCAGATACTCGGCAAGGATCTCGGCGACCGCCTTGTTGGCCCGGCCTTCGGCGGCGGGCTCGCGGACGTAGACGGTGATCGTCCCGTCCGGACCGGTCTCCACGAGTGGACCTTTGCGACTGCTGGGTTTCGCGGTCACCACGACCTGCCTCGACATCTGCCCTCCGCCTCCTGTTGCCGAGCGTCCTATTGCCAGTCCCGGGAACGCGTGCCCACACGAAGATCCAAGCGCTGCAACCGTTCCGCCACCACCGTCACCGCCCCCTCAGCGTTCTGCACCGTGCCGCGGATCAGCAATGCCGATGCCGAGTGTGCCAGATTCCGATGACGCGTCCACAAGCCGACCGAGCACACCACGTTCACCATGCCGGTTTCGTCTTCCAGGTTGATGAACGTCACCCCCGATGCGGTCGCAGGCCGTTGCCGGTGGGTCACCGCACCCGCCACCATGACGCGGGCCCCGTCTGGCACCGACAGCAGTCCGTCCGCCGGCACCACCCCCATCGCGCTCAACCGCGGCCGCAAGAATTGGGTGGGATAGGACGTGGGGGTGATCCCGGTGGCCCAGGCATCGGTGGCGGCCAACTCCACTTCCGACAGACCGGGCAGGGTCGGCGTCTTTCCCACCGCGTCGAAGGGCAGGTGGTCGGCTCGCACCGTGGCGGCCGCTCCCGCCTCCCACAGCGCCTGTCGTCGACTGACGTCGAAACAGTCGAATGCACCCGCTCCGGCCAAGCCTTCGAGTTGTCGAGCCGTCAGTTCGACACGCCGGGACACGTCGGTCACGCCGCGATGATCGCCATCGCGTTCACGGCTTTCGACGATCCGCTCGGCCACGTCGTCCCCGATGCCGCGCACCCCCGACAACCCCAGCCGCACCTCGAGTCCGTTGTTCTCCAGCGTGGCGTGCACCGACGACCGGTTGATGTCCGGACGATGCACCGTCACCCCGTGTCGGCGCGCGTCGGCTACCAGCGACTGCGGCGAGTAGAAACCCATCGGTTGAGCCCGCAACAATGCGGCACAGAAGGCTGCTGGATGATGCAGTTTGAACCATGCGGAGTAGAACACCAAGGACGCGAAACTCTGCGAATGACTTTCGGGGAAACCGAAATTGGCGAAGGCAGCCATCTTCTCGAAGATACGGTCGGCGGTGTCGCCGGTGATCTGGTGCAGACGTTCCATGCCGTCGTAGAACTCCCGACGCAACCGCTCCATCCGTTCCGGCGACCGCTTGGAACCCATCGCCCGCCGCAGTTGGTCGGCCCCGGCCGCATCGAATCCGGCCACGTCCACGGCGAGCTGCATCAACTGTTCCTGGAACAGCGGCACCCCGAGGGTGCGGTCGAGCGCCTTGTTCATCGACGGATGTTCGACGGTCGGTTTCTCCAAGCCGTTGCGTCGCCGGATGTACGGGTGCACCGATCCGCCCTGGATCGGCCCGGGCCGGATCAACGCCACCTCCACCACGAGGTCATAGAAGGTGCGTGGTTTGAGCCGGGGCAGGGTGGCCATCTGTGCCCGCGACTCGACCTGGAAGACGCCGACCGAGTCTGCTCGGCACAGCATTTCGTAGACCTCGGGTTCGGACAGGTCGAGTTCCGCGAGGTCGACGTCGATGCCCTTGTGCTCGGCCACCAGATCGATCGCATAGTGCAACGCCGACAACATGCCCAGCCCGAGGAGATCGAACTTCACCAGACCGATTGCGGCACAGTCGTCCTTGTCCCACTGCAGTACACTGCGGTTCTCCATCCGGGCCCACTCGGTCGGGCAGACATCGGCGATGGGACGATCGCAGATCACCATCCCTCCGGAATGGATGCCCAGATGCCTCGGCATGCCCAGGATCTCGCCTGCCAGATCGGTGACGTCGGCGGGGGCCTCGTCGGGAGTCTTGCTCCACGCATCCTGCTGGCCGGTGGCATAGCCAAGTGCTCGTGCCATATCCCGTACCGCGGAACGACCGCGGTAGGTGATCACGTTGGCCACCTGGGCGCTGTAATCGCGTCCGTGCCGTCGATAGACGTATTGGATGGCTTCCTCACGCCGGTCGGATTCGATGTCGACGTCGATGTCGGGCGGCCCGTCTCGCTCGGGCGAGAGGAAACGCTCGAAGAGCAACTCGTTGGCCACCGGGTCGACGTTGGTGATACCCAACGCATAGCAGACAGCCGAGTTCGCGGCGCTCCCCCGACCCTGGCACAGGATGTCGTTGCGTTTACAGAAGTTCACGATGTCGGCGACCACGAGGAAGTAGCCGGGAAAGGTGAGCGCCTCGATGATCGCGAGTTCGTGTTCGATCTGCCGATAGGCCTGCGGATTGGTCCCCGGCGAACCGTATCGACGAAGCGCGCCGTCCATGGTCTGCTCACGCAGCCAACTGATCTCGGTGTGTCCGTCGGGCACGTCGAACGGCGGTAGCTGCGGGGCGATCAACCCGAGTTCGAATGCACAGTCGGCCGCCAGACCGACTGCGTTGTCGACGGCCTCGGGGTGCCCCGGCAGCAGCAGGCGCATCTCGTCACCGCTGCGCAGATGCGCGCCGCCGACCCCGGGTAGCCAACCCTCGATGGTCTCGATGTCGGTGCGTGCACGTACCGCCGCGACGGCGGTCGCCAGACGCCGACGACGCGGTCCGGCGAAGTGCGCACCGGTGGTCGCCACCGTCACCAGGCCGAAATCGTCGGCGAGCCCGGCCAGGACCGCGTTGCGTTCGTCGTCGTCGGGCAACCCCTGCGCGGTGAGCTCGACGGCGACGTCGTCGCGGCCGTAACGGTCGACCAGGCCTGCCAGGGCGTCGTGGGCGGCCCGCGGTCCGCCCCTCTCGAGAGCACGCCGCACCGCACCCTTGCGGCAGCCCGTGAGGATCAACCAGTGCCCGCGCGCCAGATCCGGCAGAGCGTCACGGTCGTAGCGCAGCAGCCCCTTCTCCCCCGCGATCATGTGCGCGTCGGCGATGGTCCGCGACAGCCGCCGGTACCCCTCGCCGTCCCGGGCGAGGACGAGCAGATGTTCCCCGGGCGGATCGGGCACGCCGGTGCGAGTGACATCGGGTTCCAGCGAGAGCTCGGCACCGAACACCGTCGGCATGGCGAATTCCCTTGCCGCTTCGGCAAATCGAACTATTCCGTAGAAACCGTCGTGGTCGGTGAGTGCCAGTGCGCGCAAGTCCAGACGTTGCGCCTCCTCCACCATCTCCTCGGGCATCGAGGCACCGTCGAGAAAACTGTAGGAGCTGTGCGCGTGCAGTTCCGCGAAGGCGACGGTCGACCTACCGCGCCGTATCCCCTCCGCGCGGTAGGAACCGCGCTTTCGCGACCAGGCCGGACTGTCGTTCCCGTCGCCGGAGTTGTCCCCGGGCCCGAACGTCTCGCCCGGTCGGCCACCGTCGGGCGCGCGGCCGGAGAGCACGCGCTCCATCTCCGACCACGTCGGTGGACCCTGATCCCATCCCACCGGGCAAGTTTATCGAACACACGTTCGATAAACCAGTCGGTCCCTCACCCCAACCGTGTGATCGATGCGACCGATCGTCCGACCTGGGCGTCGTAGCGGAAGAAATACGGCCCGACGATGCGCAGGTTGACGTCGTCGGCGCTCTGTCTGGTCTTGACGCGCCACACCTGCTGCCCGCTGGCGGCGTCGAAAGCGGTGTACGCGCCCGGGCCGGGTTCCCCGGCACGCATGTCACCTTCGAACACGACGCGATCACCGTCGAATGCCTCGAGATCCATGTAGATGCTCGCGGCCACGGTCGCCCGCGGCTCGCCGGTGGCTCCGTCGAACAGCTTCCACTGGTAGCCCTCGCGGTCGGCAGCGCTGCTCCGCATGCTCAGCAACTTGCCGGACACCAGGCTGACGTCGTGGGTGTAGTCGGATGGCTGCTCCCACAACACGCGTCCCTGCGTCATCGAGAACACCCCGGCGAAGTCCGCACTCGACTTCTCGTCCTCACGCTCCACCGGAATCCGCTCACCCTCGGTGCCGTCGGGCCGCAGTGTCAGGCGGAAGCCGTCGATCTGGTTGCGACGGATACCGAGTCGGTCGAACAGGAGGAGTCGATCCCCGGCGCTCTTGCCTCCGATCGTGCTGTAGCTGACCGCGAACCCGGCCGCGTTGGGGGCGACACTGACCGTCGGCGGACCATATGACGTCGTCGCCGACGCGGCCCGGAAATCGCGCGTCGAGTCGTACAGTTCCACGCCACTGTCCAACGCGTACACCCGTGCGCCGCTCCGGTGATCGGCGATCGCCACCACGTTTCCCGCCTCCGAGAGTTCCGGGTATTCGAGCTCCGGTGGTGGGGTTCTCGTCCACGTTCGCGCCGCGGCGGAATCGAACCAGGTGAGCGCCGTCGTCTTCTGCAGACCGCCGGAGAAGTTCTCGGTGTAGACGAGGAAGCCGTCGCCGGCCCGGACGATGTTCGCGTACCCGGGCGTCGTGACGGTCTTGGTGGTCCGCACCTCGCCGGTATCCGCATCGAGGAAGGCCACCAGGGTCGAATCGGTCCCCGAATCCCCGTTTCGCACACACGCGAGCGCACCGTCACGACTCAACGCGCATTGCTTCGCGGCGAACGTGCTCGGATGCTCCCAGAGCGGGTGGCCGTCGTCCGGGGAGATCGCCGCGACCGGCGACGGTGTCTGGCCCGCGGGCAGCCCACTGACCACCACGAGATCATCGGAGGCGGCCTTGACCATCAGATACTTCGGACTCGCCGCCGCACCGAACAACGCCTTCGCATCGACCTTCCACCGCGAGGTGGGTTCCGTCGCGATCGGTTCGATGGCCGGATCCTCGCCCGGGTGCACCGCCGGACTCTCCGGAGCCCGGGCCAGGCCGTCGACACTGCGCGGCACCGACACCACGACGACCACCATCACCGCGATCAGTACCAGCAGCGCAGCCAGAAATGCACCCGCGCCCCATCTTCCCCGCATGACGGCAACCCAAGCACACACTCACGGGCTGCGACCACCGACAGGTCGATCAAAGGGCATACGCGCCAACTTCTCCGGCCGCTCACCGCACCTCTCGCGGGATTCGCCTGTCGAGCACCGTCATGGCCGTCAGGACCACGCCGATCACGACGATCACCACCCCGACCACATGCAGTCCGACATCGGTGGCATGCGCACCGAACGCGATCCCGATCAGACTCGACGACGCGATCGCCCCCATGTAGGCGAAAGTCCGGTACAGGCCCGATGCCACTCCGATCTCGTCGGCCGCGCTCTGTGTGTACAGCGTCGCCTGATTCGCGAATCCGCTGAGCCCGTTGGCGAGACCGAACAGTACGGACATCGCGATCAGCAGGTACACCGACGCAGAGTGATCGATCACGAGCGTCAGCACCCCGGACGAGGCGAAGCAGATGCCGGTCAACGTCAGCGGACGACGCACCCATCCATGCGTCGAGTTCACGCGCGCCACGACAACACTCGCCGCAGACAGCGGTATGAGGATCACACCGACACGGGCCGCGCTGTATCCCGCGGCATCTTCCATCCACTGACTGATCCCGTACATCGCCGTGTAGGAGCCGAGCGCAGCCAACGCCTGACGCAGATAGGTCCGCACGAGCGGGCGATTACGCGCCAGCATCCGCACGTCGATCAGCGGCGACCGTGTCCGTCGCTCCCATCCCACCAGTGCGACGAATGCGAACACCACTGTCGGGATCAACCACCAGATCGGGTTCGACAGATCACCGAGTATGACCAGGGCCCCGGCGATCGTGCAGGCGAACAACACGATCCCGACGACGTCGATCGTGCGCAGCAATGCCAGCGGCCCGCTGTGCTCGATCGGCGGATCCGCAGGCACACTGCGCATCACCCACACCAACGTGAGCACCGCGACCGGAATGTTGACGAAGAACACGGCCCGCCAACCCAACACACCGGTGAGCACACCGCCGACGGGGAGTCCGACGACAGCGATCACCTGAGCCGCGATGGAGAATCCCCCGAGCACCCGACTCGGTACGCCCGTACCGATCGCGTCGGCGCGCTTGCGCACCATCGACATCGCCGTCGGATAGGCCGCCGACGTACCGATCCCGATGAGCGCACGGGAGAGCACCAGGAAACCGAAGGCCGGCGCGCACGCACCGATCACGCCGGCCGCCACCAGGACGAGCAATCCGCCGACAAAGACCCGTCGGTCACCGAACACCCGCGCGAGCTTGCCCATCGTCGGCTGCATGATCGCGCTACACAGGTAGAGCACCGAGATCAGAATCGCCGTCGACTGTGGGCCACGATGGAAGTCCGTGCCGACGCCCACCAGAGCCGTCGCGATCATCGAGCTGTTGATCGGGTTCAGCGTCGACCCCATCATCAGGGGGCCGGTGAATCTCCAGCCGAACGGGTTGGGGAGGTGCGCATCGGCCGCGACGGCCGCGCGCGCCGTCACTGCCTGGTGGTGTCGAGGAGTTCGAGAAGCTCTGTGGTCGAACCGGTCTCGGCAATGGTCGGGAAGGTGACGGCGAGGCTGTGGATGTGCCTGCGCTCATCGGTGTCGGTCATCGCGTCGACCGGCAGGGTCACATGGAAGCCCGCTTCATGGGCATCGCGCGCCGTCGACTCCACGCCGGCGCCGGTCGCGATCCCGACGACCACGACCTGGGTGACGCCGCGATCGCGCAGCGTCTTCTCGAGGCCGGTACCGGCGAACGCGCTGCGGGCTCGTTTCGTGACAACGATGTCGTCGTCGGTGGGACGCACCTCCTCGACGAACTCCGTTGCCTCCGGAGGCAGAATCCGGGAGCCCCCGGAATGCAGATCGGTGCGTCCCGGTGGCGTCCCGTCGACGTTGACCAGCACGACGGGCAGACCGTGCACGCGGAAACGTTCGATCAGTGCGACGGACCGCGCGATGACCTCGGCAGGTGAATGCGGTGCCACGTCGTCGCGGTCGGCAATGGCGGTCTGCAGGTCGATGACGATCAGTGCGGTCTGTGGGTCCAGGGTGGTCATGCTCATTCGGCAGCCCCTTTCGGTGAGGGTTCGGTCAGGACGACTCGCCGGAGAGTCGTCGGAGAAGTGCGATGGTCGTCGGGAACCCGTCGATCTCGGCGGGCGTCAGCACGTCGGCCATCCGGGCCGCGAGCCAATCCTCACGGGCCAGTCGACCGGCGCGGAACTCGTCGACCGCGCGCTCGGACAACGAGAGGATCGTCTTGCGCCCGTCTCGGGGATCGGGGGCTCCCGAGAGCATCCCCGCCTCCACCAGCGACGCGACGATCGCCGCCATCGACTGCGGCCGCATTCCTTCGGCGCGCGCGAGATCGTTGGCCGTGGCCGGACCGTCCCGTTCGATCCGGCCGAGAACACTCGTCTGCGATCGCGTCAGGTCGCCGATCGGCGCCTGCCTGCGCAGTTGGCGGGTCAATTGCCCCATCACCACTCGGAGATCGGTGGCGAGCGCACCAAGGTCGGTCTCGTCGCTCATGACTCCACCGTACACCTTTAGTCAGGTAACTGATCAGTTATCTGACTAAAACGGCATTTGCGCCAAACCTCGCACGGACCCCCTGATTGTTGCCATCAGTCAATGTAAGTGTCACGCTGGATGACCGAGACTTCTTACCGATAAGTAGGAAGTAGGTCCGTTGGTTCAGTCAGCCTCACAGAACGGGACACACCGAACCCATGACGAACTACTTCATCACCGGCGGCAACGGGTTCATCGGCCGTCGGGTCATCGATCGGCTCCTCACCGTCGAGCCGGACGCCCACATCGTCGCGCTGACCCGCGAATCGTCACTGTCGGGATTCAGTGAGCACCTCGACGAGATCGACGCACGGGACCGGGTGACACCGGTCGTCGGCGATCTGACCGCCGCGGGCCTTGGCCTCGATGCCGACTCGCTACCCGACATCGACCACGTCATCCATCTCGCGGCCATCTACGACATGACGGCAGACGCCGATTCCCAGCAACTGGCCAATGTCGACGGCACGTCGCGGGTCGCCGACTTCGCCATCGCGAAAGACGCTCTGATGCACCATGTGTCGTCGATTGCGGTCGCCGGCGACCACCGCGGCAGGTTCACGGAGAAAGACTTCGACGCCGGGCAGGGCTTTCCCTCGCCCTACCACCGCACCAAATACGAGGCCGAGAGACTCGTCCGGGAGCGCGATGGCCTGCGCTGGCGGGTCTATCGGCCCTCGGTGGTCGTCGGCGATGCCCGGACCGGCGAGATGGACAAGATCGACGGCCCGTACTACTTCTTCGGCCACCTCCGCCTACTCGGCCGGCTCCCCTCGGCGGTCCCAGTGCCCATGCCCGATCTCGGTTCGATCAACATGGTGCCGGTCGATTTCGTCGCCAATTCGATCGTCGCGCTGTGCACACCCGAACCCGAACGCAGTGGTCTGGTCTTCCATCTGTCCGACCCGAAGCGACGGTCCATCACCGACATGTACAACGCGATCGCGCCGGGATTCGAGGGACCGCAGGGCCACAACGTGGTCCCGCACGGCGTCGTGGCACCGATGCTCCGATTGGCCGGATCCGGGCCGTTGCGCGCCGGACGCGACCTCATCGCCGCGCAGCAGGGTGTTCCGACGGCGTTGCTCGACACCATGTCGTTGCCCGTGGACTTCCGCTCCGAGCACACCATCGCCGCACTGCGCGATCGGGGCATCGTGCTGCCCGACCTCGCCGACTACGGGCCGCGACTGTGGTCGTACTGGGCCAACCACCTCGACCCGGCCAGACACCGGCACAGCGATCCGCGGGGGCCGCTGGTGGGCAAGAACATCCTGATCACCGGCGGTTCGAGCGGGATCGGCAAGGCCACCGCACGCATGTGCGTCGCGCGCGGCGCGAACGTCTTCATCGTCGGCCGCAACGCGCAGGCCCTCGACGATGCACGCGCCGAACTGACGGCGACCGCGACCAAGGAGGGGGTGCCGCCCGGCCAGGTACACGCATACCAGTGCGACATCACCGACGAGGAATCCGTCGGGTCGATGATCAAATCCGTCCTCGCCGAACACGATCACGTCGATGTGCTGGTGAACAACGCCGGGCGGTCGATTCGACGCGCGACCATCAACGCCACCGGGCGTCTGCACGACTATCAACGGCTGATGGCGGTGAACTACTTCGGCGCCGTGAACCTCGTTCTCGGTCTCCTGCCGCACATGGTGGAGCGGGGGTCGGGTCACATCGTGAACGTGACGTCGATCGCGGTGCAGTCTCGCGGTGGACGATTCGGCGCATACGCCGCATCCAAGGCGGCCCTGGAGGCCTTCAGCGACGTGACCGCGACCGAGACGCTGTCCGATCACGTGACCTTCACCAACGTGCGCTTGCCCCTGGTGCGCACCCGGATGATCGCGCCCACCGAGGCTTACGAGAACCAGGCCGGTGTCTGGGGCGTCGACAAGGCGGCAGCCCGTGTCCTGCACGGCATCACCGCACGGCCACGACGGGTCGATTCGGCGGTGGGCAATCTCGCCGAACTCGGTCAACGTATCGCGCCCGGACTCACGACGCGCATCCTGCACCAGGAGTTCTTGATGTTCGGCGAATCGGCGGCCGCGATGGGGCGGACCCCCGGCACCGCAGACGACCCCGACGCCACATGACCGATACTCCGTACCTGCGGGTCGACGTCGCCCGGCTCGAGCGCAACATCGAAGCGACCGCGGACCGGGCGCGCAGCGCCGGTGTGCAGTTGCGGCCCCATGCCAAGACTCACAAGTGTGCGCAGATCGCGGATCGCCAACTCGATGCGGGCGCAGTCGGTCTCACCGTCGCGACGATCGGTGAGGCCGAGGCCTTCGTCGATCATCTGCCTCCGGGCAGCGCCGACCTGTTCATCGCCTATCCGCTCTGGGTGACGCCGGCCAAGGGCGCCCGGTTGCGCGCATTGGCCGCCCGGACCAGCAGGCTGTGCTTGGGAGTGGACTCCGTCGACGCTGTGCAATGTCTGGCCGACGAGCTCACCGACACCCCCGTGACGCTCGCTGTCGAGGTCGATTCCGGCCAGCACCGCACCGGCGTACTCGCCGAGCAGGCGGGCGTGATTGCCTCGACCGCAACCGAATTCGGCCTCGACGTGGTCGGCGTGTTCACTTTTCCCGGGCACGGTTACGGTCCGGACGACGCACCGATACATGCCGCCGAGGACGAGATGGAGGCACTGTCGATCGCGTCGGACAAGTTGCGGCAGAGCGGGATCGAGCCCGTCGTGCGCAGCGGCGGGTCGACGCCGACCGTCGAGTTCAGCGGGTCGGAGGTACTCACCGAGATCCGGCCGGGCGTGTATCCGTTCAACGATGCCCAACAGGTGGAGCTCGGCACGTGCGATTTCGACGACGTGGCGCTCGTCGCCGTGGCGACCGTGGTGCATCGGACCGGGACGCGGGTGGTGGTCGATGCCGGCAGTAAGATCCTCGGGGCGGATCGTCCCACGTGGGTCACGGGTTTCGGCCGTCTGCTCGATGCGCCGACCGCTCGGATCACCTCGCTGTCCGAACATCACGCGGTGATCGACTTCCCGACCGCCTCCCCGGACATCCCCGCGCTCGGCACCGAGGTCCATGTGGTGCCCAACCATGTGTGCACCGCGGTGAACCTCGTCGACGAACTTCATGCGGTCACACCCGACGGGACGACCGAGCAGTGGCCGGTGATGGCACGGGGTGCGAACTCGTAGTTCGCGGTGCCGATCAGCCTCTGGACCCGGCTGCCGCTCACTCGCGACCCGAGGCTTAGGGTTCGGCATTTCGTGTCGCAGAATCCATCCAGGTCTTCGTCTGACCCTGAATAGCGCCCAGGACAAAGGGACCGTCGACATTACGTCAACGGCGGTGCGCTGGTGGGCGGGTCTGAGGGTTCCGGAAATCCGGGGAGCGGTCTTGTGGGTGGCCGGGCAGCGCCTGGAGGACCGACAGAGGTAGGCAGGAGCGTGGCGCGGATACGCGCTCACTCGTAGACCCCCTCCACCGCCCAGCCCTGTTTCTCGTACCGCAGCAACAGGGCCCGCGAATCGTCGAGCAGCACCTGCGCCCGTGCGGTCACCGCATCGATGCCGCCGGTGGTGCCGGTGAGCCACGGACCGGCCCACCATCGCAGCTCCCAACTCCCCCGCCCACGACCAGGGCGCTCCATCCGCACCGTGGTCGGCTCGGCCGAGAACGCACCACGTCCGGTGACCGCCACCGACCGTCCGGCCAGATCCAACACCTGAATGGGGGTGTCGAGCAGGACCGCCGGGGTCGGCTGCGGCATCCGCCCCGGCCACGGCGCATCCGGTGAGCGCTTCGGGAGTCGCTCGTCACCCAGCGCCACCATGGTGACCCGATCCCTCGGCCCTCGCCCGCCACTGGGTATCGGGAGTTGCACCGCATCGCCGCCGAGCAACCCCTGCACCCGAACCAGCGATCGACGAGCTCGTTCGTCGAGTTCCGGATCATCCGGCAACCCGTTGCCGCTCAAGGCATATTGCAGAGTCCCTGCGGTGACCACCTCGACGGGTTCGAGCCGGAGCATGCCTATCGGCGAGTCCGGCCGCTCCTCGGCACCGGGCCGCCCGCCGGTCAACCATCCTTCGAGTTGCCACCGGATTCGATCTGCGGTCGCCTCCGGGGTCAACGGTTGGGCACACCGCCAGGTCCGGGTATGCCGTTGTCCCCGTTCGGTGATCGCCTCGACGGTCAACCGTGTACAGGCCACTGCGGCCGATCGCAGCCGACCGGCCAATTCGTCGGCGAGTCGTCGTCCCAGGAAAGCTGCGGCATCGACACGTTCGATCGGAGGGTCGCAGGCGTGCTCGATCACCAGATCGGCAGGCGGCGTCCGACCCGACGGCGGCCTGCCGGGCAATGCGGCAGCCAACCGATGGGCGACCACGGCGTCCGCCGAGAACCGGGTCGCGACATCTCGGACAGACAATGCGGCAAAGGCGCCGATCGTCGGTATCCCCAGTCGGCGCAGAAGATCCACCAACTCCGTCCGGCCCGGATCACTCAGGCTGGGCTCGACGGCGAGATCGGCGACCGGACGAGCGGCCAGAAACGCGACATCCCCACCGGGATCCACGTGCTCGTGGTGCCGCGCGGCGATGACCGCGGTGAACAGCTGATCGGCCACACCCGCCTGCGCCTCAACCCCCACCGCGGCAACCGCATCGATGAGTTTCTCGGCCACCTCGTCCTCACCACCGAAATACCTTGTCGCCGTGGACAACGGGACAACCAGAAGCCCAGGACGCAGCACCTCGACGACCGGCACCAGATCGGCCACCACCGACACCACGGGTTCGAAGATCCGCCCGTCACGATTCTCGTCGGTGACGACGACGGTCATCTCCGGACAGGCCGCCTGCGCCTGCCGCTTGCGCATACCTCGCCGCACACCCGCACCCCGCGCCGGGGCAGAGCAGGCGACGACACGATTCGCGTGCAACACGGCAACGGGATGATGCGGAGGGAGGTCGTCTGCGATCGCCGCAGCGGTCGCGGGCCAATCCGGGCACCACAGCGCCAGCACACGACCTCCCCGCGGCTCGGGCAACCGATCGGGGGTGGCCATCAGTTCGCCACCGCCAGATCCGCCCGATGTCGCGACGACACCAATGACACCTTCGCGTCTCCGAAACCGCCTGCCACCACGTCGATCTCACCGATCTCACGCCTGTGTCCACGATCGGTGACGGCAACCTGCACCGAGACACCGCCGATCCGGCCGTATCCGGATCGCGCTCCGCCGAGATCGACCTGCCCTGCTCCACCAGGCAGATGCCGGTAGGCCACCACCTCGGTGTCCACACGCAACTGCGCACCGGGCCAGTTCCCGCCGACGATCATCAGGGTCGACATCTGCTTACGCACCCGTCCCATCACCACTCTGGTGCGAGAGGGCGGTACCGCGATCCCCTCCAGTCCGAGCACGACGAGGTCCATCCCGTCGAGCAGTACCCCGGCCACCTCCACCGGATCGATCCCCGGATTCGGCACAGTGGCGATCCGCGACAGGTCGCCGCCCAACTCCACGACGGCCCCGAGGTTGAGCGCGGGCAGACCGACGATCCCGACCTGCGCCCCCGAAGCAGAGACCGACGCGATCATCGCCAAAAGGATCGACCGGGCGCCGGCGATCGTCACCACGCTGCCCCGGACGAGCCCGCGTCTGGGCAGGAGATCGGTCAGCGCCTCCGGCACCGGCAACACGTCGGCAGACTCGTCGGCGACGTCGACCCGACGATGGTCGGGCCGTCCGGACATGACTGCGATCTGACGACGAAGGCGTTCCAGTTCGGTCCGCTCCACGACGTTTTCCACGGCGCCCATACACCCTCCTGAACTGCGATGATCCGCAATCAGCGTGCCGGGAAGGTGCAAGCTGTTCGAACACATTTTCGATTGATTCGATAGTAGGACGGCCCACCGACAACCGTCAACGCAAGCGGTCACAGGGGGTGTCAGCGACCACGAGCACCACCGCACCCGCGATCCGCGCGCACCACCTAACGGTCGTCAGAACAGCGTGAGCGATTGCTGCAGTTCGGGTTTCGCGATCGGCTCGGCCGCCTGGGCGGCCTCGTCCCGGAACCCCTGCGCACCGACGAGCCCGTGCCGCTGCACCAGCGGGCGCATCCGGTCCCGGAGCCACGCCGAGTACTCGGGCGTGACATAGGCACCCCGGCCGTAGAGCCCTCGGTAACGACGGACCAATGCCGGATGGTGCTCGGCGAGCCACTCGAGGAACCACGGCTTGGTGGCCCCGCGCAGATGCATCGGAAAGGCCGTCACCCCCGACGCCCCGGCCTCGGCCAGCGCCGCCAACAGAGCGTCGAGATGAGTCGTCGAATCACTCAGATACGGGATCACCGGCGCCACCATCACGTGGGGAGCGAACCCCGCATCGGCCACTGCCCGGATCAACTCC
This sequence comes from Gordonia sp. CPCC 206044, assembly GCF_048537895.1. Taxonomy (NCBI): domain Bacteria; kingdom Bacillati; phylum Actinomycetota; class Actinomycetes; order Mycobacteriales; family Gordoniaceae; genus Gordonia; species Gordonia sp. CPCC 206044. The sequence goes on from NZ_JBCLVL010000004.1 coordinate 197,069, forward strand.
AGTCGCGCCTTCGGCGACGGCGTACCCGGCTCGAGCGCCTTCTGCAATTCGGGATCGTGGATCGCCAGCGAGATCGCGATGCTCACCGGAACCTGCCGGGAAGCCTGACGCAGCAGCGGGAGGTCACGTCGCAACAGCGTCCCCTTGGTGAGGATCGAGAAGGGCGTCGCCGATTCCGCCAACGCGGAGATCACCCCGGGCATCAGCCGGTACCGACCCTCCGCCCGTTGATACGGATCGGTGTTGGTGCCCAGCGCCACCGTCTCGCGCCGCCAGGAACGCCGCCGCAACTCCTTGCGCAGAACCGCCGCAACGTTCAGCTTCACCACGACCTGTGAATCGAAATCCTTGCCGGCATCGAGGTCCAGATATTCGTGTGTCGGGCGCGCGAAACAGTAACGACAGGCGTGCGTACAGCCGCGAAAGGTGTTCACCGTGAAGCGGAATGGGAGGTTGGACGCCTCCGGGACCTGGTTGAGCGCACTCTTGGCCAGCACCTCGTGAAAGGTGACCCCTTCGAACTCCGGGGTCTGCACCGATCGCACCAGGCCCGCCTTACCCAACCCGGGAAGCGCACCGTCGTCGACCTCGACGCCTTGGTCGGACCACCGCATGCGCCAAGTCGAACACATGTGCGATCGGGGTGTCAAGCGCGTCGACCCCGCCCCGACGGGCCGACTATCATGCAGCCTATGCCTCCACCACCCGAGGGCCACCGCACGCCGGGACCACAGTCCCTGGTCGCCGGTCGCTACCGTCTCACCTCCCGTATCGGCGGTGGCGGCATGGGTTCGGTGTGGCTCGCCCGCGATCAACTACTCGCCCGCGACGTCGCCGCGAAGCAGGTCGTGTCGACCGAGGGACTCAGCGACGAATCCGCGGACAACATCCGCCAACGCGCCATGCGCGAGGGTCGCATCGCGGCACGGCTCGCCCACCACAACGCCATCGCGATGCACGACGTGGCACTCGACGGCGGGGAGCCGTGGCTGGTCATGGAGTACCTCCCCTCTCGCAGCCTCGCCCAGATCCTGCATGTGACAAGGACTCTCGATGTTGCCCAGACGGCGCAGATCGGCGCGCAGGTGGCCGACGCCATGGTCACGGCCCACGCGGTGGGCATCATCCACCGGGACATCAAACCGGGAAACATCCTGGTCACCACCGGACGCGAGGCCGGGCTCGTCAAGCTCACCGACTTCGGTATCTCCCGGATCAAGGACGATGTCGCACTCACCCAGTCCGGCGTGATCACCGGCACCCCCGCTTATTTCGCACCCGAGGTCGCCCGCGGAGCAGAACCCGACGAGGCCTCCGACGTCTACTCACTCGGCGCGACCGTGTACACCCTGGTCGAAGGACAACCCCCGTTCGGCGTCGACGACGACTCGCTGGCCCTGCTCCACAAGGTGGCCCGCGCCCGGATCAATCCGATGACGAAAGCCGGCGCGCTACAACCGGTCCTGTTGAAACTCCTGGAACCGAACCCGGCCCGGCGTCCGACCATGACCCAAGCCCGCGACCTGCTCGCCGAGGTGGCCGCCGGCTCACGCGGCACACCACAGCAGATCCTGTCGAGCCCGCTCACAAACCCCGGTGGCGGTATCCCGGTGTGGGCGCAGCGATCTCCCCGCCCGCCGCGTAATCATCCGACCGGCACTCACGTCCCGGTCGGATCACCCGCGACATCCGGCCCGAGCACACCCGACCGGTCATCGACGCAGAGCACGCAGGGCACCCCGTCGACGTTGGTGTCGGGTCGGCCGAGGAGCTCGACGTCACCGTCGGGTACCTCTCAGTGGACCGGCCCGTCGACATCCACCACCACCCTGGTCCTGTCGATCTTCGCCGTGATCGCGATCGTCGCCGTCATCGTCGGCCTGGTGATCGCGCTGGTGTGACGATCGGCGTTGCTCAGCCGATGTGCCGGGTCGCGGCCCAGCGGGTGAGCGCGTTCCGATTCGACTGCTGTGTCTTGCGCAGCACATTCGACGCATGGGTCTCGACGGTCTTGATCGAGATGAACAACTCGTCGGCGATCTCTCGGTAGGTGTAACCACGCGCGAGCAACCGCAACACCTCGAGTTCCCGTTTGGTCAGCGAATCGAGTTCGGGGTCCAGAGGTGGTTCGGGCGCAGTCGATTTGCCGGTGAACGAATCCAAGACGAACCCGGCGAGCCGCGGGCTGAACACCGCGTCGCCGTCGGCCACGCGCCGGACCGCGTCGGCGAGATCCGCCCCGTCGATGGTCTTGGTGACATAGCCGCGGGCACCGGCCCGGATGGTCGCGATCACGTCTTCGGCCGCATCTGACACCGACAGCGCCAGGAACACCGGCGCCGTCCCGTCGGGCAACAGTTCGGTGACCCCGCGCAACACCGCGACCCCACCGCCCGACGGCATGTGCACGTCGAGCAACACCACATCCGGGCGGATGCGCACGATGTGATCGACAGCCTCGGCCACGGTGCCTGCCTCCCCCACCACCTGCAGCCCCTGCTCGGAGGCGAGCTCGGCGCGCACCCCGGAGCGGAAAACCGCGTGATCGTCGACCAGGAAGATCCGGCAGATCGCCGCGTCTGTCATCGATGTCCTTCCGATTCTCGTGAATGCTCCGCCGACACAACGGATTCGACCTCGGGATCGGCGGTCGTCGCGGCACCGCGCGGCATGATCAACCGCACATTGGTACCCCGCCCAGGCAGCGAGTCGATCGTCGCCTCGCCACCGGCCCGATGCATCCGGACGCGGATCGAGCGGGCGATCCCCTGGCGGTCGTCGTCGACGAGGTCGGGATCGAACCCGACTCCTCTGTCGCGGACGAACACCTCGACCTGATCGTCGGTCACCTCGCCATAGACGTCGACCTTGCGTTCGCCGGAGTGCTTGGCGGCGTTGATCAGTGCTTCCCGGGTGGCCCCCACCAACGCCGTCCATCGACGCCGCGTCGCCGCGGGCTCGTCGTCGGGTCGTAGGTCGCCGACGGTGATGACGTCGACCTCGATCCCGTAGTCGTCCTCCACTTCCGCCCCGACGCCCTGCAGGCTCGCCGACAACGATCCCGCGCGCTGCGCGGGATCACCGAACAGCCAACCGCGCAATTCGCGTTCCTGGCTGCGTGCAAGTCGTGCCACCTCGTCGGGCCGCGACGCCTGCTTCTGGATGAGGGCGAGTGTCTGCAGCACCGAGTCGTGCAGATGCGAAGCGATCTCCTCGCGTTCGGCGTTGCGGATGCGCGCGGCACGCTCCTCGTTCAGCGCCCGCCACAGACGCATCCACAACGGAACCGTCAGCAACAGCACACCGATGAGCGTCGCGATCACGGCGAGCACCGTCGTCGACAGCCCGCCGAACCGCTGATCCCCGGCCAGCACGATGACGACGAGCCCGCCGATGACGAGCAGCACCCCGCCGATCAATCGCGTCCAGGTGAGCACAGGAGCCCGCGGGGACGAACGCGACGTGTCGAACTCACGCCACACCAGGCTGGCCCCGACGACCACGAACACGAAGGGCACGAGATACGCGGCCGGGGTGCCCGAGGTGGCGAAACCGACCACCGACATCGCGACCAGGCCGACCAGTGCCAGTCCATACGCCTGGCGACGCTCACCCGGACCGGGCGGCCGGGTGTCCTGACCGGGTGGACAGAAGAACCACAGCAGGCCGTACGCGAGAACTCCGGCACCGGCCAGTGCGGCCAACACCATGAACACCACCCGCACCCGGAAGGCGTCGACCCCGAGGTGATCGGCGATGCCGCCGGCCACACCCGCGATGACCCGGCCGCCGTCGCGTCGCACCAACCGCGGCGTCGGAGACGGCGCGGCCGGGGGCACGGGCATGGGCACACCACTGGTCACACATCGATAGTGGCACGGCCGGACCGGAGTGCACATCAGGGACTTTCTCAGGGTCGTCCCCCGATGCGCCGGCACCATCTGTGCGGCCACGATGGGGACCATGGACACGAAGCAGATCGACGGGATGTGGGCGACACGGCCGATCCGGCCGAGTGCAGGACGCACGGTGGCGGGTGTCTGCGCAGGCATCGGGGCGCGCTATCGCGTCGATCCGACGCTGGTCAGGGTGGCCTTCGTGGTCGCGACACTGTTCGGTGGCAGCGGTGTGCTGCTCTACATCGCGGCCTGGGTGACGATGCCGAGCGAGGACCGCAATCGCGATCATCTCGGTTCGATGATGCACGGTCGCCCGTCACATCATCACCGTCACCGCAATCCCCGGTTCATCCTGCTCGTGGTCCTCGCGATCATCCTGGTGACGTCCTTCGGCAACCGCACGTGGAGTTCCGGAGGTCTGTTGGGGGCGGCGCTGATGCTGCTGGGTTGGTGGCTTCTCTACCAACGGACCCCCGAGCCGCCGCCCGGGACGAGCGCCGACACCCGACCGACCGCCGCACCCGCATCGCCGGTCGTGACGGATTCGATCCAGCCGTGGATTCCGCGGGCGATGATGTCGGACCCGACGCAGGCCACCGGATCGAACGGGCCGCTGCCGGGTGCGACGATGGCGCCGCCGTTCGTGTCGCCGCCGTCGGCGACGTCACCCATCGCGGCGTCGGCCCCCGGCACCACAGCGCCCGCAGCTGCGATGTCACCGCCGCCGGCCGATCCGGCCTTCGTCCCCGCCGACGCACACCGCACCCCACCTGCCTGGGATCCGCTGGGCACCGCCCAATTCGCCTGGGATCTCCCCGAACCCACACCGCCACCTGCCGAACCGCGCGAACGCCGATCGCCCCTGACCCTCGTCGTCCTCGGTGCGGCGGTCGTGGTCGCCGCCGCCGGTGCGGCAGCCCATCAGTTGGGCGCCGAATGGTTCACCGTCGGGCGCATCGTCGCCATGGCACTCGCCGTCGTCGGTGTCGGCCTGGTCTACGCCGGCCTGCGACAGCGGCGCAGCGGGGCGCACAGCACCGGGCTGGTACCCGTCGCGCTGGCCCTCGGGGTCGCCGTGGTGATCACCACCGCCGTCTCCGGCGAGTTCAACGGCCTGCCCTCCGGTGGTGTCGGTGAGAGAATGTGGAAACCCTTGAGCGAGAACGACATCGACGGAGACTACAGCCTCACCATGGGGCGGATGGTGCTCGACCTGCGTGAGGTCGACCTGACCGCCGATCGCACCGTGGACCTGCGCAACGGGATCGGCGAGATCGAGGTGCAGGTGCCCGACACGATGAACGTCCGGGCCGACTGCAACGCAGGCGTCGGTGACTTCACCTGCCCGGTCGGGCTGTCCGGTGGCACCGACGGCACCGACGGTCCGGTTCTGACCATCAACGCCCGCACCGATGTCGGGCACGTGGAGGTGGCCCGATGAGCGAGCAGCAGATAGACGCCGAACGGCGCCATCGCGCCCCTGGTCTGACCGTGCTGGGTCTGGTGGCCCTCGTGGTCGCGGCCTGGGGACTGCTGGGCGGACCCGATCTACCGGATGCGGCGGATCTCGGCTGGATCGCGGTCGGCACCGGTCTGCTGATCGGCCTGATCCTGATCCTGACCGGCGCCCGCTCGTCGCGACGGTCCTAGATCACTCCCACTCGATGGTGCCCGGCGGCTTGCTCGTGACGTCGAGGACGACGCGGTTGACATCGGGGACCTCGTTGGTGATGCGGGTGGAGATCACCTCGAGTACCTCGTAGGGCACCCGCGTCCAGTCGGCGGTCATGGCGTCCTCGCTGGACACCGGGCGCAGCACGATCGGATGCCCGTAGGTACGACCGTCACCCTGCACCCCGACGCTGCGGACGTCGGCGAGGAGCACCACCGGGCACTGCCAGATCTGCGCATCGAGTCCGGCCGCGGTCAATTCCTCACGCGCGATCAGGTCCGCCTTGCGCAGCATCTCGAGGCGATCCGCGGTCACCTCACCGACGATGCGGATGGCCAACCCGGGCCCCGGGAACGGTTGGCGGGCGACGATCTCCTCGGGCAGACCGAGTTCGCGCCCGACCGCACGCACCTCGTCCTTGAACAGCAGACGCAATGGCTCCACGAGTGCGAACTCGAGATCCTCGGGCAGACCACCGACGTTGTGATGGCTCTTGATGTTGGCGGTGCCGCTGCCACCCCCGGATTCGACGACGTCCGGGTACAGGGTGCCCTGCACCAGGAACTCGACCTTGTCCCCTGCAGCCTCACGGTCACCGAGAACCTCGGACACCGCGCCCTCGAAGGACCGGATGAACTCCCGTCCGATGATCTTTCGTTTGGCCTCGGGATCGCTGACGCCTGCGAGCTCGCCCAGGAACGTCTCGGCGGCGTCCACGGTGACCAGCTTCGCGCCGGTCGCGCCGACGAAGTCGTGCTGTACCTGCTCCCGCTCCCCGGCGCGCAGCAGACCGTGGTCGACGAAGACGCAGGTCAGCCGGTCACCGATGGCGCGCTGCACGAGCGCGGCCGCCACCGCGGAGTCGACGCCGCCGGACAGTCCGCAGATCGCGAGACCGTCACCGATCTGGTCGGCCACCGCATCGATGAGCTGATCGGCGATGTTGGCGGGCGTCCACGTCGCCTCGAGCCCGGCGACCTCGTACAGGAATCTGGTCAGCACCTGCTGACCGTGCGGGGTGTGCAGCACCTCGGGGTGATACTGCACGCCTGCCATCTTGCGGTCGAGACACTCGAACGCGGCGACCGGGGCGCCCGGCGTGGAACCGGTGACGCTGAAGCCCTCTGGGGGTGCCTGCACGGCGTCGTTGTGGCTCATCCACACCGGCTGGGTCTCGGTGAGTCCCTGATGCAACACACCGTCGCCGGTGATGGTCAGGGTGGTGCGTCCGAACTCGCGGCCACCGGTGTTGGCGACCGTGCCACCGAGTTCCTTGGCCATCGCCTGGAATCCGTAGCAGATGCCGAACACCGGCAGACCGAGCTCGAAGATCTCCGCGTCGAGGCCGGGCGCATTGTCGGCGTAGACCGACGACGGTCCACCGGAGAGGATGATCGCCACGGGGTTCTTGGCCTTGAACTCCTCGACCGGCGCATCGTGCGCGATGACCTCGGAGTAGATGCGTGCCTCGCGGACCCGACGGGCGATCAACTGGGCGTACTGGGCACCGAAGTCGACGACGAGGACAGGGCGTGGTCCGTCGGTACCCAGGGAGGTCGATGCTGGAGAATCCGTCACCCGGTCCAGTCTAGGGCGTGTCGGCCACCACCTCGCCGCATACCTCGACGACAGGATTCCCGCCGGTCCATGGAATACTCCGAAGTCGCGATGAACTCTCCGACGAAACCCCGCAGCGGCTGGTCACTGGGCATGGGCGACCTCACCCAGGCCGCCGTTTTCGCCGCGCTCATCGCGGCTCTGGGCCTGCCCGGCACGATCAACCTGGCCAGCGGTGTCCCGATCACCCTGCAGTCCATGGGCGTGATGTTGGCCGGCGCCATCCTGGGCCCCAAGAAGGGCACCCTCGCGGTCGTGCTGTTCGCCGTCCTGGCCCTGGCCGGCCTGCCGATCCTGGCCGGTGGTCGCAGCGGCTGGACCGCACTGTCGTCGCCGACCGGCGGCTTCTTCGTCGGCTTCCTCCCGGCGGTGGCGATCATCGGGGTGCTCACCGCCCTGATGATGTGGTCGGGCCCCCGCGCACCCCGCTACCGGGTTCTGCCCGGCATCGTGATCAATCTGCTCGGCGGCATGGCGGTCCTGTACCTGTGCGGCATCGTCGGACTGACCATGCGTGGCATGTCGCTCGGTGCGGCGATCACCACCAATGGCCCCTTCGTGATCGGCGATGTCGTCAAGGCCGTGGTGACGGCCCTCGTCGCGGCGCAGGTGCATCGCGGGTGGCCGGGTCTGATCGGTCCGCTGCGATGGCGCCGGACCGCGCCGTCGGTATCTGCATGATCGAGTTCGACGCCGTCTCACACGCATACGACGGTCGTTCCGTACTGCGCGAGGTCACGTTGGAGCTCGCCGAACGCCGGATCGGCATCGTCGGGGCCAACGGCAGCGGCAAATCGACGCTGGCCCGGATGATCAACGCGTTGGTGGTGCCCGACTCCGGTGCGGTCACCGTCAACGGTGTGGATGCGGCCAAACACAAACGCCGCGTTCGGCGCGACGTCGGGTTCATCTTCTCCGACCCGGACCGGCAGATCATCATGCCGACCGTCCTCGAGGACATCGAACTGTCCCTGCGCCGTACCGACCTGCCCAAGGCGCAGCGCACCGAACAGGCACGGTCGGTGTTGGCGCGCTTCGGCCTCGGCGATCACGTCGATCACCCCGCACAACGCCTCTCGGGTGGGCAGAAACAGTTGCTGGCGCTCGCGTCCATCCTCGTCACCGAACCACAGGTGATCGTCGCCGACGAACCGACCACACTGCTCGACCTCCGCAACAGCCTGATGCTGCGCTCGGTGTTCGCCACCCTCGACGAGCAGTTGATCGTCGTCACCCACGACCTCGATCTGGTCGGTGACTTCGATCGGGTCGTCGTCCTCGACGACGGACGTGTGGTCGCCGACGACGCGCCACAGCCCGCGCTGGCCGCCTATCGCGAACTCATGTCATGACGGCGGTCCCGCGATGAACGTCCTCGGCATCTACCGGCCCGGCAACACCCTCCTGCACCGACTTCCACCCGGGTTCAAGCTCGTCGCGCTCGCGGTGTCGATCCTGGCGATCTCGTTGACGGTACGCAGCCCGGCCGCGACGGGTGTCGCGGTGCTCGCGGTCGCGCTCGTCTACGCAGTCGGCGGCGTCGGGCCCGTCACCGCGTGGCGCCAGCTCCGTCCGATGCTGTGGGTACTGGTGTTCATCTTCGCGTGCCAGGCGTTGTTCACCGACTGGTCGCATGCGCTGGTGCTCTGCGGTGTGCTGCTCGTGTCGGTGGCCCTGGCGACCGTGGTGACGCTGACCACCCGCACCACCGACATGCTCGAGACCATCACCCGCGCGCTAGGGCCGCTCCATCGGATCGGCGTCCCCGTCGATCACGTGGCGATGGCGTTGGCCCTCACCATCCGCGCCATTCCCCTCATGGTGGAGGTGGTTCGGGAGGTCGACGAGGCCCGCAAGGCACGCGGGCTACGCCCCGGCCCGAGGATCCTGGTGGCGCCGGTGGTGCTCGCCGCCCTGCGCACCGCCGACGGTTTCGCCGACACCCTCACCGCCCGCGGGCTGGACTGAGTTCGCGTGGTCTGAGTTGCGAGGTCTGAGTTGCGAGGTCTGAGTTCGAGGTCTCGATACGCGGCCTCGCTGCGCTCGGACGCTACTCGACCAGCGGAAGGGCCGACCATCACAGCAGCCCACGGCACAACCCGAGCGGCCTCGCTGCGCTCGGACGCTACTCGACCAGCGGAAGGGCCGACATCACAGCACCCCCACGTCACAACCGGAGCGGCCGACCATCACAGCACCCCACGGCACAACCGGAGGGACCGACCAGCACAGACCGACCACGTCACAACCCAGAGGGACCGACCAGCGGAGGGGACCGACCGCACCACACAGCACCAGCCAGGGTCCGGTCACCAGGGACCGGCCACCGTCGAGTCAGGCGCCAAACGCAGTGAGCCCGAGGCTGATCCGGCTCATCCTGCCGCCGGGCGCACCTTCGGCGTCGGCAACACCAACGCACCCGGCGCGTCGGCGGGGACCACCGGCGCAACGGGCTCGACCGGCGCCACCGGCCGATACGGCTCGCCCTGTGATGGGCGCTGATCCTGTTGCCCCTTGTTCGGCCACAGCGACATCGCGCGTTCGGCCTGGGCACAGATCGTCAGCGACGGGTTCACACCGAGATTCGCCGAGATCGCCGCCCCGTCGGTGACATGCAGCGTCGGGTAGTTCCACACCCGCTGATACGGGTCGATGACACCGGCCGACGGATCGTCGGAGATGGCGCAGCCGCCCAGATAGTGGGCGGTCAGCGGCATGTTGACGATGTCACCCCAGGTGCCACCGGAGACACCACCCGGCAGTTTCGCCGCCACGCGACGCGTGGCCTCGTTGCCCTTGGGAATCCAGGTGGGGTTGGGCTCGCCGTGTCCCTGCTTGCTGGTGATGTATCGGAACGGCCCGCGCCGCCGGACAAAGGTGGTCAACGAATTGTCGGTGTTCTGCATCACCAGGGCGATCACGGTGCGCTGACTCCACTTGCGCACCACCAACAGTCGCACCAGCAGGAACGGATTGGCGATGACCTGCCGGAGGAACTGGCCGAGCCGGTTCATGCGGCTGCCGCCGTCGGTCAACAACGTCTGCAGGTACGCGATCGCGTTGGAGCCCTTGCCGTATCGCACCGGTTCGATGTGCGTGTTCGGCTCGGGATAGAACGACGACGTGATGGCGACGCCCTGCGAATAGTCGTGGTCGGGGTCGTACTTGCCTGCCATCGCGCCGAGGATCGACTCCGAGTTGGTCCGGGTGAGTACACCCATCGACTCGGAGATGTCGGGCAGGGTGCTGTGTTTGGCGTGATGCAGGAGCCGTTGGGTGTTGAACGTCCCCGCCGCCATGATGACCTGACCGGCGGTGAACGTCCGCCCCCGACGACCGAGCGGCCCCCACGCCGACGAACGATGCGTACCGATCTCCCAGGTTCCGTCGGAACGTTGCGCGATGCGGTCGACGGTGGTCCGGTCGATGATGGTGGCGCCATTGCGTTCGGCCAGACCGAGATAGTTCTTCATCAGCGTGTTCTTGGCGCCGACCCGACATCCGGTCATGCAGGCCCCGCACTCGGTGCACGCGGTTCGCGCCGGCCCGGCACCGCCGAAGTAGGGGTCGGGGACCGTCTGCCCGGGTTCCCCCTCGAAGCCGGTGCGGGAGCCGAAGAACACGCCGACCGGCGTCGGGCGGAAGGTGTCCCCCACTCCCATCTCATGGGCCACCTCGGCCATCACGATGTCCGATTGGGTGACGGTCGGGTTGGTGACCACCCCGAGCATGCGTCGGGCCTGCTCGTAATGCGGCCCCAGCTCGTCCTCCCAGTCGGTGATGTGCCGCCACTGCGGGTCGGTGAAGAACGGCGTCGACGGCTTGTACAGGGTGTTCGCATAGTTCAGAGATCCCCCGCCGACACCCGCGCCGGCGAGGATCATCACGTCCTTGAGCGCATGAATGCGCTGGATTCCGTACAGGCCGAGTTTCGGCGCCCACAGCCACCGGTTCAACCGCCAACTCGTCTTGGCGAACTCGTCGTCGGCGAAGCGTCGACCGGCCTCGACGACACCGACGCGGTATCCCTTCTCGGTCAGTCTCAGCGCACTGACGCTGCCGCCGAATCCGGAACCGATGATGAGCACGTCGAAGTGCGAGATGTCATGGTGGGCTGCCATGGACGAACATACTAACGCCCATTGTCACGATTGCGTAGACGCACCCGTCAGACGCGGACCGAGAGCCCCACCTTCTGGAACTCCTTCAGGTCGCTGTAGCCGGCCTTGGCCATCGCTCGACGCAGCGCACCGACGATGTTGAGCTCCCCGAACGGGTCCTGCGAGGGTCCGGTGAGCACGCACTCGAGGCTCGGCCGATCCTCGTCGGTGGCGACCTGCAGGAGGGCACCACGCGGTGTGTCCGGGTGCGCCGCTGCCGACGGCCAGTACCAACCACGACCGGGCGCCTCGGCCGACGCCGCGAGCGGCGTCCCGAGCACGGCCGCATCGGCGCCACACGCGATGGCCTTGGCCAGATCGCCCGACGCGTGGATGTCGCCGTCGGCGATGACGTGGACGTAGCGGCCACCGGTCTCGTCGAGGTAGTCACGACGGGCCGCGGCGGCATCGGCGATCGCCGTCGCCATCGGCACCCCGATGCCCAGGACCTCTCCGGTGGTGGTTGCGCCGGCCGCCGAACCGTAACCGACGATGACGCCCGCCGCGCCGGTACGCATCAGATGCAGCGCGGTGCGGTGATCGTGCACGCCACCCGCGATGACGGGGATGTCGAGGTCGTTGATGAAGGTCTTGAGGTTCAACGGTTCCCGCACCACGCCGTCGTGCGGGCCGGTCGCGAACACCTCGTCCGATCCACCTGTCGACACCTGAGCGACGTGCTCGGCCGAGATGATCGTGCCGTGCACCACCAGGATCTCGACGCCTGCCTCGAGCAGTGCGGGCGTGAGTTCCTGGGCGTGCTGAGGGCTCACCCGGACCGCGGTCGTCACGCCCGCATCGCGGACGGCGGCCACCGCCTCACCGAGGAGGCCGGTGTCCAGCGGCGCCGAATGCAGTTGCTGCAGATGACGAATCGCGGCCAGCGGGTCGGGGTTCTCGGTCGCGACCTCGATCAGTTCCTCGATCTTGGCCTCGACGTCGCGGTGACGCGCCCACAGACCCTCACCGTTGATGACGCCGAGCGCGCCCAACTTGCCGAGATGGATCGCCATCGCCGGCGACACCAGGGCGTCGGTCGGGTGGCTCAGGATCGGGGCATCGAAGCGGTATGCGTCGATCTGCCACGCCGTCGACACGTCCTTGGAGGAGCGGGTCCGGCGGGACGGGACGATACTGATGTCTTCGAGTTCGAACGTCCGGCGGGCCGTTCGGCCCATACCGATGTCCACGAGATCACGCACCGTTGCGCCTTTCTGCTACGCGAGCTTTGTCCGACAGGGGACGCGGTCAGCGAGAATAGTAGTTGGGCGCTTCGGCGGTGAGCGTGATGTCGTGCGGATGCGATTCCTTGAGCCCGGCCGCGGTGATCTGCACGAAGCGTGCGTCGTGCAACTCCGGGATGGTGGCGGCACCGGTGTAGCCCATTGCGGCGCGCAGCCCTCCCACGAGCTGGTGGATCACCTGCTCGAGCGGCCCGCGGAACGGCACGCGACCCTCGATGCCCTCCGGGACGAGCTTGTCCTCCTTGAGGACGTCGTCCTGGAAGTAGCGGTCCTTGGAGTACGACTTGGCCTGCCCGCGCGACTGCATCGCTCCCAGCGATCCCATACCGCGGTAGCTCTTGAACTGCTTGCCGTTCACCAGGATCAGCTCACCCGGGGCCTCGGCGGTGCCGGCGAGCAGCGAACCGAGCATGGCGGTCGATGCGCCTGCGGCGAGCGCTTTGGCGATGTCGCCGGAGTACTGCAGTCCACCGTCGGCGATGACCGGGACGTCGTGCTGTTTGCAGACGGCGACGGCTTCCATGATCGCGGTGATCTGCGGGGCACCGACTCCCGCGACCACGCGGGTGGTGCAGATGGAGCCGGGTCCGACGCCGACCTTGACCGCGTCGACTCCTGCCTCGACGAGAGCGAGCGCAGCCTCGCGGGTCGCCACGTTTCCGCCGACGATCTGAACGCGTTCGCCGACTTCGGCTTTGAGCTTGGCCACCATGTCGAGCACGAGCCGGTTGTGGGCGTGCGCGGTGTCGACGATGATGACGTCGGCACCCGCATCGGCCAGGGCCATCGCTCGATCCCACTGCGGATCGCCGGTACCGACCGCGGCGCCCACGAGCAGCCTGCCGTCGGCGTCCTTGGTGGCCAGCGGGTGCTGCTCGGTCTTGACGAAGTCCTTGACGGTGATGAGCCCGGTGAGTTTGCCATTTCCGTCGACGATCGGCAGTTTCTCGATCTTGTTGCGACGCAGCAGTCCCAGTGCGGCTTCCGCGGACACGCCCTCCTGGGCGGTGATCAGCGGAGCCTTGGTCATCACCTCGGAGACCGGACGCGACTGGTCGACCTCGAACCGCATGTCACGGTTGGTGATGATCCCGACGAGCTCACCCTTGTCGTCGACCACCGGGAGCCCGGAGATGCGATACCTGGCGCACATCGCGTCGACATCGGCGAGGGTGTCGCCCGGCGAACAGGTCACCGGATCGGTGACCATGCCGGCCTCGGACCGCTTCACGGTCTCGACCTGCCCGGCCTGGTCGTCGATGGAGACGTTGCGATGCAGGACGCCCATTCCGCCCGCGCGGGCCATGGCGATGGCCATCCGCGCTTCGGTCACGGTGTCCATCGCGGAACTCACCAGCGGTACCTTGAGGGTGATCTGCTTGGTGACCCGCGAGGACGTGTCGGCGTCACTGGGAATGAGGTCGGAGGCCGCCGGGAGCAACAGAACGTCGTCGAAGGTGAGGCCGAGCATCGCGACCTTGCCGGGGTCATCTCCACCGGTGCGAACGTGCGTCATCACTCCATGGTATCGGCATCGCCGCAGTGCTCAGGGTCACCCCGTGGTACCCGCGTGAGGCGGGGGCGCAGCGCTGTGGAGTCCTCACCCCATCACACCGACTTCATCGGTTACCGTGGACGTGTGCGTGACCACCTTCCCCCCGGCCTGCCGCCAGACCCGTTCGCCGACGATCCCAGCGATCCTGCCTCGGCACTCGACTCTGTGGAACCCGGGATCCCGCTCGACGAGAGCGAGCGGATGGCGGTCGAGGAAGACCTCGCCGACCTCGCCGTCTACGAGGCGTTGTTGGCACACCGCGGAGTGCGCGGACTGGTCGTCGTCTGCGACGACTGTCATGAAGATCACTACCACGATTGGGACATGCTGCGGGCAAACCTGTTGCAGCTGTTGATCGACGGCACGGTACGTCCACACGAACCCGCGGTGGATCCGCGTCCGGACGCCTACGTCACGTGGGATTACTGCCGCGGGTACGCCGATGCCCGCAGCCATGGCGACGACGATCGTCGCTGAGACCTACCGACACCTCCGGACCACAGCCCTGTAGGTCCGCACCGCACACGCCTCGAACGCCGGGTCTGCGGCTGCCGTCAGGGCGAACTCGGCACGGTCGTCGTGGTGGTCTCGGTCTTCGATGCTCCGCCGGGCGCGGTCTCGTCCTTGGAGCCACCACCCGAATCAGGTTGCGACGGTGACGTCGCATCGCGCGAATCGGTCCGCGTGTCGTCGGTCATCTGCCGACGCAGCAGGTCGCGATCGGGACGGTCGGTGCCCGACCCGTCCGGCTTGGAGGTCTCGATCGGTCCCGGCTTGGTCACGGTGACCGAATTGCGCGGATCAGCTCCTCGCTCGCGAAGCAGATCGCGCGGTGGCGATGCCGGATCGCCGGGGCGGGACTTGCTCTGTGAGGCGCCTGACGACGATCCACCCGCAGTCGAGGACGACGTGCTCGTGTCGGTGTCGGCTCGGAGCCGATCGATCCACTCGCTCATGCGCGTCCGGGTGTCCGCGTCACGTACCGGACCGAGATTCTTCTCGGCGCTGGCGATCAGGCCTGCAGCCTCCTCGACGTTTCCGGCGGCGACGGCCTCCTCGGCCTTCTCCAGGTTGGACTGGACATCCATCGATGCCTGCGTCTGCGAAGCCGCCTCGGAGAACACCACCCGCTTCACACCCCAGAGGGGATCTCCCGGTGAGGAGCCCTCCGCGAGCACCGTCACGCCGGCGCAGGCGATCACGACGATCGCCGCCGCACCCGATGCGACACGCAGATGACGGACGATCCCGCGGCCACGACGGGCGCGTTCGGCTGCACCGATGGCGAACTCGACGTCCTCGACGCTGGGCAGTTCGGGGTACGGCGTCGTCACGGCCTCGTGGCGCCATCCGGACAGCAATTCGGCGAGCTGGTACTCGGCGTCGTCGTGTGTCGGGACCGGCAGATCCTGCGACAACGCCTCGATGAACTGGTCGTCGAGGTGAACCGAGGTCATGTCGATCGGCTCGGTCAGATCCCAGCCGGCATCGGCGGGGTCACGCTCGTCTGCCATCGGTCTCACCTGCCTTCCTCAGTTCGTCCTTCAGCTTTGCCAATGCCCGGTGCTGGGCAACCCGTACTGCGCCGGCAGTGCTGCCGATGGCATCCGCGGTCTCCTCTGCGGACATACCCACCACCAACCTCAACACCAGCACCTCCCGCTGTTTCTCGGGCAGTATCGCCATCAGCTCACGCATCCGTCGGCTGCCGTCGGCGTCCAGAGCGAGCTGTTCAGGTCCCCCGTTGAAAGACACCGTCTCCGGCATCGTCTCCACCGGATCGGACTTGACCCGCCCCGCGACACGCATCGCATCAGCGACCTTGTGGGCGGCGATGCCGTACACGAAAGCCATGAACGGCTTGCCCTGGTCCTGATACCGGGGCAGTGCTGTCATCACCGCCATCAACGCCTCCTGCGCGATGTCGTCGGCAGAAAACAGGTGCCGTTCCCCGACCCCGATACGCCCCCGGCAATACCGCAGGATCGGATCCTGCACACTCTCGAGCACTGACGTGAGCGCGACGCGGTCGCCAAGCCCTGCGGCCTGGACAGCCTCGTCCAACTCACCACCCGTCAGCTTCATCGTCAGTTGAGATCCCCGTGTTACAAGTGTTTGTGGTGCCGGTCTGTGTCCCCCAGTCACCTTAGCGATGGTCACCGACCGAGCGGGCACCCACTCGCCCTCAGGGTTCGGTGAACGGAACGCCACGATAGATGAGTTCCGAGCGCGACCGGGCCACGTTCGCGGACAGATCCGGGTCGTCGGGGTCGAGGGCACTCAACAGAGACGACGACGCCCAGTACAGGGGCAGCAAACCGTGGGCTCGCGCACCGGCCGCGGCCGCCGATGCCCTCTCCCGCGCGAGCTGCTCGTCTCCCGAGCTCGCGGCCGCCGCGGCGGCGATGAGCAGCGTCTTGACCCGATGCCGAACCGGGACGTCGTCGCGATCGGCCAGCCGCAGCCCGTGCTCGGCGTGCTCGACCGCCCGCGACGGATCGCCGGTGTAGATCGCCAACTCGGTCGACACCCATTCGACCCGCAGATGCGGGCGATGGTCGGTCCACCACTGCCCCGGCCGGTCGGCATGCACCGCGCGGGCCCGGCTCAGCAGACGGTCGGACGCACCGAAGCGCAGCATCCCCAGATCGTCGGCGGCCAGGCCGACGAGTGCATCGATGAACGCCGCGCGCCACCACGCGCCGTCGGCGACGTTCGCGGCGGCCAGACGAAGGGCCGCGCCGTCGTGCCGCACGGCGTCGCGGTGACGGCCCGCCTGACGGAGCAGCGATCCCCTCGTGGACGAGGCCAACGAACGGAGCACGTCGTCGCCTGCGACCCGGCCCGACGCGTCGACGGCGTCCAACATCGTCAGCGCACGGGCGGTGTGACCGATACCTCCTCTCTCCACCGCCCCCTTCCACAGGCCGTATCCCGAAGCACATTTCCCCATATCAGACGCTGTTTTTCCGCCTTGTCGAGCGGCAACCAATGCCGGTCGGCCGGTTCCAGTTAGCACGAATTTAACCTTCGGTTACAAACATTAATTCGACAGATAGATCACCAACAAATGTGCAGAGCATTTCCTACGTGTTACGTGCGCCCTTTCGTGAAACCTTCGATCCCATCGGTGTCATGGATGCCGAAAAGCGCCATCTGACAACATAACCAGCTGGTCAGAGCATATGACGACACCCGTTCAGGGGTGGCGTACACACTCCCCACACCCATGTGGTAGCGACAGCCCGTCTTATAACGACGCGTTAACATCAGTGGAATTCTGACCCTGCCACAACCGGTTTTCATCGGTATTGACGCAATTTCTCGGGCTTGCCTACTGTGAGCTTGCGTTGAAGAAATACGCAGTGCCACTCGCAGACAAGGAGCCGCTGTCATGCCTCAGCCGAATCATCTTCCCGGCCCCAATGCAGATATCTGGGACTGGCAGATGCATGGCCTCTGCCGCGGGGTGGAATCGTCGATGTTCTTCCATCCGGACGGCGAGCGTGGCCGGGCGCGCGCCCAGCGGGAGCGCCGCGCCAAGGAGATGTGCCACCAGTGCCCGGTGATCGCCCAATGCCGCGAGCACGCGCTGGCCGTGGCCGAACCATACGGAATCTGGGGCGGGCTCTCGGAATCCGAGCGCAGCCTGCTGATGAAACGCGGCGTCGGTAGGCGCATCGCCAGCTGATCATCGGTCGGGCGATCCGACCGCGCCACGCGCAGACGACGATGGGGGCATCGATCCAGACGGATCGATGCCCCCATCGTCTGTTCACTGCTCCGAGAATTCGGCGCCTACCGATACCTCAGTGGGCGTGGCCGTGACCATGGCCCTGATCGGCCGCCTCTTCGGGTCGGTCGGTCACCGCGGTCTCGGTGGTCAGCACCATCCGAGCCACCGAGGCGGCGTTGACCACCGCCGACCGCGTCACCTTGACGGGATCGATGATGCCGTCGGCGAGCAAGTCGCCGTAGGTCAGCGTGGCGGCGTTGAAGCCGTGGCCTGCCTTGGCTTCCGACACCCGCGAGACGACGACAGCGCCGTCCTCACCCGCGTTGCTGGCGATCCAGTGCAGCGGTGCCCGCACAGCGTCGCGAACCACCCGGACCCCGAGTGCCTCGTCGTCGGTGAGTTCGGACTCCAGGGCGCCGAGGACGGCCGAGGCCTGGACGATCGCCGAACCGCCACCGGGGATGATCCCCTCCTCGACCGCGGCCTTCGCCGCGGCCACCGCGTCCTCGACACGGTGCTTGCGCTCCTTGAGGGCGGTCTCGGTGGCTGCACCGACGCGGATCACGGCGACGCCGCCCGCCAGCTTCGCCAGCCGTTCGGCGAGCTTCTCGCGATCCCAATCGGAATCGCTCTGCTCGATCTCCCGCCGCAGCTGCTCGGCACGGTTGGCGAGATCCTCGCTGGTGCCTGCACCCTCGACGAGGGTCGTGGTGTCCTTGGTGACGACGACACGCCGCACCGAGCCGAGCAGATCGAGCTCGGCGGTCTCCAACTTCAGGCCGATGTCCGACGAGATCACCGTTGCGCCGGTCACCACGGCCAGGTCGTCCAGGAAGGCCTTACGGCGATCACCGAAGAACGGAGCCTTCACGGCGACGGCCTTGACGGTCTTGCGGATGGAGTTCACCACGAGTGTCGACAGCGGCTCGCCCTCGACGTCCTCGGCGATGATCAACAGGGACTTGCCCGCCGAGACGACCTTTTCCAGCAGCGGCAGGAAGTCGGGCAACGAGCTGATCTTGTCGCGGTAGAGCAGCACCAGGGCGTCGTCGAGGACGGCTTCCTGGCTGTCGGCGTCGGTCACGAAGTACGGGGACAGGTAGCCCTTGTCGAACTGGACACCTTCGGTGACCTCCAGCTCGGTCTGCAGGCCCGACCCCTCTTCGACGGTGACCACACCGTCGGCGCCGACGCGGGTCATGGCCTTGCCGACCATGACACCGACCTCGTCGTCACGTGACGACACGGTCGCCACCTGCGCGATCGCCTTCTCCCCGTCGACCGGGGTGGCCACGCGCAGCAGTTCGGCGCTCACGGCGTCGGCGGCCTTGCCGATGCCGGCGCCGAGTGCGATCGGATTGGCTCCGGCGGCCACGTTGCGCAGGCCCGCGGACACCATGGCCTGCGCGAGCACCGTCGCGGTGGTGGTCCCGTCG
Organism: Gordonia sp. CPCC 206044; assembly: GCF_048537895.1. Taxonomy (NCBI): domain Bacteria; kingdom Bacillati; phylum Actinomycetota; class Actinomycetes; order Mycobacteriales; family Gordoniaceae; genus Gordonia; species Gordonia sp. CPCC 206044. The sequence continues at coordinate 216,388 of NZ_JBCLVL010000004.1, forward strand.
CCTGCCACGTCGTTGGTCTTGGTGGCCACCGACTTCACCAGCTGCGCACCGAGGTTCTCGAACGGATCCTCGAGGTCGATGTCACGCGCGATGGTCACACCGTCGTTGGTGACGCTGGGGCCACCGAAGGCCTTGGCGAGCACCACGTGGCGTCCACGCGGGCCGAGGGTGACCTTGACCGCGTCAGCCAGTTGGTTGATGCCGCGCTCGAGCGCGCGACGCGCTACGTCGTCGAATTCAATCTGTTTGGGCATGAGTCTCTTTCAGGAAATACGAGTCTGGAGGGCCAGATGGCGGTCGAAAATGGCAACGCCCCGGCGCCCACGAGGGCACCGGGGCGAAACAGACACGCGGATGTGCGGGTCTTACTTGCCGATGACGGCCAGCACGTCACGTGCCGACAGGATCAGGTACTCCTCGCCGGCGTACTTGATCTCGGTGCCGCCGTACTTGCTGTAGATGACGGTGTCGCCTTCTTTGACGTCGACCGGAACGCGGTTGCCCTGCTCGGTCACCCGTCCTTCGCCGACAGCGATGACGGTGCCTTCCTGCGGCTTCTCCTTGGCGGTGTCCGGGATGACGAGACCGGACGCGGTGGTCGTCTCGGCTTCCACGGCCTGCACCAGGATCTTGTCCTCAAGCGGCTTGATGTTCACGCTCGCCACGATGTGGGTCCTCAACTTTCGTACTGAGTTGTTGAACGGTGTAACGATTTGCACGTTCACGGCCCTGGGGCGAAACCCCGTCGTCGCGGGTTCCGAGGCTTCACACAAGTGCCACTAGCACTCTATACAGGCGAGTGCCAGCACTCAAGGGCAGAGGGTGCAAATATCAGTCCGCCATCGGCGAACGCCCGCGCGTGGTCACGGCCACCACCACCGCGGTGGCGAGACCCACGACCGACAACCCGCTCACCACCCACACCGCGGTCGACATCCCGCCGAGTAGCTCCCCGGGTCGGGTCGGTTCCCCCGAACTGGCCAGCACCGCGGTCACCACCGCCATCATCACCGCACCGCCGACCTGCACGCTCGTGTTCACCAGGCCCGAGGCGAGCCCCTGCTCGTCATCATCGACACCGGCGGTCCCCTGTGACGTCACCGACGGGAACGTGATCGCGAAACCGATGCCCAACAGAATGATGGTGGGCAGCAAGAAGTTCTGATACGACATGCCCGGCTCGACCCGGGCGAACCACAGATATCCACCCAAGAATGCGGCGAATCCGCCGATCAGCAGGAACTGGGTGGGCACCCTGTCGAGCACCCGGTCCATCCGTGTCGCGCTCAGCACCACGATGAGGCCGGCAGGCAGGAAACCCAGTGCCATGGTCAACGGCGACCAACCCAGCGAGTCCTGTAGGTACAGCGTCACCACGAACTGGAAGGCGACGTACGACCCGAACATGAGAGCGGCGGACACATTGGCGTGCACCAGCGCCGAGGACCGCAGCAGCCCCAGTCGGACGAGCGGGTGCCGATGACGCATCTCGACCACCAAGAAGGCGATCGCCAGCACGGCCGACGTGCCGAGGGTGACGATAGTCGTCGCCGACGTCCAGCCGAGGTCGGGCGCGCGCACCACGCCGAACACCAGCAGCAGTAGCGCACCGGTGCTGGCGATGGCGCCGACCATGTCGAACCGCGCCCAGCCGAACCGTTCGACGGCCACCTTCGGCACCACCCGCATCCCCGCGAACAGCAGCACCAACGCGACCGGGCCGGGGAAGATCAGCGTCGCCCGCCAGGACAACTCGGTGAGCAGCCCACCGAACACCAGGCCGAGCGAGAATCCACTCGCACCGCAGACGGTGTAGATGGAAAAGGCACGGTTGCGCGCCGGCCCCTCGGCAAACGTCGTGGTGATGATCGACAGTCCCGCCGGCACGGTGAAGGCCGCGGCCACCCCCTTGACGAATCGCAGCGCGATGATCAGCTCGGTCACGTCGACGACCGCACTGATCACCGATGCCACGCCGAAGACCCCGAGTGCGACGAGAAACACCCGACGCCTTCCGACCAGGTCGCTGACTCGCCCGCCCAGCAGCAACAGCCCGCCGTATCCGAGCACGTAACCGCTGACGATCCACTGCAGTTCCGACTGCCCGAGTCCGAGGTCGGCACCGATCGACGGCAACGCAACGCCGACCATGGAGACGTCGAGACCATCGAGGAACATCGCGCCTGCCAGCACGACCAGCAGGATCCACGTCCGCGCCGGCCATGCCGAGGCCGTGGTGACGCGGGTTGTCGGGGGTGCGGTCGCCGGATCGGTGGTACCGCGGGTGATGACGAGATCTGGTGTCTGGGTCATGCGCGAAACTATATGCGCTTGCATCTAATGCGTCTACATCAAATGCGTATGCATTTATTTCCTATGCATTAAATGCGCGTGCACGTGGTAGCATCGCCGCATGTCAACCGACCCAGAGCTCGACCAGGACGCCCTTGCGGCGGCGTGGCACGATCTCTCGGTTCGCTACCACAAGATCTCGTGCGCGCTGGACCGCGAACTGCAGTCCCACCACGGGCTGTCCGGAAGCGAGTTCGAGGTCCTCGAACTGCTATGGGCGGCAGACGATCACACACTGAGGATGAGTGAGCTCGCCGACCGGGTACACCTGAGCCAGAGCGCACTGTCGCGGGTGGTGGGCCGACTGGAGAAGGACGGCCTGGTGTCCCGCGCGATGTGCCCGGCCGATCGTCGCTCGGTGTTCGCCGGTCTCACCGATACGGGTGAGCAGCGCTACCTGGAGGCTCGGCCGACCCATCGCGCCGTGCTGGCCGACGGCACGCTGAACTGCCGTCGGCTGCTCGCCGATCAGAGCTGACTGACCTGCACCGACATTCCGGGATCGGTGGCCACCGTCAACGGCGACGGAGCTGCGCCGCCACCGATGACATGCGCACCGAGCGTCGCGATCATCACGCCGTTGTCGGTGCAGAGGCGCGGCCTGGGCACGCGCAAGGTGATGCCCGCGGCCGCGCAGCGTTCGGCTGCCAGCGACCGGATTCGCGAGTTCGCGGTGGCGCCACCGCCGAGGACGAGGGTGTCCACATCGAGGTCGGTGCAGGCCCGGATCGCCTTACGCGTCAAGACGTCGGCCACCGATTCCTGGAACGACGCCGCGACGTCGGCGACGGGCACCTCGATCCCGGTCCGCTCACATTTCTCGACATAGCGCGCCACCGCGGTCTTCACCCCGCTGAACGAGAAGTCATAGCGCGCATCACGCGGCCCCGTCATACCGCGCGGGAACTCGATCGCATGCGGATCACCCTGCGCGGCAGCACGATCCAATGCTGGACCACCCGGGAAGCCCAGATCCAACAGGCGGGCCACCTTGTCGAACGCCTCCCCTGCCGCATCGTCGACGGTCGTACCGAGCTCGACAATGGGCCGGCCCAGGTCGGTGACGTGCAGCAGGTGTGTGTGTCCACCAGAAACCAACAGCGCCACACATTCGGGCATGGGGCCGTGTTCGAGGGTGTCCACCGCGACGTGCCCGCCGAGGTGGTTCATCGCGTACAGCGGTACATCCCAGGCCAACGCGTATGCCTTGGCCGCGGCAACCCCCACGAGCAGTGCCCCGGCCAGTCCCGGCCCGATCGTCACCGCGATGGCGTCCGGTCGGTCCACACCCGCGGCCTCGCGGGCCCGCTGCATGGTCGGGACGATCGCCTCGAGGTGTGCCCGGGAGGCGATTTCCGGGACGACGCCACCGAAACGCGCGTGCTCGTCGACACTCGACGCCACCTCGTCGGCGAGCAGTGTGGCGGTGCCCCGTCCTCCGTCGCCGACCTCGTCGGGAGCCCATCGGACGATCCCGACACCGGTCTCGTCACACGAACTCTCGATTCCCATCACGATCATCGGGTACCCCCGGGTTGCTGCACGACCGACGTGGTGGCCGGCCGGATCATTGTGTACGCGTCGGCACCCGACGGCTGATAATAGTTGCGCCGGATCCCCGACCGGACGAAACCGTTGCGGGCGTAGAGCTCGATTGCGGTGTCGTTGTCGGTGCGCACCTCGAGGAACATCGGTGCGGCACAACCGTCGGCGACCTCCAACAGCGCCGCGAGCAACGCCCGACCGTATCCGCGGCCACGATGGGACGGCGCGACGGCGATCGTGTGGATCTCACACTCGAACGATCCCGGAGTTCCCAGTGTGGAGACACCGGCGTAGCCGACCACCTCGCCGCCCGGATGTTCACGCGCTGCGAAGTAGCGGTTGTAGGGCGCGTTCAGCTCGGCCCGGAATGCCGTTGCCGGCCAGGGCGAATCGCCCTCGAACATCTCCTTCTCCAGCGCAGCGCACCGCGGGATGTCGGAATAGTCGAGGTCGTCGATGATGAGCCCGCCGGTGGCCGTCATCTGAGCACCTCCGCCTTACGACGCGGCTTGGGCTCCTTGGCATCCGGGCGCCGTAGATACAACGGCACCAACGGCTCCGGTGCCGCACCGGAACGCACCGCGTCGGCACCCGCGGCGACCAGGCCCGCCACCGACGGGACCGTCGGTGCACCCACCGGGCGGCCGAACAGCGGTGCGTGCGAAGGAGATCCGACGACGATATCGATCGGTTCGTCGCGCAAGGTCTCGACCACATCAACAGGTGCGGTGACCTCCGGTCCCGACACCCGGGCGCCGTCGGCATATCGGGCCCAGTAGATCTCGCGTCGGCGCGCATCGGTGACCACCAGGATGGAACGGGCGTCGGGATCGGTCCGGAGTTGTTCTGCTGCCACCGCATCCAGCGAGCAGACGCCGTGCACGGGCACCCCCAGCGCATCGCCGAACGCCGACCCGGTCGCCATCCCGACACGCAGACCGGTGAACGGGCCGGGACCGCAACCGACGATGATCGCGTCGAGATCGGCGCGGCCCACTCCGGACTCCGAGAGCACCTCCGCGATGAGCGTGGTGAGCACCTCGGCGTGCCGCCGTCCGTCCGACACCGCCCGTTCGGCGAGCACCCGGTCGTCAGTGTCGTCGCCGATGGTCGCGACACCGGTCACCACCGCATCGGTCGCCGTGTCGATCACCAGTATCCGCATCAGTGGTTCACCCATTCCCATTCGGCGCGACGGACTTCGGATTCCGGGTCGCGGCGCAACCTGACCATCAGGTGACGGTCGACGAGACGTTCGGCGACCCCCTCACCCCACTCCACCACGACCACCGAGTCGGTGAGATCCGAATCGAGGTCGAGCGCATCGAGCTCGTCCAACCCGCCCAGACGGTAGGCGTCGACATGGACCATCCCGGGCCGATCGGGACGTCCGGGCCGGTGCACCCTGGCGATGATGAAGGTCGGCGACGACACCCGACCGACGACCTCGAGGCCCGCCGCGATCCCCCGGGCCATTGCCGTCTTACCCGCACCGAGCGGACCGTCGAGGATCACCAGGTCGCCCGCCCGCAGCGACGTCGCCATCTCCCGACCGAGCTTTTCGGTGTCGGCGACATCGGGCAGCACCCGCGCACCCGCGTCGAAAAACGAAGTCTCCGTATCGGTCATCGCGCCACCCGCATCTTCTTCCACCATCCGCGCCGCGGTCGTGGCTTCGCCACCCGGGCGCGACCGACCAGGTCGACGATCGCGTCGGTCACCAGGTCGGGTTGTTCCATCAGCACCATGTGCCCGGCACCGTCGGCGACCTCCAGGGCCGAGTCCTCACCGAGCTCGCCGTACATGCGCACCGATCGCTGCAGCGGCGTCAGACGGTCCCGGTTGCCGCACACCACGACCGACGGCACCTGTGCCAGCACCGGCAACGCCGTCGACTCGTCGTGGTTCTCCAGTGCGTGCAAGAAATTGACGATCGTCTCGATCGGCGTGTTCTGGATCATCTTCTCCACCGCACGGCCGGCGGCGGGGCTGTAGAAGTCGGGGCCGAAACTCGCGGCCACCAACACCGGCTCGAGAAGAGCCCGCGTGACCCCACGCCCGGCACGGACGGCTCCCGGGGCACGTCGCACGGCAAGTCGGAACCCGTCGACCACCGGGTTGTGGAGTCCCTTGCCGAGGCCACCCTCGGTGATACCGCGCGCAGCGGTCGCGATCAACGCGACCCCGGCGATCCGGCCACCCGCCCCGAAGAGCTCCGGATACCGCCTGGCAAGCCCCATGATCGTCATGCCGCCCATCGAATGCCCCACCAACACAACCGGTCCCGTCGGGGCGACGTCTCGCAGCACCGCTGCCGTGTCGTCGGCGAGCCTACTTATCGTGGACGTCTGCGCCTCGGCAGCGCCGCTTCGACCGTGCCCTCGCTGATCGAAGAACACCATCCGGATGCGGCGATCCGCCCAGCGCCGCTCGAGATCTCGACGCTGGAAGTGCCAGGAGGCCATCCGCAGGCTGAAGCCGTGCACGAACACGACCGTGAGTTCCGGTTCTCCCCGACCGTCGTCGAGGCCGTCCGGAGTCCCGGTCACCACCGTGCGCACCGCGAGTTCGACCCCGTCGTCGGTGGTCACTGTCGTCGCGGGATCGCGGTAGATGGCGGTGAAATCCTCGTCGGCATGCGGATCTCGCCGACGCACCGCGCGTCGGCGGGCGACGTCGCGGGCCACGCCTCCGGCTGCCACCGCACCCAATGCAGCGATGCCGCCGGCACCCGCGAGCCAGCCGGCGCGACGGGAATCACTCACCGGAGCCGCCCTGGTACTCGCGCACCGCCCGGGCCCCGATGGTCGACACGATCTCGTAGTCGATGGTGCCGGTGGCGTCCGCCCAGTCCTTGGCGGTCGGGCCGCCGCCACGACCTGTACCGAAGAGCTCCGCACGGTCCCCTTCGCGGACCCCGCCTCCGTCGGGACCCAGGTCGATCACCAACTGGTCCATGCAGATCCGCCCGACGCCGCCGAGCACGCGGTCGCCGATGCGGACGGTGAAACGCCCGGACAGCGGTCGCGGCACCCCGTCGGCGTAACCGGCGGGCAAGACCGCGATCACCGTGTCCCTCGGCGCGATCCAGGTGTGACCGTAGGAGACACCCTGTCCGGCAGAGAGTTTCTTCACCAGCGCCACCTCCGCCGACAACGTCATCGCGGGGATGAGACCGAAGTCGCCGCGCTCGGGCACCGGAGTCCGGCCGTACAGCGCTATTCCGGGACGAACCAGGTCGCGACCCAGGTCCGGACGGGTCAGGGCGGCAGGCGAATTGGCGATGTGCACCACCTGCGGCGGCGCACCGAGCCGGCGCAGGTCCGCCGCCGCGGAGTCCAGGCGTTGGGCCTGTTGGGAGTTCAACGGATGGTCTGGCTCGTCGCCCCGTGCGAGATGGCACATGACCGCGCGAACGGTCACCGATCCGTCGGCGCGGGCCTTGGCCAAGGCGTCGGCGACATCGGCCCATTCGTCGGCGGCGACGCCGCTGCGGTTGAGCCCGGTGTCCACCTTCACCGACACCGTCGCGGTCGTCGCCTGCTCCTTGGCCGCGGCCACCACCGCGGCGAGCTGACGCCCAGACGAGACCGCGATGTCGATGCCATTGTCGATGGCCCCACCGAAGTCGGCGCTGGGGCTGTGCAGCCAGGCGGTGATATGGGCGTCGACGCCCGCCTCACGAAGTTCCAGTGCCTCGGTGATGTGGGCCACTCCGAGTTCGCGTGCCCCGGCCGCCAGTACCGTCCGCGCCACCGGGAGGGCGCCGTGCCCGTAGGCATCGGCCTTGACGACGGCCATCACGTCGGTGCGTGCGGCCGAGCGCAGGACACCGACGTTGTGGGCGATGGCATCGAGGTCGATGGTCGCGGTCAGGGCATGAGAGGTCATCGCGTCCATTGTCCCAGATGTCGGCGAGTGGATTTCCCCCGCGCGTTCTGAGTAGTTCCGCTCATGTGCGGCCGTATGTGTGTTGGTGCACTGGTCACATGTTCATCGACACAGCTCCCCGTCTCCCGCAGACCGCCGTTGTTGCCCCGGCGCGCACGGCTCCGGCACCACCTCGCCGTGCGGTGCTGATCGCCCTGTTCGTCAACCTCGGTGGCATCGCGGTGCTGGTCGGCGCGGTGCTGACCGAGGTGATCGCCATCATGGCGGTCTTCGCGGGCTGCTGGCCGGCCCTGATCTTCGTTGCCATCGCCCCGGCGGGCATCGTCGCAGGCGTCTGTACGGGACCGATTGGTCTGATCCTCACCGTGATCGCGACCGTCGGTCATCGGCATCATCGCCTCGCCGCCCGCGATGTCATGGTGCTGGGGCTGATGTGGCTGGTCACCGTTGCCGGTCTCATCGTCGACGCGCTGGTCCTGCTCAACGTCGGGTGACCGAGCGGACCGATCACCGCGGGGACGCCGTCAGTTCCCGAATGGTCGGGCGCACCGCGCGGAGCAGGTCGGACGCGCCGATCGGGGCTCCTCGGGCCGCCAACTGAGCGGCACGCGCGTGGACACGCGCGGCCGCAGCCCCCGCGCGCAGCGGATCGCGGCCGGCAGCCAGGAGAGCGCCTGCGATGCCGGACAGCACATCGCCGGCCCCCGCCGTCGCCGCCCACGACGCGCCGGCATCGTTGCCGAGAACACTCCCCGTGGGGTCCGCGACGAGCGTGATCCGCCCTTTGAGCAACACGGTGACCTGCCATCTCGCGGCGAGATCGGTGACGTCACGCAGCCTGTCGTCGGTGACGTCAGCACCCGCGAGCCGGGCGAACTCCCCGGCGTGCGGGGTCAGGAGTGTGGGTGCGGTACGCGCTGTCACCAGCTCCGGGTGCCGTGCCACCATGGTGAGCCCGTCGGCGTCGACGAGCACCGGGAGATCGGTGGCGAGCACCGCTCGCAACACCCCGAGTGCGTCGTCGTCGGTACCCATCCCCGGCCCGACCACCCACGCCTGGACCCGACCGGCGTCATCGAGTGAGCTGGCCGCGACCACCTCGGGATGGTGGGACACCACCTCGTCGGCAGCGGTCCCGACATAACGCGTCATACCGGATGTCGCGGCTACGGCCGCGCCGGTGGCGAGGATCGCGGCCCCGGGATACCGCGCCGAACCCGCGATCACCCCGACGACGCCCTGGCTGTACTTGTCGTCGGCAGGCCCCGGGAACGGCCACAGATCGCCGACCTCGTCGTCGGTGAGCGCCGACAACACGGTCCCCGAGTCGTCCGGCGGTGCGGTGATGCCGATATCGATCACCTCGACCCGTCCGCACCGGGGTGCCGCCAGCAGATGCGCCCGCCGACGGACTCCGAACGTGACGGTGATGTCGGCGCGCACGGCCGGGTCGTGCACCACGCCGGTGTCGGCGTCGACACCGGACGGCAGATCGACGGCCACCACCAGCGGGCCACCGGCATCGGCGGGGATGAGCGCCGCGAACACGTCTGCCGCCGCGGGCCGCAGCGGACCTCGGCCACCGATCCCGACGACTCCGTCGATGACGACGTCGAGTCCGGCGGGAAGGCGGTCGGCACGTGTACCGCCGGACCGTCGGAACGCAGCCAGACCGGCTGCGTGTGCCCGGTCCGGCGCGAGGAGCACCGCGACACAGGCCACGCCCCGACGAGCCAGTGCGGCACCCGCGAACAGTGCGTCACCGCCGTTGTCACCGGCCCCGACGACCAGCCCCACACGTCGCCCGTAGCATCCGCCGGTGCGGGTCAGCTCGCCGATGACGACATGGGCGACCCCGGCGGAAGCACGGCGCATCAGCGTGCCGTTGACTAGCAGGTCGCCCGCGGCCCTCTCGGCATCGCGTACGCCGGCGGCGGTCAGATGGCGGATCGGCATGGGGTGCCGACCTATTCGACGGTGACCGACTTGGCGAGGTTACGGGGCTTGTCCACGTCGTAGCCGCGCTCCTGGGCGACGGTGGCGGCAAAGACCTGCAGCGGAACCGTGGAGACCAGTGGCTGCAGCAGTGTCGGCACCTTGGGGATCGGGATGAAGTGATCCGCGACCGAACGGGCCGAGAGGTCGTCTTCCTCGCAGATGACGATGGTGGTGGCACCACGGGCCTGGATCTCTCGGATGTTGCTGACCATCTTCGAGTGCAGAACGGCGCGGCCATCGGCCGACGGCATCACGATGATCACCGGGAGTCCATCCTCGATGAGCGCGATCGGGCCGTGCTTGAGCTCGCCTGCGGCAAACCCCTCGGCGTGCATGTAGGCGAGTTCCTTGAGCTTGAGCGCGCCCTCGAGGGCCACCGGATAGCCGACGTGACGTCCGATGAACAGCACCGTGTTGTGGTGAGCGAGCGATCGCGCCAGGTCGCGGACCGGCCGCATGGTGCCCAGGACCTCTTCGACGGCCGTCGCCATCGTCTCCATCGCGGCGAACTCGCGAGTGACCTCGTCGACGTATTTGGTGCCGCGTGCCTGCGCAAGGGCCAGACCGACCAGATACGCGGCCACGATCTGGGCGAGGAAGCACTTGGTGGACGCGACTCCGATCTCGGGTCCGGCGTGCGTGTAGAGCACCGCATCGGATTCGCGCGGGATCTGGGCGCCGTTGGTGTTGCAGATGGCCAGCACACGCGCCTTCTGGTCCTTGGCGTGACGAACCGCCTCGAGCGTGTCCGCCGTCTCGCCGGACTGGGAGATCGCGACCACGAGCGTCGAACGGTCGAGGACCGGGTCGCGGTAGCGGAACTCGCTGGCGAGTTCGACCTCGACGGGCAGTCGAGTCCAGTGCTCGATCGCATACTTGGCCAGCAGTCCTGCGTGATAGGCGGTGCCACAGGCGACGACGAAGACCTTGTCGACATCGCGGAGGTCGTCGTCGGTGAGCCGCTGCTCGTCGAGGACGATCCGGCCGCCCTCCAGGTGCCCGAGCAACGTGTCGGCCAGTGCCGCAGGCTGTTCGGCGATCTCCTTCAGCATGAAGAAGTCGTAGCCGCCCTTCTCGGCGGCGGCCAGATCCCAGTCGATGTGGAAGGGCTTGCCCGAGCGCGCTTCTCCGTCGAAGTCGGTGATCGCGTAGGTGTCCGCGGTGATCACCACCACCTCGTCCTGGCCCAACTCCACGGCGTCGCGCGTGTGCTCGATGAACGCGGTGACATCGGAACCGACGAACATCTCCCCGTCGCCGACACCCACCACCAGCGGGGTGGAACGGCGGGCCGCGACGATGGTTCCGGGGTGATCGGAGTGCGTGAAGACGAGGGTGAAGGCACCTTCTAGACGACGCAGCGTCGTGTACGCACTGGCGACGAAATCGCCCGCGGTCGGGCCGCTCGCGTAGTCACGCTCCAGCAGGTGCACCGCGGTCTCGGTGTCGGTGTCGGAGTTGAACTCGATGCCGGCATCCTCGAGTTCGGCGCGCAGCACCGCGTAGTTCTCGATGATCCCGTTGTGCACCACGGCGATCTTTCCGTCGGTGCTCGAATGCGGATGCGCGTTGCGGTCCGTCGGCTGCCCGTGGGTCGCCCACCTGGTGTGCCCGATGCCGGTGGTTCCGCTCAGGCCCTGCCGCCCCACGGTCGCGATCTGCTTGTCCAGGTTCTCCAGCCGGCCGGCCTTCTTCTCGATCGCGGTGCCCCCGTGACCGTCGAGAATCGCCACACCCGCCGAGTCATAGCCGCGGTATTCCATCCGCCGAAGCGCCTCGACCACGATGTCCAGCGCGTCGCGGCGACCTACGTATCCGACGATTCCACACATAGACAGTCAGCGTACCGGTGATCTCAGCGCTTCCGGCCCATCCGCTTGCGCGGTTTGGCACCGAACAGCTTCGCGACCGGATCGACGGCGGAGGCCGGCGGGTCCGCGAGGTCGACCACACCGATCTTGCCGAGGTGGGCCTGCGGATCACCGAATGCCTGGTATTCGGGGTCATCGGCCACCGTGTCCAGCAGAAAGCCCGTGCAGAGGGCACGTACCTGTGCGTGCACCGCACTGTTGGCGCCGTTCATGCCGATCAACGACTTGACGGTGCGGCGCTCCAACAGGTCCCGGGCATTGCCCTTGCCCAGCGTGCGCAAGACCACATCGCCGCCGTACGCCTGCGCCAAGGGCAGGGCGTTGGAGTCCACGGTGTGCAGCTCCGACGCTCCGGAGACGATCAACCCCGGCGCACTGACCAATGCCGCAGCCGGTTGCAGTGAGGACGTGGTGGGCGCCGGGAACAGCGCAGCCACTCCGGCCACATCCGGTGCCGGCTGCCCCAGCAGTTGCACGTCAGCGGCGGCGAACACGGCCGCGGAGCCGCCGAACCCGTGTCCGACGATCCCGACGCGGGACGGGTCCACAGTGACCGCACCCATCCCGAGGGACACATGCGACACGATCCGTAACGCTGCCCGCAGATCTGCCGCGAGACCGGCATCCGAGGCGAGAGCTCCCGCGTTGCCGTCGGGTGCGACTGTCACGAAACCCCAGGAGGCGAAGTGATAGAGCAGGTCGCGATACCGCCGACTGTCGGCCAGCCAGCCATGCCCGAAGGCGATGGCAGGCAGCTTGCGCCCCGTCGCCGGGGCGTACACCTGGCCTGACATCCCGACGATGCCGAGGTCGCCGCGGAGCACCCGATGGGGGCCGCGCCGCGTCAATTCGGTGATGAGTTTGTCGGGTGACCGAGAAGGCTTGCCACCCCGAGATTTCCGCACTGGTTTGGTCGCCGGCACACCGACAGCCTATTCGTCGTCGCGCGGGAACCGTGTATCGGCGTCCGCCGAGTCGGCCGGAAACAGTATCCGCGCGGCCGTGTCGTCGGCGTCGAGGTCGTCCTCGAGGGGGTCACGATGCCGCGAGTCGTCGAGTTCGGACTCGTAATACTCCTGGTCGGAGTCGTCGGGATCCATCTCATCGACCGCTCCGGCGGCACGGTGTTCCTCGAGTTCGTCGGCGAGCCGACGTTGCGTCTCGGAGAACGCGTGCGAGGCCGAGACGACCTGATCGGTCGCGCGCCGTGCGATGGTCTCGATCTGGTCAGCGAGGTTCATCGCCGCCCTCGTCCCTGGCGCCCTGTCTGGGTGCCACCCTGTCTGGGTGCTCGCTGCGCACTCACTCGTCGCCCGCCAAGGCCAGATCTCCCGATCCCTGCGACCCCGACCCCGGCGTGCCGGATTGAGGGGCCGACGACTCCGGAGCGTGCGTCCCGGACGTGTCGTCGGACGACGCGGCGGGTTCGGCGGATTCGGGAGGCGCAGCGGGCTCGGCAGGCCGGCCGGGTTCGACGGGCTGGGGCGGTTCGGCGGGCTCGGCAGGCGCCGTGGGCTCGGCAGGTCCGCTCGGTGCGGCGGGCGCGGTGACGCCTGCGTGCTCGGCGGGACCGGACCCGCTCGGTTCGGTGATCGGTGCATCCCCGGCGTGAGGGTTCGGATCCGATTGCGGCGAGGTCAGCTGGAACGGTACGTCCACCTCGTCGTTGTCCCCTTGGGGCCCCTCGGTCGTCTCGGGCGCCGTCGCATGTCCGGCCGACCCGTCGTCCGTGATCGACGAACCCGCTGGTGGAACGGCCGGAACGCTCGGCGAGGACGGTTCCATCGCCCCGGACGGCGCTGTGGACGCCCCCGGCACTGACGACCTGTCGGCGCTCGGGGGTACCGGACCGACGACGCCGGGATACGGCTCGATGTCCATGCCCTCGGTTGCTCTGTTGAGCTGCCCGAGGATCTCGTCGACACCGTCCACCGTCGCCTCCGCTGAGGAGAAGTACAGATCCGCTCGTGACGCGATGTCGGCGACGACGACCGACGGCGGCAACTCACCGACCACGATGGCTCCGGGCACCTCCGCGATCGGCACACCCGCGACCAGCGGCGCCGACAGGCGCGCGACGGTGACGAACCAGGTGCGCAACAGTTGGTCGATCCCCGACGATGCGGCGTTCGTCGCATCCGACAATGTGCGCAGCACGTGCAGATCGGCTTCGGCACGACGCTGATGATCGACGACCGCGGCGAGCGCCCGCTCACCCGATTCGCTGGCCCATCCCCAGCCCAGCCGGACCTGTTGCTCGGGCAGCTGATGCAGTTGTTCGGCGACCGCCCGGTGCGCGGTGGACAGTCGGTGCCCGTCGGCGGTGATTCCGGAGACGTCGAGACCGCTGATCACCCGAAACGGCCGTCGGACCTCGTCGGGTGTGGCGCCCGGCACCCCCAGGGTCGCGCCGAGGGCGAGCACGTCGATCAGGTCGTCGATGCCGTCGGCTGCGTGTTCACGCAGCGCGGCCAGAGAGTTCGAGACGCGACTCACGACCCGGTCCCATCCGATCGACCGGCTCGTGTGACGTCGCCTGCCACGGCGACGTCCGCGTCGACGATCGCCGCCATGCCCCGATGCAGGGCATCGGCGAGTCGATCCGCGGCTCGGGCCTGCTCGCCCAGCCGGTCGGCGAGGATCCTGCCCATCTCCCGAAAGCGCTCGCCGAGGTCACGGTATTCGTCGCCGACTGCCCAACTGCCCAGGTCGTGGGTACCGATGTCGGCGGCGGCGGTGCCCACGGCAGATGCTGCCCGGCGGTAGAACGAGACCACTTCCCGCACCTCGTCGACATCGACGGACATCTCCGCCTCGGCCATCACTCCCCCTTCGACGTCAGGTCCGGACCCGCGGTCCGGGCACGCACATAGTTGGCGTTGAAGTTTAGACGCGTCGGGATGTCATCCGGTTCCATCTCCGATGACGATCAGAGGGCCGGTCAGTGATCCAGGGCGATGCCGTGCTCTCGCACCGCGTCCAGAAGTGCGGTGGGGCGCTGGTCGGCCGGGGCGTCGTCGACACGGACGAAGGCGCATCCGAGACCACGCGCACCGCCGTCGGCCTCCTCGCTGTCGCCGATCATCAGTGCGTCGGACGGCGCGATCCCCAGGGGGTCCAGTGCAGCATGGAAGATCTGCGGATTCGGTTTGATCGCGCCCACCTCGAAGGAGAGCGCGTACACGTCGACGAGGTCTGCCAGGTCGTGCAGTGCCAAGACCTCACGCAGATCGAAGGCGATGTTGCTGACCACACCGACCGGGAGCCCGGCGGCATTCAGGCCACGCAGAACCGCCTCGGTGTCCCGGAAGATCTGCCAGGAGCGCGGATCGACCACCCGCGCATACAACTGCTCGGCATGTCCCGGCACCGAGAGTCCAGACGCCCGCAGCATCGCCAGGTATGCGCGACGATGCTGCCGGGGATCGAGATCACGTTGCTCCCAAGCGATCCGATCATCGTCACCGATGTTGTCGGGGACTCCCACCGGCTGCGTCATCCGGCGGATGAGTTCGGCCTGATGATCGAGATGCAGCACGTTGCCGTCCTCGTCGTGGAGGTCGGCGAACCAGTCGTCGGAGGCCTCGAACCGGAACAGGGTGCCGGAGAAATCAAAGAGGACGGCACCGGGAGACGTCATGATCCGGCCGCCTCCACCACGTCGGCGATCCGGCGTGCGACAGAACGGGCGACATCGGCGCTGGCTGCCTCGACCATCACCCGGACGAGATGTTCGGTACCGGACGGCCGCAGCAGCACCCGCCCGTCGGCACCGAGTTCGCTCTCCGCCTCCGACACCGAACGTCGTACCGATTCCGATTGCGCCACAGCATGTTTGTCGCCGACGCGGACGTTGATGAGCTCCTGTGGGAGCACCGTCATGATGCCCGCGAGTTCGCTCAGCGAGCGTTTGGTCTCGGCCATCCGCGCCATCAGCAGCAACCCGGTGAGAGTGCCGTCGCCGGTGGTGCCGACACCCGGCACCACGATGTGTCCGGACTGCTCACCGCCGAGTGAGTAGCCTCCGCGACGCAGTTCTTCGAGGACGTAGCGATCACCGACCGCAGTGGTCGCCAGGGTGATTCCCGCCTCGCGCATGGCGATGTGCAGGCCGAGGTTGCTCATCACGGTGGTGACCAAGACGTTGTCGTGCAACCGGTTCCGCTCACTCAGTCCGGTCGCGAGGATCGCCATGATGGCGTCGCCGTCGACGATCTCGCCGTCGGCGTCGACGGCGAGACAGCGGTCGGCGTCACCGTCGTGGGCGAGCCCGAGATCCGCGCCGTGTTCGAGAACGGCGGCCTGCAACTTGTCCATGTGGGTGGAGCCGCAGTCCTCGTTGATGTTCAGACCGTCGGGCTCGGCGTGGATCGCGATGACCTCGGCCCCGGCGTCCTGGTATGCCAGTGGCGCGAGGGTGGAGGCCGCTCCGTGCGCGCAGTCCACCACGACGGTGAGGCCGTCGAGACTGTTGTCGATCGCCGCGGACAGATGCGTGCGATAGCGGTCGCCGGCATCCGTGGCGTCGAGGACACGACCGACGGCCGCGCCGATCGGGCGGGCGAACTCGGCGGAGTCGGGATCGTCGCCGCCCATCGCGGCTTCGATGCGGTCCTCGACCGCGTCGTCGAGCTTGTGACCGCCGCCGGAAAAGAATTTGATGCCGTTGTCGGGCATGGGATTGTGCGACGCGGAGATCATGACCCCGAAGTCGGCACCGTAGTCGGCGGTCAGGAACGCCACCGCCGGGGTCGGCACCACACCGACCCGGATGGCGTCGACACCGGTGGCCGCGAGGCCCGCACAGACGGCGGCCTCGAGCATCTCACCGGAAGCGCGCGGATCGCGCCCGACCACCGCTCGCGGACGTACGTCCTGGCGGGAGGATTCCTCGAAAACGACCGCGGCGGCCGAAGCCAGGCGCAACGCGAGCTCGGGAGTGAGCTCTGCGTTGGCCAGGCCTCGGACGCCGTCGGTTCCGAAAAGGCGTGCCAAGATCAGCGCTTGGAGTACTGCGACGCCTTACGGGCCTTCTTCAGGCCGTACTTCTTGCGCTCGACCGCACGCGGGTCACGTGTGAGGAAGCCTGCCTTCTTGAGGGCGGGACGATCCTCCGGGGTGACCTCGATCAACGCGCGGGCAATACCCAGGCGCAGCGCACCGGCCTGACCCGAGGGGCCACCACCGACGAGCTTGGCGTAGATGTCGAACGACTCGGTGCGCTCGACGGTGACCAGCGGAGCCTTGATCAGCTGCTGGTGCACCTTGTTGGGGAAGTAGTCCTCCAGGCTGCGTCCGTTGAGCTGGAACTGTCCCGAACCCGGGACGATGCGCACCCGCACGACAGCTTCCTTGCGGCGGCCGACGGTCTGGATCGGGCGGTCGATGACGACCGGTCCGCGCGACTCGGCAACCTCGGCGTCGGTGTCGTAGTCGTCGGCAGCCTGCTCGACGGCCTCCACGGCCTGCTCGACCGCGGTCTCGGCGGCAGCGGTGTCGTCACCGGCAGCGGCCTGGGCCTCGGCGGCGTTTTCCACGGCGTTCTCCACGGCCTCGTCGCTGATGTTCTCGTTGCTCACTGGGCCACCTGCTTGATCTCGAAGGGCACGGGGCGCTGGGCCGCGTGGGGATGGTTCGGGCCGGCGTAGACCTTCAGCTTGGACGCCATGGCGTTGCCCAGCTTGGTGTGGGGAAGCATTCCCTTGATGGCCTTCTCGACCACGCGCTCGGGGTGGCTCGCGAGGAGTTCCTCGGTGGTCTGGACCTTGAGCCCACCCGGATGACCCGAGTGGCGGTAGTTCAGCTTGCGCTCGGCCTTGTTGCTGGTCAGCGCGACCTTCTCGGCATTGATGATGATGACGAAGTCACCACCGTCCATGTGCGGGGCGTAGGTCGGCTTGTGCTTGCCGCGGAGCAGGTTCGCGCTCTGCACGGCCAGCCGGCCGAGCACCACGTCACTGGCGTCGATGACATGCCACGTACGTGTGATGTCACCGGCCTTCGGGGTGTAGGTAGGCACAGTTGTCCTCAACTCTGTCGATGTGGGTGCTGGTCCGGCGACGCGGCAGAAGTTGCTCCCGGCGACCAGTTGGGACCCGGGCCTCGACTATCTCCGACGACAGGCTGCCGGGAGATGCCACGCACCAGCGATCCAGGGTACGCGATGGCGCTGGTCAGGGTCAAAACGCGCCGAGACGGACGCCGGTCACCCCTCGGGTGCAATATGCACCGACGACACGGCGCGTTCGCACTCGGCGTCCACGGGCTCCCCCTCGTTGCCCGCCTGGCAGCCGATGGATACCTGCAGACCGGACTCGACCAACACATACCACCGGATGGCGCTGCCCGAGCCCGGAGCTTCGCGATAACTGATCACGTCGCGACCCACGAAGCGGGTGGAAGGTGAGAACTCGGTGACCACGTCGTCGCCGCGCTGCCGGATCCGGTTGCCGAGGCTCGTCGCCACCGACTGCAGGGTGGCGTCGTCGCGGACCTCGCCCTGCACCACCAGGATGCGTCGCCCGTCCTCGCGATCGACGAACACCGTCCGCGAGGCCGCATCGGCATCCGACTGCCCGTCCGCATCGAGGTCGCTCTCCCGCCAGTCGGCGGGCACCACCAGATCGGTTCGGCCGAGCGTCACGGTGCGCTGCGCCTCGGACTCTCCGTCGTCGCGATGCAGGAACCCGACGACGCCTGCGACCAGCGCCACGGCCACGACCGCGGCACCGGCCATCCACAACGACCGCCGCACCCACGGACGCGGCCGGCTCTGCACGCCAGGATCGCTCAGCACAGCCGGCATCTCGACGGGTCCGTCGGGCTCCTGCGTGCGCCCGGTTCGCCATCCGTAGCGGCGGATCAGTTCGCGATCGACGGCCACCACACGACCGGCGACGGTGTACGCCGACATCATCTCTATCGCGCGCGTGACCTCTGCCGGATCGTCGCCGTCCACGAAGACCGCCTCCACGGTGTCGTCGACGATCGCCTCGGTCCGGGCGCCGATGTCGTCGGCGTCGGGGATCAAGACGTCGATGCTGTCGAAATCCCATCCCGACGACGACCGTCTCAGGCGCGCCACGTCCCATGTGCTCGCGGCCGGCCGAGCCGGATCCGAGGGCGTGTTCGGCAGATGCGACGTTTCGACGACCGCACACCGCTGCATGGGTATGTCGGTGTGACTACGCGCGATCAGGATCGCGCGGGGCACCACCGACACCGGCACGGACATCTCGGCGGTGGACCTGGCGAACACCGACGAACGCAACCGCCCCCACGTGCTCGGGTGACCGATGACGACCGGGAGCGGACCGCCGGGGCCGATGTCGGGTAATCCGAGATCGTGCCAGACCCTCTGCCACGCCTGATGGGTGTACACCTGGGCGCCCGCAGCCGTCGCGACGGTCGGGGCATCGACGGCATCGAGCAGTTCGGTGACGTCGGCAGTACGCCCGTCGGACAGACGAATCCGCCCGTAGGCCAGATCGACGACGGTGGGTCGCGACGCAGCGGGCACCATCCATCACACCTCTGGCTCGATATGGCCGACCTGGATCATCTCTGCCGGCCGTGTACGCGAGATCAGCTCGCCACGGCCGGGGACGAGCTGCTGCATGCGGACCCTACCGGTGATGTAGCCCTCGTCGCGGTCACCGCTCATCAGCAGCATGTCGCACGACAGGTCCTTGAGCGCGGCGATGAGCGGATCGAACATCGCACGGCCCAGACCACCCGACCGCCGCGCCAGGATGACGTGCAGGCCGATGTCGCGTGCCTGCGGGATGAGCTCGATGAGCGCGAAGAGCGGATTGCCCGACGCCGTCGCCACCATCTCGTAGTCGTCGACCACGACGTAGACGTCCGGACCCGACCACCATGAGCGGTCGCGCAGTTGTTGCGGGGTGATGTCCTCGGGCGGCAGGCGCATCGCGAGATACCGCACCAGATCCTCGGTCATCGATGCGGTGACCGTCGCCGAACTCGCATAACCGGCAAGATGATCACTGCCGACGACACCCAACATGGTCCGCCGGTGATCGACCAACAGGATCTTGACGTCGTCGGGCGACGTGGCGCGTGTCAGCCCGGAGACGATGGTGCGCAACAGGTTCGTCTTGCCATGTTCCACGTCGGCAAACGCCAGCAAGTGCGGCTGGACGGCGAAATCGAGGACCACCGGGGCCAATTCGAGTTCGCCGACCCCGATCGCCACCTGATGGCGGCCCAGCATGACGGAACGTTCGGCAACGAGAGCATCTATCTCGTCGACAGAGATCTGCACCGCCAGCTTGCGCACCTCCATCGCCTCGCGCCCGCGATACGCGTGAGCCACCGCATCCACGGCGTGCGCAACGCCGGCTGCCAGGGAATCGACGGCGCAGACCCCGTCGAGACGTGGCAGTGCGATCAGCATGTGCAGTTCGCCGGGCGTCAACCCACGCCCGGGTCGGTCGTGCGGCACGAGTCCTGCTGCCCGCCTGCTCATCTCGGAGTCCATCGCATCGCCGAGACGCAGCTCCACACGACTACCGATCACGTCCTTCACCGCGGGACGGATCTGCGCCCACCGCGTGGCCGACAGCACCACGTGGACACCGTAGGACAGCCCCAGCGCTGCGATCTCGTTGACCTGTTCTTCGAGCTGCTCGAACTCGTTGCGCAGCACCCCGAACCCGTCGACGACGAGGAAGACGTCGCCATGCCGGTCGTCGGGCAACGGGTCTGTCTGATCGCGCATCCCACCGGCGAACCAGTCGCGCCGGACCGCGCGCAGGGCTCGCATCGACTCGACCCCACCGCGGGCGAACAGCAGTTCGCGCTGTCGCAGGATGGCGGCGACCTCGGCGATCGTCCGCCGCACCGCGTCCATGTCCCCGCGCCCGGCCACCGTCCCCACATGCGGCAGCCCGGCGATGCCGGCCAGTCCGCCACCACCGAAGTCGAGGCAATAGAACTGCACCTGTTCCGGGGTGTGCGTGGCGGCCGCGGACATGATCAGGGTGCGCAACGTCGTCGACTTGCCGCTCTGCGGTCCACCGACGACCGCGACATTGCCTGCCGCCCCGGACAGATCCACGAGATGTATGTCGCGGCGCTGATCGTAGGGCCGGTCGACCACCCCGACCGCGATCCGCAGATCGCCGGGTGCACCGGGCACCGACCAATCCCGCCTGGGTACCAGCCCGTCCACCGTGGGCGACTCGTCGAGCGGCGGCAGCCACACCTCGTGGGCGGGCGGGCCATGACCGACCATCCGGCCGACGAGTACGTCGAGCAGGGTGGGCAGCGCCTCCGCTGGTGCGGTCACCTCGACATCCGCGGGCGCATCGGCGAGAGCGCCGATGTCCGGCACGGCGACGTCGAGTTCGTCGGACGGAGCCGGGAGTGCGGTGAAGATCTTCATCCGTCCATGGCGTTGCGCGAGCGCGTCGTCGATCACGTGGTCGGCCGAGCCCGCCGGACGATACGGCCCGGACACATACGACGTGGTGAATCGGACCGGCTCCGCCGAGTCGCACTTCAGGTACGCCGACCCGGGGACGTTCGGCAGGTGATAGGCGTCCGGCACACCGAGGACGGTCCGGGACTCGTTCGCGGAGAAGGTCTTCAGACCGATCCGGTAGGACAGGTGACTGTCGAGGCCACGGAGCTTGCCCTCCTCGAGGCGCTGCGACGCCAGCAGCAGGTGGATGTGCAGGGAGCGTCCCAACCGCCCGATCGCGACGAACAGTTCCGCGAAATCAGGCTTCTGCGAGAGGAGTTCGGAGAACTCGTCGACGACGATGAACAACGCGGGCATCGGCGCCAACGCGGCACCGGACCGCCTGGCCCGCTCGTACTCCCCGACATTGGCGAAATTGCCCGCGGCCCGCAGCGCTTCCTGACGACGGTGCAGTTCACCGGACAACGCGTCGCGCATCCGGTCCACCATCGAGATCTCCTGCTCGAGGTTGGTGATCAGCGCCGCCACATGGGGCGCCGACTCGAGGCCGAGAAACGTTGCACCGCCCTTGAAGTCCACCAGCACGAGGTTGAGCTCACTCGGTGAGTGGGTCGCCGCGAGCGCGAGCACCAGCGTGCGGAGGAACTCGGACTTGCCCGAACCGGTGGCGCCGATACACAGTCCGTGGGGTCCCATACCGCCGTGGGCGCTCTCCTTGATGTCGAGTTCTACCGGTCCCCCGGTGGCGGTGAACCCGATCGGAACCCGCAGACGCTCCCGTCCGACGCGGGGCCGCCAGGATGCAGAGGGGTCGAACGCAGAAGGATCGAATGCGGACGGGTCGCCCATGCCGAGCAGTGCGGGCAGACCCGGATCGACGGCGGTCACCTCGGTCTCCAGACTCGCCAGTGTCGTCGGCGTCGTCGGCCGGTAACGGGCCATCCGACGGGCCAGCGCCTCTGCCTCGGCTACGGTCAGACGATCCGCGTCAGCGAACTCCTCGATACCGAAAGCGCCACGCGCGCCGATCCTTCCGTCCCGGACCACCAGCTGCAGGCCACGACTTGCCGCCGGCCCACCCACGCGTGCGGTCAGATCGAGCAGTGTGACCCCCTCGGTGCCCGCATCACCGATCAACCGTTCGTCCCCGACGACCCGACCGTCGTCGAGGACCACCACGAGGTGCAGCCGCCCGGCCGCCGGCGGCGCCGACCTGCTGAACCGCCCGCGTTCCATCAGCTCGGCAGCCATCGCATGTTCGAGATCGGCCAGCGACGGATAGATCATCCGCGTGGCACCCAGTCCGTCACGATGAGTCGGATGCGCCACGTGCGGAAGCCATTTCGCCCAATCCCAGGCCTCCCCCACCGGGTCGGCGGTGACCACCGCAACGCGCAGATGGTCCGGCCCGTGAAAAGCGCACAGCTCCACCAGCATCGCCCGGACCAAGTCGCGGGTCGCTTGACGTGCACCGTCGATGCTCACCGCGGGGAATCCACGCAGGGCGATCGCGGTCGGTAGGTGATGCACCACCGAATGCGTCCGGACGAACCGGCGCAGCGCCACCATGGACACCGGTTCGATGTCCTCGACCGGCCCGGTCTCCGGTGGCATCAGACGCGTCGCCAGCCGTTGCGAGCCGAGACCGACCCGCACGTGCGCGAAGTCGTTGTCGCCGGTGCGGCGCTCCCACATCCGGCGGCTGCCGACGATGTCGAGCAGTGTGTCCGGGTCGGGGTGTGTCCAGGTCAACGACGTGCGCTGGGCCTGCTCGGTCTGACGTACCCGACCTCGCGTCTGCCCCAGGTACCGGAAGTAGTCCTTGCGTTCCTCGTCGAGTTCGCCTGCTCGTTTACCCGCTCCCCGGCCGCCGGAGGCGACCATCCCGAACATCGAGAGCACCATCATCACCGGGAACATCATGAAGAGCGGATTCGACAGTGCGGTGCGCCCACCCGTCACGAACATCACCGCCACCATGCCGACGACCGCAACCACCATGACGACCGGGAACAACCTCATGAGCAGGTTGCCGGGCACGATCCGCGGCACCTCCGGCGGCGGCGCGATGGTGAGTTCGCCACCGGGCACCCGCGGTGGCGCGATCCGGGGACCACGCACGAAACCGTCGGTCGTCGCAACCATTTCTGTCCCCCGAAACTTCGCCGGCCGATCGGTGGTCTGACCGGGTCGAACTCCTACACAATTGGCGAGATTCGCATCGTAACCGCGAATCCGGCTGGGGAGGATCACGAGATGTCGACTGTGGAAACACATCTGCCACCACACCCGGGAACGACGCCGATCCGACAGCGTCATCCGGCGGGACCGGCCGCGTCCGAACCGCGTGTCGAACCCGAGTACGTCCGGGTGTCGGTACTCGGCCATCAGACCCAGGTCGATGTGGGCCTACCTGCGGCGGTACCGATTGCCGCCCTGCTCGGCGACCTCGTCGACCAGGTCGAAACACGCACTCGCACACCACGAGAGCCCGACGTTCCCGGCAACGATCCGGCGCGGGTCCACGACCTCGCGCGACGGTGGACGCTGGGGCTGGTCGGGCATGAACCGATCGCCCCGGACCGTTCACTCGCCGACGCCGGAATCCGGGACGGCGACCTCCTGATGCTGCGCTCCACTCGCCCCGGAGAGGGTGTCGCGCTGTTCGACGACGTCGTCGACGCCGTCGCTCAGCTGAATGAATCTCGCTTCGCCAATTGGTCGGCGGCGAGTGCCCGGATCACCGGTCTCGCCATCGCCCCCGCCGCGGCGATCACCGCGGCGCTCGCCATGATCGCCCACCGGTGGCATGGCGGTGG
This sequence comes from Gordonia sp. CPCC 206044, assembly GCF_048537895.1. Taxonomy (NCBI): domain Bacteria; kingdom Bacillati; phylum Actinomycetota; class Actinomycetes; order Mycobacteriales; family Gordoniaceae; genus Gordonia; species Gordonia sp. CPCC 206044. The sequence continues at coordinate 240,309 of NZ_JBCLVL010000004.1, forward strand.
GCAATGGACGGCCGGACTCGCCGCCGTCGTGGCGATCGCACTGCTCGCCGCCGCGACCATCGTGGCCCGCCACGTCCGCGACGCCGGCTGTGCCACGGCGCTCGCCGCGTCCGCCGTCGCGGTGGCGATGGTCTCCGGAATGCTGACCGTCCCCGGCCCTCTCGGCGCGGCCCACCTGCTGCTCGGGTGCACCGTCACCCTGGTTGCGGTGGTGGCGTCCTACCGGCTGACCGGGGTGGGCGCCATCCTGCACAGCAGTGTGACCACCGCCGCCGCACTCGGCGCCACGGCCTGTGCGACACGACTGCTGTGCGGCGTCCCCCTCGGAGACGTCGCGGCGGTCACCGCCGGTCTCGGCCTGCTCACCATCGCACTGTCCCCGAGGGCGACCATCGTGCTCGCCAAGCTGCCGCTGCCTCCGGTGCCGACCGCCGGGGTGACACTCGACGCACACGAGGTCGATCCCGCGCCGACACTCGAGGGCATCGGCGCGATCGGTGCGATGACGTTGCCCCGCGTCGATGCACTCGCGCGGCGATCCCATCTCGCCAACGCGTATCTGACCGGCCTCGTCGTCGGTGCCGCGGTGGTCACCGCGGCGAGCGCGGCGATCACCGCGGCGACCGCCGAACGCGACTGGGTACCGGTCGTCTTCGCGGTGGTGGTCGCGGCGATCCTGTGTCTGCGGGGCAGATCCCACGGTGACCTCGCCCAGGCGGTGGCGCTCATCGGCGGTGGCGCGGTGTCGGTACTCGCCGTCATCGGTGTGTCCGTCTGCGCGCCGAGCGGCAACGAGATCGCCGGATTCGTCGCGGCCCTCACGCTGCTCGTGGCCGCGATGGGGTTCGGTGTGGTCGCACCTCGCCACGAGTTCTCACCGGTGATGCGCCGCGCCGCGGAACTCGGCGAGTATCTTCTCGTCGTCACGGTCGTACCGTCGCTGTTGTGGCTTCTGGACCTGTATCAGATCGTCAGGGAACTCTGAGATGCGCTGCGTTGCGGGCACACTCGCGACCCTGATCTCGGTGGTCGCGGTATCCGCGGGCGGCGGGGTCGGACCGGCCGCTGCCGTCGGACCGCCACCGATCGACGCGCATGCGTTGGTCCGGTACGCGCCGGTCGGACCGCCGGAGGCCACCGAGCAGCGCACGCTGTGCGCGAACACGTCGGCGACCGGATCGACGGTGGGTTCGAACCCTTCTGCGGCACAGTCGATGCTGAACCTTCCGGAGGCGTGGCGGTTCAGTCGGGGTGGCGGGCAGACCGTCGCCGTGATCGACACCGGTGTCACCCCGCATCCGCGCTTGCCCCGACTACGCGGTGGCGGTGACTACGTGTCGTCGGGCGACGGCCTGGTCGACTGCGATGCGCACGGAACCCTGGTCGCCGGGATCATCGCGGCCGCACCGAGTCCCGACGACGCGTTCGCCGGCGTCGCACCCGATGCCGCACTGATCTCGATCCGTCAGTCCAGCGCCGCCTATGGCCCGGCCGCCTCGCCGATCACCTCCGACGCCACGAGCGTCGGACGCGGCTACGGTTCGGTGCGCACACTCGCCCATGCGATCGTGCGCGCGGTGGATCTCGGCGCCACCGTCATCAACATCTCCGAAGCGGCCTGCGCACCGATCACCTCCCCGATCGACGACGGAACGCTGGGAGCGGCAATCAAATTCGCCTACGACCGCGACGTGGTCGTGGTGGTGGCCGCCGGCAATCTGTCCGCCGACACCGCATGCCGTCAGCAGAACCCGGACCCCGGTCCCGCAGATCCGGACGGCTGGACATCGGTGACCACGGTGGCGAGCCCCGCACGGTTCGCGCCGTATGTCCTGACCGTCGGCGCGGTGGACGCCGACACCGCCACACCGAGCGGTTTCAGCCTCCATGGCCCCTGGGTCGGCGTCGCGGCGCCCGGTACCGGGATCGTCGGCCTCGACGCTCGTGACGGGTCGGCGCGGCCGGTCGACGCGCTGGAAGGCGCCGACGGACCGGTGCCGATCGCCGGTACGAGTTTCGCGACCCCCTACGTCGCCGGGACGGTCGCGCTGGTTCGCGCGCGTTTCCCGCACCTGCATGCCCAGGAGGTGATCCGGCGGATCATCCGGACCGCGCACGCACCGGCGGCCGGACACGACACCCGCATCGGCCACGGCGTCATCGATCCGGTGGCCGCGTTGACCGACCAGATCACCGACGCCGGAGCCGATCTCACCGCGGCGCGGCCGATCTCCGCACCGGCCACCCCTCCGGCCGAAGACCGCACGGCCCGCGATGTCGGGCTCGCCGGTGCAGGACTCAGCGTGGCGCTGGTGGTCGCGGTACTGGCGATCGCCATGCCGCATCGCCGGATTCGACGACTCGACCCCGACGACTACTGAGCGCCGGCCCCGCTACTTGGCCGAGCGCGCCGGCCGGAGTTCACGTGGCAACGCGAACGTCAACGTCTCGTTGGCCGTGTTGACCGTGTCGACGGAATCGAAGCCGTATTCGGACAGGAAGTCCAACACACCGCGGACGAGGATCTCAGGAACCGAGGCGCCGGAGGTGATGCCGACCGTCGTCACGCCATCCAGCCACTGCGGGTCGATCTCGCGGGCATAGTCGACCAGATGCGAGGCCGATGCCCCGTTCTGCAGGGCCACCTCGACCAAACGCACGGAGTTCGACGAGTTCTTGGACCCGACCACGATGACGAGGTCACATTGCGGCGCCATCGCCTTCACCGCGACCTGCCGGTTCTGCGTGGCATAACAGATGTCGTCGCTGGGCGGATCTGCCAGATCCGGGAACCGTTCACGTAGACGACGGACCGTCTCCATCGTCTCGTCGACCGACAACGTCGTCTGCGACAACCAGATGACCTTCGACTCGTCACGCACCTCGACGTCGTCGACATGATCCGGTCCGTCGACCAGCTGGATGTGCTCCGGCGCCTCACCCGCGGTGCCCTCGACCTCCTCGTGCCCCTCGTGGCCGATGAGCAGGATGTCGTAGTCGTCGCGCGCGAAACGTTTCGCCTCCTGGTGCACCTTGGTCACCAGGGGGCACGTCGCGTCGATGGTCTTGAGGCTGCGTTCGGCGGCCGTCCGGTGGACCTCGGGCGACACACCGTGGGCGGAGAACACCACGATCGCACCCTCGGGCACCTCGTCGGTCTCGCTCACGAACACCGCTCCACGCTCGGACAACGTGTCCACCACGTGTCGGTTGTGGACGATCTCCTTGCGCACGTAGACCGGTGCACCGTGCTTGTCGAGGGCCCGCTCCACGGTCTCCACGGCACGGTCCACACCGGCGCAATAGCCGCGGGGTTCGGCGAGTAGGACACGCTTGCGATCAACCATGGTGTCCAGGGTACGGGTTGTCGACGAGGTGCCCCGTCACGCCGCCTCGTCGTGCCGGGTGGATCAGTACCCCCGCGGATGGCAGAGTGAGGACATGGTTCGTGCACCCTATCCGGCCCGCATTGCCGCCGGCCTCGTCGTGACCGCGCTCGAGGAGACCCGCAAGCTGCCTGCGCTGGCCGTCACGCTGCCCATGACGGCCGTGAGTCAGACCCTGCAGACCGGCATGCGCCTCCAGCAGAGCATCGCCGAGCTCGCCATCAAGGGTGACCTCGCGCTCGAGAGCCTGTTCGACAAACCCAGTGAACAGCCGCAGTGGGCCCGCTTCGACGACGATGACGACTCCGGCGGTGACGACACCATCGATCCGGAGTCCGACGACACCCCCATCGAGAGCGCCCCCGCAGCCCAGAAGCCCACCGCCGCGAAGAAGGCGAAGGCCCCCGACGAACCGCCCGCGAAGACACCGGCGCCGAAGAAAGCGGTCACCAAGAACGCCCCGGTCGAGAATGCCGCAGTCAAGAACACGGCAGACAAGAAGACGGCAGACAAGAAGACGGCAGTCAAGGGCACGGCAGCCGAGAAAGCCGGCACGCGGGAGACGGCGAACTCCGGGGCGCACGGCGACGCCGACGATTCCGACCAGCCCACCACCGAGGGTTCCTCCGGTCGCTTCGCCCTCTACAGCGCGCCTCCCGACGAGGTGGTGAGCGGCGACGGCCCACCCGAGCCCAAGGCGCCGTCGGTCGACGGGCCGATTCCGGAGATCGTCGAGTACATCGAGTACGACGGCCTCACCCTCGCCCAGTTGCGGGCCAAGCTGCGCTCGGTGGGCCTCGACGAGCTCGAGCAGCTGTCCGCCTACGAGAAGGCGACCAGGGCCCGCGCGCCGTTCCTCACGATGATCGACAACCGCATCGCCTCGCAGAACAGCAAGCGGCAACCGACCACGTGACCTCGGCACAGTCGTCGAACTCGGCCGAACACCCGTGGCCGGTGCGGACGGTCAACACGAAGATCGCCGACTGGATTCACCGGCTCGGACAGATCTGGGTCGAAGGACAGGTCACCCAGATCAATCGTCGGCCCGGTACCCGCACCGCGTTCCTCACCCTGCGCGACCCCGCCGCGGACCTCTCCATCTCGGTGACCTGTAACCCGGATCTGTTGTACCGCACCGAGGTTCCGCTGACCGAGGGAAGCCACGTGGTGGTCCTCGGCCGTCCGACGTATTTCACCGGTCGCGGCACCGTGTCATTGCGCATCACCGACATCCGGCCCGTCGGTGTCGGTGAACTGTTGTTGCGTATCGAGCGACTCCGTCAGTTGCTGGCCGCCGAGGGATTGTTCGACACACGACTCAAACGGCCACTTCCGTTCCTGCCCAGGACGATCGGGCTCATCTCGGGCCGAGCGAGCGCCGCGCAACGCGACGTGGTGTCGGTGGCGTCGGGTCGGTGGCCCGCGGTGCGATTCGAGGTGCGCGACGCCCCGGTGCAGGGACCGACGGCCGTGCCGCGCATCCTCACGCACCTCGCCGCACTCGACGCGGATCCCGAGGTCGAGGTCATCGTCATCGCCCGCGGTGGCGGCAGCGTCGAAGACCTGCTGCCCTTCTCCGACGAGGCCCTGCTGCGCGCGGTGTCGGGCTGCACCACACCGGTGATCAGCGCCATCGGGCACGAACCCGACACCCCGCTGCTCGATCTGGTCGCCGACGTGCGGGCCGCCACCCCCACGGATGCGGCGAAACGGGTCGTCCCCGACGTCGGGGACGAACTCGCAGGCATCGGGGATCTACGTCGACGCAGCGCCCACGCCCTACGCAACTGGGTACGCCGGGAGTCGCACGTCGTCGACGGGTTGCGCGCACGTCCGGTCCTCGCCCGACCGTTCTCGATGATCGACCGCCACGCCGACACCGTCGACCGGATGCGCCGAGACATCCGCCGCGACATCCGGCGCCACGTGGAGGCCGAGGATCGCCGCCGTGAACATCTGTCGGCCCGGCTTGCCACACTGGGACCGGCACAGACACTCGCCCGCGGCTACGCGGTGGTCCAGCGCGTCGACACCGAACGGCCGCACGTCGTCGGTGCCGTCGCGGACATGCCACCGGGCGCACACGTGCGCATCCGGGTGTCCGATGGCGCATCGGTCGCCGAGGTGACAGAAGGGGAACAAACGTGAAGGCCGACGACTCCGACGACCGGATCCCGGTCGCCGACCTCGGGTACGAGCAGGCCCGCGACGAACTGGTCGAGGTGGTGGAAACGCTCGAGCACGGCGGCCTGGACCTCGACGCATCGCTCGCACTGTGGGAGCGCGGTGAGGCGTTGGCCAAGCGATGCGAAGAACACCTCGCGGGTGCGCGGGACCGGATCGAGACGGCGCTCGCCGCCGACGACGAAGACGCCGAGGGCTGAAGAACGAGCGGCTACCGGGACGTCAGTGGCGCCTGACCGAGCACCGCGGTGGCGATGGTCGCCATGGCGTCGTCGGGCCCGCGCGACAGGACCGCGATCCGGACGTCGCCGAGATCGGTGATCCAGAACTTCTTGCCGTCCTCGGTGGTGTAGACCACCCAATCGCGACCACCGACCTGTTTGGTCCCGGCCCCCAGCGCGGCCCCGTCGCCGAGGTGTCCGACGAGATCGTCCTCGGTCGCGTCGGTCTGGCTCAGCTGCACATAGGCCCCGACATCGGTGATCCAACCGACGGTGCTCACCCGGGTGCCACCGACCTCCTGGGTCGACCCCGAGTTGGGTTTCCACCCCTCGGGCGTCGCGGGGCGCCGGATCGGGAACGGCAGATCGCGGGCGTCTGCCGCGAGAGCGTGGGTGACGTCGAAGGACGGCGTCTGGTCGTCGGAGGCCTGTCCGGTCAATCCGACCGAACAGTTGCCCGATGCGATGGCCACCACCGCGCAGATGATCAGCAGTGGCACCAACGACCAGATCATGTCTTTGCTGCTGTGCAGGATGCGTGGTTTACCGGCCATGATCGTCCAGTATTCCAGCCCGGCCGAGGAGGCTCCGCCGCCGGGCCATACGGCCGGGGTGGCTGCGCCCACACTCGGCGTGACATGCAAGGATGGCTACACCCACCACTTTGTCATCCACCGCCTTGTCATTGCCGCGACGCCGAGGAGTTCCACATGTCCCCCAATCCCCAGGCCCCCGACCGCAATCTCGCGATGGAGCTCGTACGTGTGACCGAGGCCGCGGCGCTCGCCGCGGGCCGTTGGGTCGGTCGCGGCGACAAGAACGGCGGCGACGGAGCGGCCGTCGACGCGATGCGTCAGCTGCTGTCCACCGTCTCGATGCGCGGTGTCGTGGTGATCGGCGAGGGCGAGAAGGACGAGGCCCCGATGCTGTTCAACGGCGAAGAGGTCGGCGACGGCGACGGACCCGACTGCGACGTCGCCGTGGACCCGATCGACGGGACCACGCTGATGGCCGAGGGGCGCCCCAACTCCATCTCGGTGATCGCGGTGAGCGAGCGCGGCACCATGTACGACCCGTCGGCGGTCTTCTACATGGACAAGATCGCGGTCGGCCCGGAAGCCAAGGGCGCCATCAACATCGACGAGTCGGTCAGCTGGAACATCAACTCGGTCGCCAAGGCCAAGGGCATCGACGTCGCAGACCTCACCGTCATCGTCCTCGACCGTCCGCGTCACGCCGACCTGATCGGCGAGATCCGCCAGGCGGGCGCCAAGATCCGTCTCATCTCCGACGGCGACGTCGCCGGTGCGGTGGCGGCCGCCGACGACTACTCCACCGTGGACATGCTGATGGGTGTCGGCGGTACGCCCGAGGGCATCATCACCGCCGTCGCGATGAAGTGCATGGGCGGTGAGATCCAGGGCAAGCTGTGGCCGCGCAACGACGAGGAGCGCCAGAAGGCCATCGCCGCCGGTCACGATCTCGACCGTGTCCTCACCAACGACGATCTCGTGGCCGGGGAGAACTCCTTCTTCTGCGCCACCGGCGTCACCAACGGCGACATGCTGCGCGGCGTCACCTACCGTCCCAACGGCGCGACGACCCGCTCCCTGGTCATGCGGTCCAAGTCCGGCACCATCCGGCGCATCGAGGCCGTCCATCAGCCCGCGAAGCTGCGCGAGTACTCCCGCCTCGACGTCTGAGGTCGCCGCGGGTCGGTGGCGCCGTCATCGCCGCCGACCTGCCGGGCTACGATTTCCGGCGTGAGCGAAACAGCCCCCGCTCCGGAGTTCCGCTATGCCGACTTGCTGCCCTCCGGCGCCGATGACACCCCGTACCGACTGATCACCACCGAGGGTGTGCGCACCTTCGACGTCGACGGCCGAACCTTTCTCGAGGTCGCCCCGGAGGCCCTTCAGGCGTTGACCGCCGAGGCGATGCACGACATCAGCCACTATCTGCGGCCCGCCCACCTCGCGCAGCTGCGCAAGATCATCGACGACCCGGAGTCGTCGGGCAACGACCGTTTCGTGGCACTCGACCTGCTCAAGAACGTGAACATCTCCGCAGGCGGTGTCCTGCCGATGTGCCAGGACACCGGCACGGCGATCGTGATGGGCAAGAAGTCCGAAGGTGTGCTGACCGGCGCCGACGACGCCGAGTGGGTGTCGCGCGGGGTCTTCGACGCCTACACGAAACTCAATCTGCGTTACTCGCAGCTGGCCCCGCTGACCACCTACGACGAGAAGAACACCGGCACCAATCTGCCTGCGCAGGTGGAGATCTACTCCACCGAGCAAGGCCCCAAGGGTCCCGAGTACAAGTTCCTGTTCATGGCCAAGGGCGGCGGCTCGGCCAACAAGTCCTTCCTGTTCCAGGAGACCAAGGCCATCTTGAATCCCAAGCGGCTCTTGGAGTTTCTCGACGAGAAGATCCGCTCGCTGGGTACCGCGGCGTGCCCGCCCTACCATCTGGCCGTGGTGATCGGTGGCACCTCTGCCGAATTCGCGCTCAAGACGGCGAAATACGCGTCGGCACATTATCTGGACACCTTGCCGACGTCGGGATCGATGTCGGCACACGGCTTCCGCGATGTCGAACTCGAAGAAGAGGTCTTCAAGCTGACCCAGTCCTTCGGCATCGGGGCGCAGTTCGGCGGAAAGTACTTCTGCCACGATGTCCGGGTGGTGCGGCTGCCGCGTCACGGCGCATCGTGTCCGGTCGCGATCGCGGTGTCCTGCTCGGCGGACCGCCAGGCGCTGGGCAAGATCACCGCCGACGGCGTCTTCCTCGAGCAGCTCGAGACCGATCCGGCGCAGTACATGCCCGACGCCGGTGTCGCCGAGGACATCGCGGGCGGCGAGGTCGTCGCGATCGACCTCAACCGTCCGATGCCGGAGATCCTGGCCGAGTTGTCGAAGCACCCGGTCAAGACACGGCTGTCGTTGACCGGACCGCTCGTGGTGGCACGCGACATCGCACACGCGAAGATCAAGGAACGTCTCGACGCGGGCGAGCCGATGCCCGACTACCTGCGCAACCACCCGGTCTATTACGCAGGGCCCGCCAAGACCCCGGACGGCATGGCATCGGGGTCGTTCGGCCCGACCACCGCCGGTCGCATGGACAGCTACGTCGAACAGTTCCAGGCCGCGGGTGGTTCGATGGTCATGCTCGCCAAGGGCAACCGGTCCAAGCAGGTCACCGAGGCGTGCGGATCGCACGGCGGCTTCTACCTCGGCTCGATCGGCGGCCCGGCCGCACGGCTCGCACTCGACTGCATCAAGAGCCAAGAGGTCATCGAGTACCCCGAGCTGGGCATGGAAGCGGTCTGGAAGATCGAGGTCGAGGACTTCCCCGCCTTCATCGTCGTCGACGACAAGGGCAACGACTTCTTCACCGATCCCGGCGGCAGTGTCACCGTTCCGCTGGGTGGCGTCCGTATCCGCTCGAAGGAGCGGTAGCAGCCTCTACGCCGTAGATCCGCGTCACCTGGTGGCACGGATCTACGGCGTTACCCGTGGACCTACCGCACAGCGCGGCACGACGGGCATCGGACCGGCGTTCCGGTCCACCCACGCGCTGTGAGTGCGCGACCGACCTTGTCCGCCGTCGAGCACGCGCGATCGAAGACCTGGCCCCACCCCAGCCGCAGTGTCAGCCGATCGGCATCGACCGCGGCGTCGAGGTCGCGCTCCATGTCCACGTCGCGGTCGGCCGCACCGTCGTGTCCCATGCGACCGTCCAGCTCGACGACGAGCCCCCATCCTGGATAGTCGACGTCCCGGAATCCACGTCGCCCGACGGTCGTCGACGCTTGCCGTTGTGGCGATGGAAGTCCTTGTGCGCGCTCCACTTTCGTCAGGTAGCCATGTTCGAGCACCGAACAGGTGCCGTCGCGGATGTCGACGAGCACACCTTCGATGAACGCCCGCCGCCGCAGCCTCGGGCGACGCTGCGCGGCCACGAGCACTCTGTCCGCCGTCGTCTTTCCGGCCTGCACGGCATCGGCGAGGCACGCGACCACCCGGACTTTCGACGACGCGCACTCGGCCATGTCCAGGAGCGCCTGCTCCATCCGTACGCGCGGCGGATGCGCGTGCCACGCCACCTTCTCGTCCAGGCGGGTGCCGTAGTGGACGACGACACCGGGACGTCGGGTCACGCGACGTGCGCGGTCGACGACGATGTGGATGGGTCCGGTGGGCTCCGACCGTGGATCAGCAGAGCCGTGACTCAACGCCGCGGGTGCCGCATCCAGTACCGCGCTCCAGGCCCGCTGTCGCCAGGTCAGCGGACCGGTGTGGTCGACGAAGACCCCGGGGTGCACTGTCGCCCATTCGCGACGACGAACCTTGCGCCGGACGAACGCCGGGGTGAAACCGAGCGCCAGGACCTGGCCACGCGCGATGACCCCGTCCTGGTCCGCGAGGATCTCGTCGAGGAGCGCACTGTCGGGGTGCGCACTGTCGGGGTGCGCACTGTCGGGGTGCGCACTGTCGGGGTGCGCGCCGTCGGGGTGCGTGCCGTCGGGGTGCGCGCCGTCGGGGTGCGCGCCGTCGGACTGCGAGTTCTCGGGCCGGGCCGTCATGCCCACAGTGTCGCCGCCGAACCCCTCCGCGTCCGCCGCGCAAGGTCATCTGTGAACAACGCCGGCGCAATCCACATCTCGACCGGTCCCCTCCCAGCGCCGTAGATCCATGCCACCAGAGGGCACAGATCTACGGCACAGATCGTCGGGGTATACCGTGGTAAGGAGACCCTTACCGATCGACGTAACCGGAGGACGCACGCCATGACCGAGCCGCAGTATCGCATCGAGCACGACACCATGGGCGAGGTCAAGGTTCCGATCGACGCACTGTGGCGTGCGCAGACGCAGCGCGCCGTGGAGAATTTCCCGATCAGCCACCGCCCCCTCGAGCGCACCCAGATCCGCGCCATGGGTCTGCTGAAAGCTGCCTGCGCACAGGTCAACAAAGACCTCGGGCTGCTCGACGGACAGCGGGCCGACGCGATCATCGCGGCCGCCAAGGAGATCGCCGACGGCAAGCACGACGACCAGTTCCCGATCGACGTCTTCCAGACCGGTTCGGGCACCAGCTCCAACATGAACGCCAACGAGGTCATCGCGTCGATCGCCAAGGCGAACGGCGTCGACGTGCACCCCAACGACCACGTCAACATGTCGCAGTCGTCCAACGACACCTTCCCCACCGCGACCCATGTCGCCGCCACCGAGGCCACCGTCACCGATCTGGTCCCGGCGCTCGATCACCTGCGGCTGGCGCTGCTGGACAAGGCGACCCAGTGGCGTGAGGTGGTCAAGAGCGGCCGCACCCACCTCATGGACGCGGTGCCGGTGACCCTCGGTCAGGAGTTCGGGGGCTACGCGCGCCAGATCGAGGCGGGCATCGAGCGTGTCACCGCGACGCTCCCCCGCGTGGGTGAGCTCCCGATCGGCGGCACCGCGGTCGGCACCGGACTCAACGCCCCCAACGGCTTCGGCACCAAGGTGGTCGTCGAGCTGGTGCGACTGACCGATGTCGAGGCATTGTCGTTGGCGCAGGACAACTTCGAGGCACAGGCCGCCCGCGACGGGCTGGTCGAGCTGTCCGGGCAACTCAAGACGATCGCCGTCTCGTTGACCAAGATCGCCAACGACGTGCGCTGGATGGGGTCGGGTCCCCTCACCGGGCTCGGCGAGATCCACCTCCCGGACCTGCAGCCGGGCAGCTCGATCATGCCGGGCAAGGTCAATCCTGTTCTGCCCGAAGCGGTCACACAGGTGGCCGCACAGGTCATCGGCAACGACGCGGCGGTCACCTGGGGTGGCGGCAACGGGGCGTTCGAACTGAATGTCTACATCCCGATGATGGCGCGCAACGTTCTGGAGTCACTCAAGCTGCTGGCCAACGTCTCCCGGCTCTTCGCAGACCGGTGCATCGCCGGACTGCAGGCGAACGAGGAGCGGCTGCGCACCCTCGCCGAGAGCTCGCCGTCCATCGTCACCCCGCTCAACAGCGCCATCGGTTACGAAGAGGCCGCAGCCGTCGCCAAGCAGGCCCTCAAGGAGGGCAAGACGATCCGGCAGACCGTCGTCGACCGCGGACTCATCGGCGACAAACTGACCGAGGACGAACTCGACAAGCGACTCGACGTGCTGAAGATGGCGAACCTCGACCACGAGCGCTGAGGGGCCCTACGGGCTCCGGCGTAACCTGTTCGATGTGACCCCGCTTCCCCGATGGATGACCGACACCAAACCCGGTCACAGTGAGTGGTACATCGAACGGTTCCGCACCATGGCCGCCGACGGTGTCGACCTCGGCGGCGAGGCGCGTCTGATCGACGCCATGGTGCCGCGTGGCGCACGTATCCTCGATGCCGGGTGCGGTCCAGGGCGGGTCGGCGCATTCCTGCACGACGTCGGACACACCGTGGTGGGTGTCGACGTGGATTCTCGGCTGATCGCGGCCGCCCAGGCCGATCATCCAGGCCCGCACTGGATCGTCGGCGATCTGAGCAGACTCGACCTCGCCGCCGAGGGCGAACCGAAACCCTTCGACGCCATCGTGTGTGCGGGCAACGTGATGGTGTTCCTCGCCCCGGACACCGAGACCGAGGTCTTGCGCCGCTTCGTCGACCACCTGACACCGGACGGGGTGATCGTCGTCGGCTTCCACACCGATCGCGAACTCTCGCTCGACCAGTTCGACGCCGCAGTAGCCGACGCGGGGCTGGCCATCGAACACCGGTTCGCGACATGGGATCTGCGGGCCTGGCACGACGATGCAGACTTCGCCGTCACCGTGATCCGACGACGGAGCGACTGACCGGAGAGGTCGCGGACGCCGGGCGCGCGGGTGTCACACGACGCGTTGGCGCGAGACGGACATCTCGTCGGCGACAGGCGCTATGTTCGGCCCATGGACGCACCGTCACTGGAAGCCTTCCCCACCGACTGGGACACCGGCCTGGTCCTGGTCGCACACCCCGACGACCCCGAGTACGGCATGGCGGCCGCGGTGGCCCGGTGGACCGACGAGGGTCGGCGCGTGGTCTACGCGTTCGCGTCGAGCGGCGAGGCCGGGATCGCTGGGATGGCTCCCGAGATCGCCGGGCCGCTACGTGAAGCCGAGCAGCGCGCGTCGGCCGCGGTGGTCGGCGTCGCCGACGTCACGTTCTGGGGTTTCCCGGACAGCTCGATCCGCAACACCGCCGAGCTGCGCGCACGCATCGGCTCCGTCGTCGAGGGCCTGGCCCCGCAGCTCATCCTGTCGTTGTTCGGCGGTGCCGAATGGGCGCCGGGACAACCGAATCAATCCGACCACATGGAGTTCGCCGCCGCGGTGCGCGAGGCCTACGACGCCCTCGATCCCGCCGTGCGACCGCGCTGGTTGTTCGAGAACGGGCCGGAGGCCACCCATGCGGTCGCCGTCGATGATCAGATCGACCGCGCGATCCGCTCACTGGCCACACATCGGGAATACCTGTCCGTCCTCGATCCAGACACCCCCGTCGTCGAACAGGCGCGGCGCCAGGTGGAGATGGTGACCGCGCCGCGTGACGACTTCGGCGGTCGGCGTGCGGTCGGGTTCCGACGCAGACGGGGACCGGCCTGAGGCCGGTCCCCGCTCCACGAACAACTGCTCGGGTCTATCCGCCGTTCGCGGTCCCCAGCAACGACGGCACCAGGCTGACGATCTGGTTCAGCAACTGTGTCAGCGTGTCCGCGCCCGGGATGCTCGGCGACCCGGGAGTCGGCGTGGTGCTCGACGGCGGTGTGGTCGACGGGGCGGTCGAACCCTGCTGGGTTCCGCTCTGCGGTGTGCCGCTCTGCGGGGTGGAGCCCTGCGGGGTCGAGCCGCTCGGCGACGTCGAGCCGCCCTGCGGTGCGGCCTGATTCACACCGATCGCGATCTTGGGGTGCTTGGCCGGGTCGAGCCAGGCGAGCACCTTGCGCATGGCCGCCTTGTCGATGGCCACGCAGCCCTGGGTCGGCTCGTTGTTGGTGACGTGCAAGAACATCGCCGACGCCTTGCCCGGGGTGCGCTTGGGGTTGTGCGCCATGTTGACCGCGTAGTCGTAGACCGGTCCCGCGTCGTACAGGTTCTCGCTGTCACCACCCGGGCTCTTGGTCTGACGCACATGGGTGTTGTAGGTCGGCGACTTCATGTTCGAGTCCCACCAGTCCTGACGGTCGACCTTGAAGTACGGCATCTTGGTGCCCGGATTGGCCAGCCGGCCGAAGGCCTGGTCGAGCGCAAAGGTGCCCTCGGGCGTGCGCGGGACGTTGTCCTTCGGTTCGCCCATCCCCTGTGAGCCGAGGAATGCCTTGACCGGCCCGATGACGGGCTTCCACGACTGATCCGAACCCCGCTCGAAGGCAGTCAGGGTGGCCGTCGTGTCGCTCGCCTTGGGCGCGGTGACCACGACCATCTGGCTGCTGTCCGCTTCCGCGCTCCCTGTCGAGCCACCGATGCCGAGGTTCCCGGCGAGAGTGTCGAGCAGGGTGTCGAGCTGCGGGATTCCCGTCTTGGGGATCGCCGCCCCCGGGGACGCACTCGTCGACGGGGAGGTCGGAGTGGTCGACGGGGTCGTCGAAGTGCCGGGGGCCGCGAGTGCCGTCCCGGCACTGCCGGCAAGGGCCGACATCACCGCGATCACCACTAGTCCCAGCAACCTCAATCGCCTCATCAGTAACTTCTGCACCACACCAGTGTGCCAAAGCGCAAGATGTCGTCAATCTCGGGATGGTCACGGTGCCGTTGTGATCGGGTCACTCTCGACCGAAATCCGCCCGACCAGCCCGAACGGCAGACACCCCGGTCTTGGGAATCCACCTTTCGATGCTCCGAAGGTGAATTCCCGAAACCGGGGTACGTCTCAGGCCGCGGGCGGAGTCAACACACGCCGCACTCGAGCGATCAGCTGCGATGCTGCATCGACGTCGCCCCAACCCCAATGGATCACCCGGTTGCCGAGTTCCACCAACGTGTCCGTTCGTCTCTTCTCGTACAGCATCAACGCCGGCCCCTCCGAGCCGTTGTACTTCGACGCACCGTCGCATTCCCCCACCACCCGCTCGGTCTCCCAGTAGAAGTCGACTCGGGCCACCCATCTGCCCGCGTCGTCGTAGATGTCCACCTGCAGCGCGGGCCGCGGGATGCCCGCGTCGAGCATCTCGATGCGGCTACGTGACTCCAGCACGGACTCGGCCAGGCCACTCATCTCGGCGACCGCACGTCGAGCGCGCGCCGCGCCGGTCATACCCTCGATGAGGTCGAGTTCGTTCTGGAGGTCGTCGGCGGTGCACAACTCGGCATGCAAGGCGGCATCCCCGACCGCGATCGCCGGGATTCGTCCGCTGCGCCTGGCGATGTCCACAACCGTGCGTGCAGGCGAGGTCACCGACAATCCGTTCGCCACGACCGTCGCGACCGGTCGCCTGTCGGTCACCAACCGCATGCCCCCGGTCGACCGGCTCCCGGGCGTGCGCGACCAGTCGGCCATGACCACCCGCTCTACATCCAGCCCCCACACGGGCAGGCCGAGCTGCGCTGCAGCGGACACCTCGGCCAATGCCCGCTTCGCGTGTGGTGCGCGGCGCATCCACGCGGTGCAGAGTTCGCGATGACGCTGCTCCGGCGTTCCGTCCAACACAGCAGCAGGAATGAGGACCCCGCGCGACAGGTACTCGAGGACTCCGGCATCCACCGCAAGTCGGATGTCGTACTCGGTGCGGCCTCCCGCCAGCAGCTCCTGCCGATTCACCGCGTGGTCGAGGTCTCGGAAATCGTCCATGTAGATCAGACGCAGACGACGAGTCACCGGCTCCACAAGAGAACAGGAACCCCGGCTTCGAAAATCCACCTTCGGAGCATCGAAAGGTGGATTCCCGAAACCGGGGTTTCTGCTACGGACCGAACGGACTCACCGGCTGAGCGAGCTCAGTAACCGGGCGCGAACTCCTCGAGCATCTCGGTGACGAGCGCTGCGATCGGCGAACGCTCACTCCGGGTGAGAGTCACATGCGCGAACAGCGGATGGCCCTTCAACTTCTCGATGACCGCGGCGACGCCGTCGTGGCGTCCGACGCGCAGGTTGTCACGCTGGGCCACGTCGTGGGTGAGAACCACCCGCGAGCCTGCACCCAACCTCGACAACACGGTCAGCAACACGTTGCGTTCCAACGACTGCGCCTCGTCGACGATGACAAACGAATCGTGCAGCGACCGACCACGAATGTGCGTGAGCGGCAACACTTCCAGCATGCCTCGACTGAGCACCTCCTCGATCACCTCGGGAGATGCCAGACCCTCGAGCGTGTCGAAGACGGCCTGCGCCCAGGGGCCCATCTTCTCCGATTCGCTGCCGGGCAGATAGCCGAGCTGCTGGCCGCCCACCGCATACAGCGGACGGAACACCACGACCTTGCGCTGTGTGCGACGTTCGAGCACCGCCTCGAGTCCTGCGCACAACGCCAGCGCCGACTTCCCGGTGCCCGCCTTGCCGCCGAGCGACACGATCCCGACACTGTCGTCGAGCAGCAAGTCCAATGCGACGCGCTGTTCGGCGGATCGTCCGTGCAGACCGAACGCCTCGCGATCACCGCGCACCAACTGCACGCGCTTGTCCGGGTTGACCCGACCGAGAGCGCTCGAGCCGTTTCCGAGTATCCGAATCCCGGTGTGGCACGGCAGTTCCCGTGCATCGTCGAGATCGACCACTCCCTCGCTGTACAGGGTGTCGACGACGGTGGTGTCGGTCTCGATCTCGGCCATCCCCGACCACCCGGAGACCACCACGTCCTGCGCGTGGTACTCGTCGGCGGCCAGTCCGACGGCACCCGCCTTCACTCGCAGCGGGGTGTCCTTGGACACCAGCGTCACGTCCTTGCCCTCGGCGCGCAGGTTCAGGGCGCACGCCAGGATGCGTGAATCATTGCTGTCGGTACGGAAACCCGCAGGCAGCACACTGGGATCGGTGTGGTTGAGCTCCACCTGCAGCGTGCCGTTCTCGTCGCCGATGGGCAGCGGGACGTCGAGTCGACCGTGTTCGAGCCGGAGGTCGTCGAGCATCCGCAACGCTTCTCGGGCGAACCAACCGAGTTCGTGGTGGTGACGTTTGCCCTCGAGTTCGCCGATGACCACCAGCGGTAGCACCACATGATGTTCGGCGAAGCGCAGAACCGCCCAGGGATCGGACAGCAGCACGGAGGTGTCGAGGACGTAGGTGCGTGTGGTCACGTAGGGCTCCTACGTTTGTGCGGCACCCGCACAAACCAGTTGCGACGACCGGCTGGTTCTTGCCCGTCCCGGCTGGTCAGCCGAGGTGGACGAGGACCGGGGCCGGCCCTCTCGTGTTGCTGGTGCAGACCACGAATCGAACCTCCCGGACGAACCGCTTCCCCGCGGCCCGTCACTCGTCAACGTACGCCGACACACCCCGCTCGGTACGTCTGAGCGGGGTGTGTCGGCGTGAATTATGCGTAAACGGCGTTACCGGGAGGCAACCGGGACGTCAGCGTCCGGCAAGCGCCAGGATCCGTCCGCGTGCCGCTTCGGCGTCGGCACTGAGCCCCTGGAGTGTGTCCAGTTTCAGCTGGTCGGCCAGGGCCGCGGCGATCGTGGCATGCGACTGCGCATCCTCGTATCCGGCGATGAGAGCGCGCTCGGCGTCGAAGTCGGCGACATCGTGCCCGATCGGCTCGCGCGTCATCTGCTCGAGGGCGCGGTCGACGGCCACGACGGTGCTCTCCTGGTCGGCGACCAGACCCGCGCTCAAGAACGCACCGAAGGTCTTCGCCTGGAGCGCATCATCGTTCGAGATCTTCGCCAGGATCTGCGCGAAGACGTCATCGGTCACCGCGGGCGTCAACTTCTGCACGAAGCCGACACATTGGTTCTCGTGGACCGCCATCAGTGCGAGGACGTCGAGTGGGCCGAGGTCGGCGACGTCTTCGGTGTGCTGCCGGAACCCGGCGGTCACGTGGATCCGCCGACGCTCCTCGGCGTCGACCGGATCGATCGCACGCGTCACGACGAGGTAGTCGCGCAGCACGATGGCATGCCGGTTGTCCTCGGCCGTCCACACACCGACCAGCTGACGCCAATCGGAGAATGCCGGGAAATGCTTGGCAAGCACCCGGTGATAGGACGGCAGATTGTCCTTGGTGAGCAGCAGCGCGAGTGTGCCCGCGCGCGCTTCGTCGGACAGGGTGGCCTGCGACGGATCCCAGTCCTCACCGCCGAGGAAGGCGAAGTTCTTGCCCGCATCCCACGGCACCCAGTCGTGCGGGTTCCACGGATTCGCGGCCGCCTGATGGTCCTCGGCGATCTCCGGAAGCGCCTTTTCCAGCGCGATGATCAGCTCATCCTCGGTCAATGCGTTCATCGTCACACAGAATAGGCAATGCCGTGACCGTCTGGCCAATCGCCCGTCACCGCTGGCTCATCAGCCCCCAGTCCTCGAGTCCCTCGTACAACGGGAAGTCGAGGGCGAGTTGCGAGACGCGGCCACGCAGCGCCGACACGTCGGCGTCGGTGCCGGCCGCGAGGGCGGTACCGATGATGTCGGCGACCTCGGTGAACTGCTCGTCACCGAACCCACGGGTGGCCAACGCGGGCGTACCGATGCGCAGGCCCGACGTCACCATCGGCGGACGCGGATCGAACGGGACCGCATTGCGGTTGACCGTGATACCGATCTGGTGCAGCAGGTCTTCGGCCTGCTGACCGTCGAGCTGGCTGTTGCGCAGGTCGACGAGGACCAGGTGGACGTCGGTACCTCCGGTGAGCACCGAGACGCCTGCCTTCTCGACGTCGGCGCCGGTGAGACGTTCGGCGAGGAGCTTGGCGCCCGAGAGGGTGCGCTCCTGACGTTCCTTGAACTCGTCGGTCCCGGCGATCTTGAGCGCGACGGCCTTGCCTGCGATCGCGTGCATCAGCGGTCCACCCTGCTGACCGGGGAACACCGACGAGTTCAGCTTCTTCGCCCATTCCTGCTTGGCGAGGATCAGACCCGAGCGGGGGCCACCGAGGGTCTTGTGCACCGTGCTGGACACGACGTCGGAGTACGGCACCGGGGACGGGTGCAGGCCGGCGGCGACCAGTCCGGCGAAGTGCGCCATGTCGGTCCACAGGTAGGCGCCGACCTCGTCGGCGATGGAGCGGAAGGCCTCGAAGTCCAGGGTCCGCGGATAGGCCGACCATCCCGCACAGATGACCTTGGGGCGACCGGCGAGGGCGATCTTGCGCACCTCGTCCATGTCGATACGGAAGTCTTCCTTGCTGACCCCGTACGACTCGATCTCGTAGAGCTTGCCGGAGAAGTTCAGCCGCATTCCGTGGGTGAGGTGCCCGCCGTGCGCGAGGTCGAGGCCGAGCAGCTTCTCCCCCGGGTTCATCAGCGCCATCAGCACGGCGGCGTTGGCCTGCGCCCCCGAATGCGGCTGGACGTTGGCGAAGTCGGCGCCGAACAGTTCCTTGGCCCGATTGCGCGCGATGTCCTCGACGACGTCGACGTACTCGCAGCCGCCGTAATAGCGGCGCCCGGGGTAACCCTCGGCGTACTTGTTGGTGAGCACGCTGCCCTGCGCCTGCAGCACCGCCCGCGGCACGAAGTTCTCCGACGCGATCATCTCCAGGGTGTCGCGCTGCCGGCTCAGCTCACCGTTCATCGCCGCGGCCACATCGGGATCGAGCTCGGCCAGGGACATCGAATTCAGGCTCATGGCGTCAAGTCTATGGGCCGACCTGGTCGACACCGAATTCGGCTCTCAGCTGCGCCGGGGTGAGCGGTTCGTCGAGAAGCCGTCCGAACCGGGCCAACCGGTCGGCGTCGGGGACCAGATCGAGCCAGTCACGCAGCAGTCGGTAGCCCTCGACGTAGGTGCTGATGTAGGCACGCCACAGCGGTGAGGTCAGGAAGCGCAGCATCTGCCGGGCGCGCGCGGGTGGTGCCAGCAGCCACTGCTGGAGGAACGCGGCCACCGTGTCCTCGTCGGCACCACGATCGTGCAGCAGCAGAGCCGCGTCCTGTCGCACGCTGAGCAGGCCGGCAGTGGCACGCGAGACCCGTTGCGCACGCGCGCCGTCGAACCGCAGCCCGAGGTCGGCGTAGATCTCCTGCGCCCACAACCCCCAGTCGGGCCCCATCGCCGCGACGAGGGCGTGGTCGGCGAGCCCCTCGGCCATCAGACACTGCGGGGTGTTCACCAAGAAGATCGTCTGCTCCTCCTGACCACCGCCGACCAGGATCTGCTCTTTGCGGCAGTGTTCGGTGTGGTGGCCCGGGTATGCCTCGTGTGCGATGAGATGCGGCAGCGACGACATGTACTGGGTGAGGTCGACGTTGATCGCCACCCGCGAGTGGTAGTCGCCGAGGTAGTAGTTGAACCCCGACCACGGCTTGTCGGTGACCACCTCGAAGTCGACGATCTCGTTGTCGGGCAGCGGGTAGGTCTGTCGGACCCGTTCACGCAGCGCCCCGGTGAAGGCGCGCACACAATCGTCGACGCGATCGGCCGGGATCTCGTCGGCGCGTTTGTGTGCGGCATATGCTTCGGCCAGCGCGGCCCCGCGGGCACCCGGCACCTCGAGTTCGACGGCCAACGCCTCGTGCGCATCCCGATAGACCTGCTCGTCGCCCATCGCGATGTCGACGTCGAAGTAGGCACGCACCTCGTCGACGAAACCGATCTGCTCGCCGGCGAACTTGCGGGCCGAACACTCGAGCGCCGCCAGGTGGGCTCCGATGAAGGCGGCGCGATCGGCAGGCAGGTCGGCGGGGAGGTCGGCACGCAGCCCCCGCGCCCGGTCGGCCAGCTCCGCCGGGTCCGGGGCCGGACCACCTGCCACTTCGGCACGTAGCCGCGGGTCGCCGGTGAATGCGTCGACGAATCCTTCCTCGAGACGGTCGAACGCGAGACCGAGACGCAAGTAGTCGGTGACCGGAGAGGAACTGATGCGTGTCGAGGCCATGAGCGGAGGCTACCGACAGCGCGAAAACAGTGCGCCCTAAGCTGTAGGCCATGGCACGCGACACGACCGGGCGCGACCCCAGTCTGTACCTGGAGCTCGATCGCCGACAGTGGCGTGACCTGCGAGAATCCATGCCGATGGTGCTCACCGACAACGAATTGCAGCAGTTGGTGGGTCTCGGCGAGCAGGTGGACCTCGACGAGGTCGCCGACGTCTACCTCCCGCTGTCGCGATTGATCCACCTCCAGGTCCTCGCCCGTCAGCGCCTGTTCGCCGCGACATCCACCTTCCTCGGCGAACGGCAGACGAATCGTCAGGTGCCGTTCGTCATCGGCATCGCGGGCAGCGTGGCGGTCGGAAAGTCCACGACGGCTCGCGTTCTCGCGGCATTGCTGGCCCGATGGGATTCGCATCCGAAGGTCGATCTGGTGACGACCGACGGTTTCCTGCTCCCCACCGCGGAGTTGGAACGACGAGGGATCATGCACCGCAAGGGCTTTCCCGAGTCGTACGACAGACGGTCACTGCTGCGGTTCGTCACCGAGGTCAAGTCCGGGGCCCGCGAGGTGACCGCCCCGGTCTATTCCCACATCGCCTACGACATCGTTCCCGACGTGCGCCACTACGTCCGACAGCCCGACATCCTGATCCTCGAGGGCCTCAACGTCCTACAGACCGGGCCGACACTCATGGTGTCGGACCTGTTCGACTTCTCGATCTACGTCGATGCCAAGACCGCCGACATCGAACAGTGGTACATCTCCCGCTTCCTGCAGATGCGGACCACGTCGTTCGCCAATCCCGAGTCGCATTTCCACTACTACTCGTCGCTGACCGACGAGCAGGCCACCGTCGCCGCCCGGGATCTGTGGACGTCGATCAATCTGCCCAATCTCAACGAGAACATCCTGCCGACCCGACCACGGGCGACGCTGACGCTCCGCAAGGATGCCGACCACTCGATCAATCGGGTGCGTCTGCGCAAGTTGTGAGCACCTGCGCGACAACGGATCCGCGTGCGGTGCCCCTCAGCGCATCTTCCGCTCGTCGAGGCCGGCCGGGTACCGTCCGGTCACCGCGATCCTGTTCCACGCGTTGATCATCACGATGGACGCGAGCACCTGACCCAGTTCGACCTCGTCGAAAACCCCGGTCGCACGGTCGAACACGTCTTCGGGTACGCCGTTCTCGCCGAGTCGGGTGACGTGCTCGGTCAGTTCGAGCACCACGCGCTCACGATCGGAGAACAGGTGTTCGGCCTCGGCCCACACCGCCACCATGCCCAGGCGCAGCGGGTCCATGTCCGCGGCAAGCGCATCGGACAGATGCATGTGCAGGCAGTACGCGCACCCGTTGAGTTGGGAGGCACGGATCTTGATCAGCTCGTTGAGTTCCGGATCCATCCCTTCCGACGATGCCCGCTGCAACGCGACCAGCGCCTTGTAGACGTTCGGATTGGTGCGCGGCAACCACATTCGTCGGGTCTCCGGCAGGCTGTCCGGTGTCACGGTCATGCCGAATACTCCTTCTCCAGCCATTCGTCGACGGTGGTGGACGCGGTCACGGTGGGGCTGTCGGGCACCAAGCCACCGTCGCGGATGGCGGCACCGCCGAACTTCACCCCGACGACCCATCTCGGCGATCCGGTCCGGCGCGCGATGGCCTTGGCGATGTCGGCGAGATCGACGACGGCGGGGCCTGCGACCTCGACGACACCGTCGGTGGACGAGGTGACCGCATCGGCGAGCGCGGCCGCAGCGTCGTGTGCGGAGAGTGGCTGACAGCGCATGTGTGGCGCCGCCGCCACCGGGCCGAGCTTCAGTGATGCCATCATCTGAACCGCGAGCTCGTACCACTGCGCCGAGCGGACGACCGTGAGTGTGACGCTGTCCAACCCGTCGCGGTAGCGCTTCTCTTGCGCCGCCTTCCCCTGGTAGTAACCGAACTTGGCGTTCACCTCGGGCCTGGCCGCATTGATGATGGACAGGCAGACCACCCGTCGGACACCCGACTGTGTGGCGGCCGCACCGACATTCGCCGCCACCGTATCGAAGAAGTCGATGGCCTTGCGGGCACTGGTGGTGGTGACGTTGGTGCAGTCGACCACCACATCCGCCCCGGCGAACGCATCGGCGAGGCCGGTGCCGGCATAGGCGTCGACCCCCGTCGCCCGGTGCGCGCCGACGACGTCCACGCCTCGTTCGGCGAGTATGTCGACGAGCTGCCGTCCGATCACCCCGCTCGCGCCCAGCACAACCGCTCTCATGGCTCTCCTCTTTCGTCGTCGCGACCTGGCAGATCTCAGACTAGACGAGAATTGAATCATCAAAGTGGTTCAATTCATGCATGGAATCGAGAGTCAATTCCGATCCGTGGACCGTGGTTGCCGAACGTCTCGGCACGGACCTGTATCTCGACCTACAGCCGGATCCGACGGAGACCGCACGCGGACGCGGCGCGCGCCGACGGCAGTCGCTGGCGTCGGCGTTACGCGAGGCGATCGACGACGGGCGCCTGCCGCCCGGCACCCGCGTCCCGCCCTACCGCTCGCTGGCCGCCGACACCGGTCTCGCACGCGGCACGGTGGCCGCGGTGTACCAGGAATTGGTCGCCGAAGGTTGGCTCGTCGCACGCCAGGGTTCCGGTACCCGGGTCGCCGACACGGCACAGCGAACGACCGCTCCCCGACTGACTCCGGCATCGTCGAGCGTGCGATCCGCACCACGGCACGATTTCTCTCTGGGACAACCGAATCCGTCGCTGTTCCCGCGACGGGACTGGATCGCCGCGACCCGTCGCGCAGTCACCGCAGCCCCCGACGATGCGTTCGGCCCCGGCGACCCGCACGGCCACCCCGCGCTGCGCACGTCGTTGGCGGCCTATCTCTCACGCGCCCGGGGAGTGCGCACCACACCCGATCAGATCGTCGTGACGACATCGGTGAAGAGTGCCCTGGAGTTGTTGTCCCGCACAGTGTTCGACACGACGATCGCAGTCGAGAGCCACGGCCTGCCATTTCACCGGCAGGCCGTCGAGCGCGGCGGAACCGCCGCCGTCCCGATCCCGATCGACGGCGGCGGCGCCGTCGTCGACGCGTTGCCGCACAGCGTATCTGCGGTCCTGCTGACGCCGAGCCACCAGTACCCGACGGGCATTGCGCTGTCACCGACGCGTCGGACGGCCGTCATCGAATGGGCCAGGACCAGCGGCCGATTGATCGTCGAGGACGATTACGACGGTGAACTGCGCTACGACCGCGAACCTGTCGGCGCACTACAGGCACTCGGACCGGACGCGGTGATCTACACCGGTTCGGTGAGCAAGAGCCTGTCGCCCGCCGTACGGATCGCGTGGCTGGTGCTGCCGCCACCGATGGTGGACACCGTGGTGCAGGCCAAGGGAATTCGAGAACCCGACGCGAGTGTCGTCGACCAACTGATCCTCGCCGACCTGATCGACACCGGCGCCTACGACCGGCACATCCGACGCAGCCGGCAGTTCTACCGACGTCGTCGGGACGTACTGACCGCCCGACTGGCCCGCACCGGGGTCGACGTACCCGGCATCGCGGCCGGTCTACACGCGGTCATCCCGGTTCCCGCGGACATCGAGCCGCTCATCGCCGCAGAGGCGGCCCGTCGCGACATCGCGCTCGTCGGGTTGTCCGGATTCCGTCACCCCGACGTACCCCAGGAGTCCGGCGGCATCGTGGTCGGATTCGGGACCCCGTCGGCGTCATCGTTCACCACCGACGTCGATGCACTGCTCGATCTGCTCGCCGACTACTTGCCGAACCGCCGATTGCGCGCCGAGTAGTCGCGCAGCGCGCGCAGGAAGTCCACCCGCCGGAACTCCGGCCAGTATGCGTCGGTGAACCAGATCTCCGAATAAGCGCTCTGCCACAGCAGGAATCCGGACAACCGTTGCTCCCCCGACGTCCGGATGACGAGATCGGGATCGGGTTGTCCCTTCGTGTAGAGATTGCGGTCGATGGCCTCCACCGTGACCGCGTCGATCATCTCCTCGGCGCTGTCGCCGGCGTCGAGGCGTTCGCGCAGCAGCGACCGGACCGAGTCGACGATCTCCTGCCGTCCCCCGTAACCGACCGCCACGTTGACGTTCATCCCGCTCCGGTCCTGGGTGCGCTCGGAGGCCTTGCGTAACCGTTCGGCGACGTCGTCGGGCAGCCCGGCGAGGCTGCCCACGATGCGCACGCGCCAGGTGCCGTCGGGACCCGAGATCTCGTCGACGATGTCGGGCACGATCTCCATCAACGCGTCGAGTTCGTCGGACGCCCGTTGGAGGTTCTCGGTGGAGAGCAGGTAGATGGTCACGGTCGACATCTGCAGATCCGAACACCAGCCGAGCATCTCGGCGATGCGCTGAGCCCCGACGCGGTGGCCGTGACTGACGTCCTCGAAGCCGGCTTCGCGTGCCCAGCGTCGGTTGCCGTCGCAGATGATCGCGACGTGGCGCGGCAGGCGGGACGCGTCGGTCAGCTGGATAAGCCTGCGTTCGTAGACGCGGAGCATCGGTCGACGCGCGCGATCGGGAAGGAGCTTCATCGCGAACCAGCCTAGCGCCCGCGGATGACCCGACGGTGTCCTCGCCCGGCCGCCTCGCGACGCCATCCGCCTTCTCGCACGCGGCGATCCTCGTCACACCCGGCCCAGAATCGCCAAGTTACGCTACCGTAGGTTCTGTGAACGCACTGATGGATCCGACGCTGACGGGCGAACGGCCCCGGTTGCGTGGAGTCATCCACCAGTACTCCGCCTTCGTCGCGGTGGCCGCGGGTTTCGCTGTCGTCATCGGTGCGGGCGTGATCCGGGGGCCCGGCGCGGCAGTCGCGTGTGCGATCTACGCGCTGACCGTGTTCGGCGTGTTCGCCGTGAGCGCGAGCTATCACCGCATCGCCTGGAAGACCCCGCGCACCCGCGTGCGGATGAAACGCGCAGACCACTCGATGATCTTCCTGTTCATCGCGGGTACCTATACCCCCTTCTGCGCGCTGGCCCTACCCGCCTCGGTTCGCTGGTGGGTGTTGGGCATCGTGTGGGCAGGCGCGTTCGGCGGGGTGGCGCTCAAGATCGCGTGGCCGACGGCCCCGCGGTGGCTGGGTGTCGCGCTCTACATCCTGCTCGGTTGGGTCATCGTGGCGGTCGCCCCGGCCTTGGTCACCCACACCGGGGTCGCCGTGCTCGTGCTGCTCGCCGTCGGTGGGGTGTTCTACAGCGTGGGCGGGGTGCTCTATGCGGCCCGCTGGCCCGATCCCTGGCCCGGGGTGTTCGGTCATCACGAGGTCTTTCACGCCTGTACCGCGGTGGCCGCGCTGCTGCATTACATCGCCGTCTGGATGGTCGTGGCCGGCTGATCGACGTCCAGACTCGATGACATCCGCGTGAACCGCGTCGACACGCATTCACACGGACCTCATGCGACAGTCAACCGGCCGACGACGTGGAGTCAATTGCCCTTGTTCGGCTGGGGTCATGCGCACCAGCCCTCGGCCGGACCTCCTCATCGACCCCGACAAGACGGTGCACGCAGGCACCTCCCGTCGACGTTTCCTCACCTGGACCGGCGTCGCCGCGGGAGTCGCGTTCCTCCCCGGACTGTTCGGCGACACCGCCGCGTCGGTGGGCGCGCCCCGTCGCGGCGCGCAACTGTTCACCCTCGGGGTCGCCTCGGGCGACCCCCTGCCCGACGGTGTCGTGTTGTGGACACGATTGGCGGCGGCACCGCTCGCCCGCGGCGGCGGCATGGGACCCGCGCCGGTCGTGGTCGACTGGGAGATGGCCACCGACGAGTCGATGCGTCGAGTGATCCGTCGCGGATTCGAACTCGCGACCCCCGCACACGGCCACAGCGTCCACGTCGATGTCCGAGGCCTCGAACCGGGGCGCGATTATTTCTACCGTTTCCGTGCGCTCGGGGATCTGTCCGAGGTCGGCCGCACCCGTACCGCCCCCGCGCCCGGCGCGCGCGTCGGCGCCTTGAGCGTCGCGTTCGCGTCGTGCCAATCGTGGGCCGACGGCTTCTTCGCGGCCTACGCCGACATGGCTTCGGCCGCGCCGGATGTGGTGTTCCACCTGGGCGACTACATCTACGAGAAGCCGATCCCGACGCGCGGCGGGCGACGACAGACCGACGCGATGCCCGAATCCGCCCGACGGGAGGCCACCTCGATCGACGACTATCGGGACCGCTACGCGCTCTACAAACTCGACCCGCAACTGCGCCACGCCCACCGCACCAGTCCGTTCATCAGTGTCTTCGACGACCACGAGGTCGACAACAACTGGGCCGCAGCGATTCCCGAAGACCGTCAACCGCTACCCGAGTTCGCACTGCGTCGCGCCCAAGCGCTGAAGGCATGGTGGGAGAACACGCCGGTGCGCGTGACGCAGCAGCCGCGCGGCACCGACATCCGCGCCTACCGGCGCTTCGCCTTCGGCGACCTCGCCGAGTTCAGCGTCCTGGACACCAGATCGTTTCGCAGCGATCAGGCCAACGACGACAACGACGCTCCGCAGAACGCCGCGACGGCCGATCCCCGCCGCACCATCCTCGGCGCACCCCAGGAGCGGTGGGTTCTCGACGGCCTCGCCCGCAGTCGGCGTCGATGGAATGTCCTGGCACATCAGACCACCATCGCCGATCTCGCCCACACCGACGACGGCGCCCGCGCCGTCAGCATGGACGGCTGGAGCGGCTACGAGGCGTCCCGCGCGCGCATCCTCGACGGTGCACGTGCGCGCGGTGTGACCAACCTGGTGTCCATCGTCGGTGACATCCACCGCAACGTGGTCGCCGATCTGCGCCCGACCTACCGCCGCGACTCGCCCACCGTGGGAGTGGAACTGGCCGGCACCTCGATCGCATCCGGAGCCGATGGTTCCGACAGCGACGATCGTGACCGGGCGATCAAGGCCGCCTCCCCGCACGTCCGCTTCGGCAACGCGCAACGGGGCTACGTGCTCAACCGGTTGCACCGTGACCGCTGGGAGGCCGAATATCGAGTGGCACAGACGATCGCGACGCCCACCGCGTCCCTGCACCGCCGTGCGCTGGTCACCATCCCCGACGCCCGCCCGGACGTCGACGTGGTCTGACGGGCTCGGCCGACTGCCCAGAGCAGCAGCACTCTGCCCAGAGCAGCACGCCGCAGACAACGGCCCCGCACATGGTCACGCTGAATGCCATGAGCGAAGACCGACGGCCCCTGCCGCTACGCAAGAGAACAGCGGAAAGCCTTTTGACCCAACGAATCCTCATGCTCGACTCGGCACTCGACGACGAGATCGGCAGCGAGCTCTGCGCGCAACTCGTACTCCTCGCCGCCGAAGACCCCGTCGCCGACATCAGTCTCTGGATCAATTCGCCGGGCGGCTCGGTGCCCGCGATGCTCGCGATCATGGACACCATGCGACTCGTTCCCAACGACGTCGTGACCGTCGACCTCGGCATGGCCTACAGCGCCGGACAGTTCCTGCTGTGCTGCGGCACCCGTGGCAAACGCTTCGCCCTTCCCCACGCCAAAGTGCTTCTGCACCAGGGTTCCGCGGGGATCGGAGGATATGCCCCCGACATCGAACTGCAGGCCGACGATCTGCGTCACGTCCGCGACACCGTGTTGACGATCATCGCCGAGCAGACCGGGCAGCCGGTGGAGAAGGTGTTCGCCGATTCGCTGCGCGATCACGTGTTCACCGCAGAGGAGTCCCTCGACTACGGATTCATCGACCACATCGTCGATGACGTGACGCAGATCCGCCCGCTCACACCGGCTTCCACGGGTTTCGGGGTCACGCGATGAGCACCTACACGATCCCGAACGTGATCAGCCGGACACCGCAGGGCGAGCGCGTCATGGACGTCTACAGCCGTCTGCTCGACGATCGGATCATCTACCTGGGCACGGAGATCGACGACGGCGTCGCCAACGCACTGATCGCCCAGATCCTGCACCTGGACTCGGAGAACCCCGAGGCCCCCATCGATCTCTACATCAACTCGACCGGCGGATCGATCATGGCCACCTTCGCGCTCTACGACACGATGCAGTACTGCCACGCGCCGATCGCGACGACCTGTGTCGGACAAGCACTCTCCTCGACGGCACTCCTGCTCGCCGCGGGCACCCCGGGTCGGCGTTCGGTGCTCCCGCACTCCCGGGTCCTCCTGCACCAGCCGTCGGGCCAGGGCCGCGGGACCATCCCGGACCTGATCCTCGCCGCCGAGGAGATCCTGCGGGTCCGCGAGGAGATAGAGAAAGCGATGAGTCGACACACCGGTCAGGATCTGGAGAGTCTGCGCCGCGACACCGATCGCGACCGGGTACTACGGGCCACCGAGATCGTCGACTACGGGATCGCCGACCAGATCATCGACACCCGCGGACATCCGGCCCGATGACCCGGCGGCCTCACGCGGCGAGCGCCACCGGTCCGCGCAGCCCGCGCATCGGCACCACGGCCGGTGGCGCCGCGGTCGTGGCGGTCAACACCGGCACCGGCGCCATCCGCGACAACTCGCGGGCGGCCTCTCGGGTGAGGTCCAACAGACTCAGATCGAGTGCGCCGGCGACGGCTGCCAACAGTTCCGACGATGCATCCTTGCGCCCGCGTTCCAGCTCGGAGAGGTACTGGCTCGACACCCCGGCGCGCTCGGCGGTCTCGACGAGCCGCTCGGCGCGCTCGTGCCGATGACGACGAAGGATGCGCCCGATCACCTCACGCCAGAGTGGCTCCGTGGTGTGTTCCGACGCCGGGTTTCGCCGGGCCGGCGAGACGAATGCAGGTCGGTCACTCATGGGCCGATCGTAGGTCGCGCGACGCACCGATTTCCGCCGGTTCTGCTGACAGCAGAACCGGGTCGGGCGGCCCCGGCCGGACACTCGCGCGGTAGACGACCGACGGTGCGGGACCGCCCGTGTCCACGAGGTCGGCGTGCACACCGTAGACGTCTGCGATCAACGCCGCGGTGAGCACCTGATCCGGCGGTCCGAGAGCCACCGCACGGCCTCGTCGCAGCACCAGCACACGGTCACAGAACATCGCGGCCAGATTGAGGTCGTGCAAGGCGACATACGCCGTGACCGGTAACCGGGCCACCAGCCCGAGCAGGTCGAGCTGGTGGGCGATGTCGAGATGGTTCGTCGGTTCGTCGAGCAGCAGCTCCTGCGGTTCCTGGGCGAGCGCGCGGGCGATCTGCGCGCGCTGCTGCTCACCGCCGGACAAGGTGTGCCACTTCCTCGCCGCCTTGTCGGCGAGCCCGGTACGGCGGATCGCCTCGTCGACGATCCGCTCGGACGCACGGTCCGCGCCGAGGAACGACCCGTGCGGAATGCGTCCGAGGGCGACCACGTCACGCACCGAGATGTCGATGTCGGTGGTCGCGTGCTGGGAAACCATCGCAACCCGTCGCGCGACGTGTCGTCGGCGCATCCGTCGCAGGTCGACACCGTCGAGACACACACTGCCGCGGTCGGGCCGGACCAATCCGCCGAGCACGTTCAGGAACGAGGACTTGCCGGAACCGTTGGGCCCCAGGATGCCCAGCGTCTCCCCCGGCGTCACGTCGAGGCTGATCTCGTCGAGTACCCGGGTGCCACCGCGCCGCCACGACACCCGATCAGCGGCCAGTACCATCTGTCCTCCTCATCCGTGCGCCCATGATTCGAGCATCAGCCTCATGTCGGGACACGCATCCGGAACAGCAACATCGCGAACACCGGGACACCGATGAGTGCGGTGACCACCCCGACCGGCACCTCCTGTGGCGCGAACACCGTCCGTGCGATCGTGTCCACCCACACCATGAAGATCGCCCCGGTGATCACCACGACCGGCAGCAGACGCCGATGCCGGGTCCCGACGATCAACCGAGTCGCGTGCGGCAGCACCAACCCGACGAACCCGATCGCGCCCACAGCACTGACGAGCGCAGCGGTCACGAGCGCCACGACGCACAGCAACGCCGTCCGCACACCGCGTACGCCGATTCCGAGTGCGGCCGCGGCATTCTCGCCGAAGGTGAAGGCATCGAGCGCCGCCGCCTGCGTCAGACAGAACACGGTCCCCACGCCGACGACGACCGCACCCACCGCGACGTCGGTCCAGTCGACCCCACTCAACGAACCCAACAACCAGAACAGGATTCCACGGGTGCTCTCCGCGTCGGCCGACGAGATGACGATGAACGAGGTCAACGACGAGAACAGCTGCGTGCCCGCGACACCGGCCAGAACGATGCGCGACGTCCCGCCACCGGCTCCCGCGGCCAGCGCCATGACCGCGGCGAAGGAACCGATGGCACCGACGAACGCCCCGAGCGACAACGACAACGCACCACCGCCGAGGCCGAGGACCACCACCACGACCGCTCCGGTCGACGCCCCGGACGACACACCGAGCACGTAGGGGTCGGCCAACGCGTTGCGCAGCAGCGACTGCATGACGACACCACACAACGCCAATCCCGCCCCGCATACGGCCGCCATCAGCGCCCGGGGCAACCGCAGTTCCCACACGATGCCGTCCCGGATCGCCGACAACCCCGAGTCACCACCACCGAGATGGCTGCCGACGACACGTCCGACATCAACCACCGACAGGTCGGCGACCCCGATCGTGATCGACATCGCGAGGGAGACGACGAGGATGGCGAGCCCGATCGTCGCCGACGTCCACACACCACGTGCGGACTTCGTCGCCGCGGTCAACTCACCAAGTGCCATTGCCGAAGCGCCGCAGCGGTTTTCTCGATACCATCCACGGTCCGGATGGAGGGGTTGAGATCGGCTCCGTTGACCACCACGTATCGCTTGTCGCGAACCGCGCGCATCTCCCGGGTGACCGGATTCGATTCGAGGAACGCGATCTTGCTCGCGAGGGCATCACCGTCGATACTGCGACGACTCAGATCGGCCAGCACCAGCACCGTCGGATCGCGGTCGGCGACCGTCTCCCAACTCACCTGTGGCCATTCGTCCTTCGTATCCGCGAAGACGTTGGTGGCACCGACCGCCGACGCGATCACACCCGACGATCCACAGCAGCCCGCCATGTACGGGGTCCTGGTGTCGGCAAACCAGAACGCCATGGTCACGCCGGACGAGCGCGTGGCGGCCGCCTGCTCTTCCCGCGCGCGCAGACGTGCGATGAGATCGTCCCCACGCTCGGAGACGTCGAACATCTCTGCGAGCTCACGGATCTCGCGGTGGATGAGGTCCATCGTGAACGGCTCGGTGCGCGCGCCGTCGGCGTTGACGCTGTCGGCGGTCTTGCCGTCGCAGTCACTCGGCGACAGATAGGTGCTGACCCCGAGTTGCTCGAGACGCTCGCGCGTGGCGACACCCCCAGGACCCAGCGTGCCCCCGAAGGATGCGGTGACCAGCTCCGGTTCGGTGTTCAGCACGGTCTCCAGTGACGGCTGGTTGTCGGACAGGCGCGGCACACGAGCGTTGTCGGCGGCGAGATCCGAGCGGACCGGATCGGTCCACGTCGCGGTGCCGACCACACGGTCGGCGAGCCCGAGCGACAACAGGATCTCGGTGCTCCCCTGATTCAGTGACACCACTCGCCCAGGCGGATGGTCGACGGTCGTGGTCCGTCCACAGTTCTCCACGGTTCGGGGGAAGCCGGGGCGGGATGCACGCTCGGCGTCGGTCGGATCCGTCGCCGCTGAGCATGCGGGGACGAAGACGAGTACGAGCGCGGCGATGGTGAGCGGTCGGAGACGACCACGTGCGAAGTGCATGACGAAACGCTCCACGGTCAGGGCCTGTGCGCGAGGCCGGGATCGGACAGACGCGGCGTCCGACGAGCGATCGGGCTTCGGGATGAACCGTTACCGTTGCGCGCCAGCCCCGGACTCTCACCGGGTTCCCTCATCGGACATGCGGCCAATCGATGGCAGCCAGAACACTATCCGATGCCGTGGTGACCGCATTGCCCGGATATGCTACGACCCGTGAATCCGACGCCGCCGACCGTGCGCCACCTGCGCGGCTGTGTTGTCGGCGCTGCGTGTGCGGTCACCGCGATCGGTGCGCACACGACGGCACACGGCGGGGTTCCCGACACCGTCGCACTCACCATGCTCGTCGCGGTCTGCGCGGGCGTCGGCTGGCTCGTCGCGGCGCGGTCCACGGCACGCGGAAGTATGCGCACCCTCCTCGTCGGTCTGCTCGGCGGCCAGTCGGCTGCACACCTCGCCCTGACGGCGATGTCCGGCGGCCACGGTGAGCTGGTGTCGATGCACATGCTGGCACTGCACGCCGTCGCGGCGCTCACCACGGCGATGGTGTGCCGGATGCTGGAGTCCGCGATCGTCGTGGTGCTGACGGCGCTGCGACACATCGTCAGGGTGCTGCTGTCGGCGCCCGTCCGCACGCGATCACCGTGGACGGTCCGCACATCCGGTGGCCGGGATCGCCGGCTGAGTCCGGCGGCATTGGCCTCGATCGGCACCCGCGGTCCTCCTGCCGCCTGCCGTCCTCTCTTCACCGCCTGATCCGCCACCTCGCGGGTCGGGCCCATTCTCGTTTCCGCGCGCTCGCGCCCGTTGCCGGGCGCCGATCGCGCGTACCCGAAAGGCAGTCACCCGTGTCCTTGATGCACGACCCACCCATCTCTTCCCCGCCGCCCGCGGAGACCGAACCGACCGCGCCGACGCGTGCGACACGCAGCCTGCTGCGGCGCCTGCATTTCTACGCGGGCATCCTCGTCGCACCGTTCGTGGTGGTCGCCGCGATCTCGGGGGCGCTCTACGCGCTGTCGCCGACTCTCGAGAACGTCGTCTACGAGCGCTATCTGCACACCGATTCGACGGGCACCGTCCGTCCACTCGCCGAACAGGTCTCATCCGCGGTCGCCACCCGACCGGACCTCACGCTGTCGGCGGTCCGCCCCTCCTCCGCGACCGGCGACACCACCCGGGTCCTGTTCGACGACCCGTCGCTGGGCGAATCCGAACGACGCGCCGTGTTCGTCGACCCCGTCACCGCCCGCCCGGTGGGCGAGCTGGTGTCCTACGGCAGCGCCGCCGCCCTACCGTTGCGCACCTGGATCGACCAGTTCCACCGCAACCTGCACCTCGGCGAGCCCGGGCGCATCTACAGCGAACTCGCTGCGTCGTGGTTGTGGGTGGTCGCCCTCGGCGGGCTCGCCCTCTGGATCGGACGGTATCGGCGCGGCAACGGTCGCGCCCGTCTGTTCGGCATCGATCGCGCCGCCCGTGGCCATCAGAAGACACTCGGATGGCATGGAGCGATGGGGATCTGGCTCGTGATCGGTCTCGTCTTCCTGTCCGCGACGGGACTGACGTGGTCGCGGTATGCCGGCGACAACGTCACCGAGCTACGGTCTGCACTGCACTGGACCACGCCTGCGGTGGCGACCGACCTCGCCGGTACCGAGACGGCCGAGCACGCCACGCACGACGGTCACTCGGGTCACACGTCCGCGGCCGCGATGACCGACACGGATGCCGGCGCCCGGATCGCTGCGCTGGACGCCGTGCAGCGCGCGGCAGACGCGGCCGGTGTCCACGACAAGGTGGAGATCACCATCCCGGCCTCCACCGACACCGCCTACACCGTGACCGAGACCCGTCAGCCGTGGCAACTGTCACCGAATTCGGTGTCCGTCGACGGACGTTCCCACTCGGTCGTCGACGAATCCTGGTTCGCCGACTGGCCGTTGGCCGCCAAGCTCGCCACTTGGGGTATCGCCCTGCACATGGGCATCCTCTTCGGTCTGCCCAGCCAGATCGCACTCTTCGTGCTCGCGATCGGTCTCGTCGCGGTGATCGTGCGCGGCTACCAGATGTGGTGGCAGC
Source organism: Gordonia sp. CPCC 206044 (assembly GCF_048537895.1). NCBI lineage: Bacteria > Bacillati > Actinomycetota > Actinomycetes > Mycobacteriales > Gordoniaceae > Gordonia > Gordonia sp. CPCC 206044. Next base: position 274,935 of record NZ_JBCLVL010000004.1, read on the forward strand.
GTCGCCCGCGCAACCGGTCACGCCCGGTGGGCCGAGCGCCCGAGCGAGGTGCACTGCGCGACATTCCCGTCGGGGTTCTCGCAGCGCTGGTCGTACTCACCGTCGCGATCGGATGGTTCGTCCCGTTGCTCGGCATCAGCCTGGCCGCGTTCCTGCTTGTCGACCTCGCGCTGGGACTCCGCAAACGCCTCTCGCAGAGATGATCTGACGGTCAGGTCCGGGCCAGCGTCGCCAGCACGGCGACGCTGGCCTCCCAGCCCATGCACTTGTCGGTCACCGACTGGCCGTAGGTCAGCGGGCGGGCGTCGGGCGACTGCGCTCCCGGCTCGAGGAAGCTCTCGAGCATCACACCGCTGATGGTGACCGCGTCACCCGCGCGACGAACGGTCCGGATCGCCGCGGCGATCTCGTCGGCCACCTCGGCCTGCCGGATGTGGTCCTTGCCGGAATTGGCATGGGAGCAGTCGATCATGACCCGTTGCGGCAACGATGCTTTCGCCAACGCGGCAACGGCGTCACCGATCGACTCCGCATCGTGGTTGGGTCCGCGGGTGCCACCACGCAGGATGATGTGGCAGTCCTCGTTGCCCGCGGTCTCCACCACCGAGCCGTGACCGAAATCGTCGACACCGAAGAAAACATGCTGTGCCGCAGCCGCATTCACCCCGTCGATCGCGACCTGGACGTTGCCGTCGGTCCCGTTCTTGAAGCCGATCGGCATCGACAGTCCCGACGCCAACTGGCGGTGCACCTGGGACTCGGTCGTGCGCGCGCCGATGGCACCCCACGCGACCGCGTCGGCGATGTACTGCGGGCTGGTCGGCTCGAGGAACTCGCATCCGACGGGGAGACCGAGGTCGATGATGTCCAGCAGCAACGACCGTGCCGTTCGCAGGCCGCGTTCGACATCGAAGGTGCCGTCCATGCCGGGGTCGTTGATGAGTCCCTTCCACCCGACGGTGGTGCGGGGCTTCTCGAAGTAGACGCGCATGACGATCTTGAGTCGGTCGGCGTATTCGGTCGCCAGGGGCGCCAGCCGACGGGCGTAGTCGAGGGCCGCAATCGGGTCGTGCACCGAGCACGGTCCGACCACGACGATCAACCGGTCGTCACGACCGGCCAGGATGTCGGCGATCTCCTCGCGGTCGGCCTGCACGGCCAGCGCACGGCGCGCGGTCAGCGGGAGTTCGCTGCGGATCGTGTCCGGCGAGGGAATCGAGCGGAAGGACTTGATCCGGCGATCCGAGGTGGATTCGGCGGTCAGGTCGGGGGTCGTGGTCACGTCGTACCTTTCACAGGTCATGCCCTGATCTCGTCGAGGGGCACCCCTGGTTGTTCGGTATCCCGGGCGCCCTTGAAATGACAAGAGCAGCGACCTGTCGGTCGCTGCTCGGGCTCCGGGTGTTGCGTGCGCGCGTCGATTCAGCGCTTCATCTTGGCCCCACCCGGAGCCTCGATAAAGCGCCAATAAGCGCGCACGGTGTTGATCACGTCCGACAGGCTAGCACCCGGAGCACCCGGGTTCCAATCCCGCGCGCGCCTTGGCATGCGACAGCCGCCCCCGACAACCCGTCACAAACCGTAGGACCGACCGATGATCTCACGCTGGATCTCGTTGGTCCCGCCGTAGATGGTCGCGCCAAGCGACACCCGAAGATGGTCGACCATGTCGAACTCCGTCGAGTATCCGTAGCCACCCATCATCTGCATCCCCTCGACCGCCATTGCCTTTGCCACTTCCGTCGCCTTGAGCTTGGCCATCGACGACGCCAGGGACAGATCCGACTGGGAGCCGTGTGCATCGGCCTGATGTGCGACGCTGTACACCAGTAGACGTGCACATTCGATCTCGGTTGCCAGATCGGCGATGCGATGTTTGAGAGCCTGGAAGGAACCGACCGGCGAACCGAACTGGGTGCGCTCGGTGACGAACGTCAAACAGTCACTGAAGGCACGTTGCGCCGTCCCGATGGCCTGCGCGGCAAGAATCAGACGCTCGGTCACGAGACCTGCCATCAGTTGCCCCCAGCCCTTGTCGATCTCACCGATCACCGAGTCGACCGGCAACACACAATCCGTGAAGTAGAGATCGTTGACCTCTTCGCCGTTCATGGTGTCGATGCCTTTGATCACCAGTCCCGGCGTATCCGTGGGCACGTGGAACATGGTCAGCCCGTGATGCTTTTTCTCACCTCGTGCGGTACGGGCCACCAGCAGGATGCTGTCGGCCAGATGTGCGTTGGTGCACCAGGTCTTCGACCCGTTCACCACCCACCCATCGGCGAATCGGTCCGCGCGGCAGGTGAGCGCGGCGACATCAGATCCCGCACCCGCTTCCGACATCGAGATCGACAGCGCCGCGCCTGAAGCCGCACTGCTGATGACTCTGCGTCTGGTCTGTTCGGCGGCGAACCGGTTGTAGATGCCCGCGGTGATCAACGTGGTGCCGAGCCAGGGCAAAGGCGCCACGCCGCGTGCAAGCTCCTCCAACAGCACGCAGACATCAACGTGGTTACCGCCTCCACCCCCGTACTCCTCCGGCAAGTTGATGGCGGCCCACCCGAGTTCGGCGACTTTCCGATTGAGTTCCGGACTGTGTGATCGGCGACCGCAATCGGTCAGCTTGTCCCGCTGCGCCCGGTCGCCGACCTCGCGGCGACAGAACTCGCGAACTGACGCCGCCAGGTCGTGTTGTTCTTCGGTGAGTGACAAAGACATTCAGGTTCTCCTCGGTGATGGTGGGTCGGCGTCCGTCGGACGGTTCAGACGGGTTCAGGTGTGGAGGTTCGTCGCGCCGGCGCTCCGGGAGAGCCCGAAGTGGAGATCCCGCCCGTGTCGCGGCTGATCGCAGCCAACGCCGATCCAAGCGAGATGACCGCGGTGACGACGAGGATCGCGGGTAACGGCCACCAGTGATGAGAACCATCAGTCGGCACCAGCGCTGCGGCCACCAATGGAGTCGGCGCCGCCCAGGCAACCCCCGAGAATGCGCTGCACAGCGCCACGCCGCTGTACCGCACGTTCGTTGGGAACAACTCGGCAGTGAGGCTGGACACCACCGCATAAGTGGTGGCATGGCCGAGGACCAGGGCAAGCGTGAAGGCCACGGTCATCAACCAGACATTTCCGGTGTCGTAGAGCGCGAACAGCGGAAAGGCGAACACACCGGTGAACACGACACCACAGATGAAGACCTTCCACGCAGAAACGTGATCGCAGAGCATGCCCACCCCGATCATCGCGACGAGGTCGACAACCGCCGCGACGAGCAGGATCAGCAAGGTCTCGCTGCGAGCGAGACCATGGGTGTTGGTCGCCATCGTGAGCATGTAGGTGGTGATGAGGTAGAACAGCACGATCACACTGGCCTGCAGTCCGATTCCGGCAGCCACCTTGCCCGGCATGTGACGGAGAACTTGGAGAATCGGGTAACCCTCCACCGCACCTGATGACTTGACGGCGGTGAACTCACTCGATTCGGCGACGCCGAGCCGGATGATCATGCCGATCGCGACGAGCACGAACCCCGCGAGGAAAGGTATCCGCCAACCCCAGGACATCAATGCCTCCTCGGGCATCCTGGCGACGAAGTACATGATGATCGTCGCCAGGACAAGTGCCAACGGGCTCGCGACCTGCGGCGCGGAACCGTACAGACGGACCCGGGCCCGTGGAGCATTCTCGACACTCATCAGGACTGCGCCGCCCCATTCGCCGCCCACTGCGACTCCCTGGAGAAATCGTAAGAGGGTCAACAGTATCGGCGCCCAGATCCCCACCTGGTCCCACGTGGGCAACAATCCGATCAGTCCGGTGGAGGCACCCATAACGGTCAGGGTGATGATGAGGGTGGTCCGGCGGCCGAGCCGGTCGCCGATGTGACCGAAGATGAATGCACCGACCGGACGTGCCAGGAAGGCCACCCCCAGCGTGGCGAACGAGGCCAGGATCCCCACGTTGTCGCCGAAGTCAGGGAAGAAGACGGTGGAGAACACAAGAGTCGCCGCGGTCGCATAGATGAAGAAGTCGAACCATTCCACGGTGGTACCGACCAAGCTGGCGAGTGCTGCACGTTTCTGTTGTCGCGTGCCGAAACTCTCTGCGGTGGTGGTCATCTGGATTCACCTTTCGATCGAGGAGCGCCTTGGGCAGGAGCACCCGAACTGGATCAGAAGCGGGCGTGGCCGCCCTTGAGAACGGTCGCGGTTCCGGTGGCGGCAGAGAAGTCGACGCCGGCGTCGGTGGCACCCGCCGACACCGTCAGGGTCGTGCCGGGCAGAACCGGCGCCGCGAATCGCGCGCGAAGTCCGGTGAGTTCCCACGGCTGAGCGTCGGCGGCCGCCGCGATCGTCCGTGCTGCAATGCCCAAGGTGCACAGTCCATGCAGGATCGGACGGTCGAAGCCGTACGCCGCGGACACCTCGGGGTCGATGTGGACCGGATGCAGATCGCCGGTGAGTCGGTACAGCGCCGGAAGACCAGCATCGATCGAGAAATGATCTGTACGAGTGGTCTCGGCAGTGTCAGCGGTCGGAGATGATGGCCCACGCTGTCCTCCCCACCCACCCGCGCCGGGCACGAAGATCGAGTAGGTTGCGGTGACCTCTGCGCACTCGACGACGATGTCGACCATGGCGGCAGACCCCTTGTCCCACACGTCGGTGACGTGTGCACGCATGTCGAGTGTGCCCGACCGCGGCAGTCGATCATGCACCTCGAGAGTCTGCGCGGCATGCAGCGTCCGGAGGCGATCGTAGACATCCAGCGCTCCTGCAGCCTCGACCGCCCAGAGACCCTTGCCCAGCGCGAACGTCGGGAGAACATGGAGATCACGTTCATAGACGATCGGCAGATCGTCGGGAGCGGCCCCGACGCAGAGCGCATACAGAATCGCATCTGTCTCGGAGTAGGCAACGGTCCTCCGTCCGAGATCATGTCCCCTGAGGGACTCGAGGTTCGCAAAAGTGGATGCAGACGTATTCATGGAAATCCTTATGGTCGAGAAGGTTCGATGGAATCAGTCAGGAATCGATTCGGCCATGGTCGCGGGTCACGGACCGACGACATACTTCCTGCGCGCCGCATCCACCGCGGTGCGCCTTGCTCCGCTGTCCATCACCTGGATACGGACATCGCGCCAGCTGCTCTCGTCGAATATCTGATCATCGAGGTCGCGCAACAGCATCCGGGTCGACCGCACCGCATCGTCGGGCAGGGTCACCACCGCCGCCGCCATCGCCAGCGCGGCCTCCCGCGGGTCGTCGCCGACGATGTGGGTGGCGAGACCGGCACGCAGGGCATCGTCGAGTCCGAATGGTTCGGCGAACACCAACAGCCGTGTCAGATCCGCGCGGGGCACGACGGCGTGCAGCCGTCGAATAGCTGCGGGACTGTACAACAAACCCAATTCCACTGCGGGGACGCGGAACATGGCCCGTGGCCCGCAGATCCGGGCGTCACAGGACATCGCGAGTTCCACACCGGCACCCAGACACGGCCCCTCGATCGCCGCCAGCACCGGCACCGTTGAGGTACGAATCGCAGCCGCCGCCGCCCCGAGGGCATCGTCGTAGGCGAGATCGGCCGATGTGCCGGACAGCTCGGCGAAGTCCGCGCCCGCGCAGAAGACATCCCCCGCCGCGGTCAACACCACCGCCCGCACATGCCCCGGTACGCCGCCGACAGCTCGTTCGAGCTCGGCCAGCATCCGCAGCGACAGCGCATTCCGCCGCTCGGCACGGTCGAGGCAGATCTCGACTGTGTCGCCGTGGGACCGGATTACCAACCCGGACTCGCTCACCGCTGGGCTCCCGCCGGTATCGGGGATTTGCCGTCGGCCCATCGTCGCACTACAGGTGTCTGATCGAATGCCACGGCGCGCTCGACGTTCTCGGCGAGGTCCAGCAACCTGGCGTCGGTGCCGCTGGCGCCGACGAGTTGGGCACCGACAGGCAGACCGCGCGCCAGGCCGACCGGCAGCGTGACCGCCGGCGTGCCCGCGACGTTGAACGGCGACGTGAACGGAAAGGCGCCCCACAGCCAGTCGACCGGAGTCTCGTCTATCGTCGTCGGCCGCTGGCCGAGTCGGAACGCAGGCGTGGCGACGGTCGGGGTCAAGTAGACGTCGAACACATGTAGGTCAGCATTGATACGAGTACGGTAGGACGCCAGGGCGGCCCGAGCGTCGGCTACCTCCTGGCTGGACAACCGCTGAGCCGCGAGCAGGCTCGCCCTCTCATAGCGGGTCAGCAGATCCGGGGCGTCGAGAAGGTGAGCACGCTCCCGGAGTTCGTCATCGAGCACCAGGGGCCCGAAGATCTCGTTCCATCCTTCCAGCGGCAGTTCGTGTTCGATGACGTCATGCCCCTGTGCCACCAATGTTTTCGCAACGAGATCCATGTGTTCGACGATCTCGGGGTCCACCGGACGCCCCTCGGGGCGCGGACAATACCCGATACGCAACGTCGGTACGTCTGCACGATCCAACGCCGAGCCGGAGAGCACCTCGACGAGCAGACGAGCGTCGTCGACGTTGCGCGCCAGAGGTCCGGCAGAGACGAAGTCGGTCATGGCACGGAAGCCACGTTCGTCGGGACACAGACCGAGCGAGGGCTTGACGCCGACAAGACCACAGAAGGCAGCCGGGATGCGGATCGATCCGCCGCCGTCGGAGCCGAGGCCGACCGTCGCCATACCGGCCGCCACCGAGACAGCCGCTCCCCCGCTCGATCCACCGGGGGTCCGGGACGGATCCCACGGATTCATTGTGTCGTGGCCGAGAAGATTCTCGTTTGTCGCCGACTGACAGAATTCGGGAACGTTCGTCTTTCCCGCAAAGACCGCTCCGGCCTGCCGGAGGCGGGCCACCGCGCCGGAATCCGATCGCGCCACGCGACCCCGCTGGGTCAGCGACCCCAGACTGGTCTCCTGATCAGCCATGTGGAAAGCGTCCTTGACCGACACCGGCACTCCGAGCAGGGGCGCGATATCACCACGACGGTAGCGCTCGGACGCCGAACGTGCTTGCGCGCGTGCGAGTTCTGGCGTGGTCAGCGTGTAAGCATGAAGTCGGGCGTCGACCTCGTCGATGCGCTCGATGACGTCCTCGACCACGGAGACCGGGTCGAGGTCGCCACACGCGTATGCGGCGGTCAGATCGCGGACCGGCCAGTACACCGGATGCAACTCAGCCATGCGGATGCACCCCACCGCTGATGCCGTATACCTCGCCGGTCACGTAACCAGCGTCGGGGCCGACAAGATAAGCCACCAGCCCCGCGACGTCCTCGGGTCTGCCGACCCGTCCGACGAGCGAACGGTTCTCCGCATAACCGTCGAAGAACTCGTCAGGGTAGATCTTGCGGAGGAAGTCGTTGTAGATGAGTCCGGGTGTGATTGCGTTGACCCGCACCCCGTGTGTGCCGTTCTCGGCAGCGGCCACCCGCGTGAGGGCCAGGACACCGGCCTTGGCCGCCGAGTACGCCGCCCCGTGCTCGGTACTCGTCTCGTACGCCGCGATCGAGCTGATGTTGACGATCGCACCGGACTTGTTGCGCTGCATGATCGGCAATGCGTGACGCATCGTGTAGAAAGTCCCGTTGAGGTCGACATCGATGCATTTCCGCCACACGTCGGCCTCCATCTCCGCAACCGGCGCGATCGTGCTCCAGCCTGCGTTGTTGACCAAGACGTCCAGTCGTCCGTGTGTGGACTCGACAGCGGCCAGAGTCGATGAGACGGCGTCCTCGTCGGTGACATCCAGTGCGTACGAACGAAACTCTCGCCCAAAGCCGGCCGATAGTTTCGCTGCGAATTCCATCGCCCGCCGTTCGTGGATGTCGGTGACAACGACGTCGAAGCCATCCCGGGCCAAGCGGGTGGCAACGGCTGCGCCGATACCGGCTCCGGCGGCCGCGGTGACCAATGCAACCTGAGTCGATTCCATGTTCTTCCCTTCGAATGGATTGTTGCGTCTACGTATTGACAGCCCGCGCGAGAACTTCGATGGTCTGCGCCGGCTGGTCGACGGCCATCAGATGTCCGGCGCCGACGATCTCGGCGTACCTCGCGTGTGGGATGGCAGCCAGGATGATGTCGGATGCCTTCTTCGGGCAGAAGGTGTCGTGGTCCGCCCCGACGATCCAGGTTCGGGTGCCGGGACCGATACCCGCGAGGGTGAGAGTCAGCGGATCACCTGCCAATGCCGCCATCGCGGTGGCGGCATTGACGTAGCCACCTCCATCGCCCACCGCCGCAGTCCGTTCGGCGGTGACCCTGTCTACAAGAACGTCCGAATCATGCAGCGCGGCAACGGTGTCGTCACGTAGCGCCGCGTGTTGGGCCGCGGCATCCGACCCGCGGAACAACTCGATCCGTTGCGCGTAGAACGCCGCAGCGCCTCGCCCGACGACGCTGGAAGTACCAAGAGCCACCACCGTGCGGACAAGATCCGGACGCTCCGCGGCAGCCGCGAGCACGATCGTCCCACCGAGTGAGAATCCGATACAAGTTGCCGGCCCGGTCACCAACTCGAGAAATCCGATCAGGTCGTCACGAAGCTGGGAGAGATTCCCGGCCCCGGTACCCAACGTCGTATCGCCGTGACCGCGGAGGTCATAGGCGAACGTGGTGACGTCGGCGAGCCCTTCCTGGACTGCATGCCAGCTGCGCCGCCCCTCGGCGAGCCCGTGGACGAGGACGACAGGCCTTCCGCTGCCGTGTCGCGTGTACCGAACCTCGATGTCACCGATGGTGACGGTCTCACCCGTAAGATCGGACTCGGTCATCGCTTCTCCTTTGTGATCATCTCTCGCAGATGGTTTTTGCGGATCTTTCCGGCAGGTGTCTCAGGCATGGACGAGACGACGTGGAGTTCTTCGGGCCACAGCCGACGGGGTGTTCCCTCGGTGGCGAGCCAGTCGACGAGGTCGTTCGACGACAGGGTCCCCTCTCGAAGAGTGACGACTGCACAGATCCGCTCGCCGAGTCGATCGTCCGGGCTGCCGATGACCGCGACCTTGTCGATCCGAGGGTGACGCAACACGGCATTCTCGATGTCCACCGGCGAGATGTTCACACCTCCACGGATGATCAGGTCCTTGAGTCGTCCGGTCAGCTGGAGATACCCGGCATCGTCCACCACGCCAAGGTCTCCGGTTCGGAAATACCCTTCCTCAGTGAATGATTCGGCGAAGAGCGCCGACTGTCCGATGTACCCGAGACACTGGGACGGGGTCCGCATGACGATTTCGCCCTCCACACCACGGGGATTGCGTGTTCCGTCGTCTGCAATGGTCTCGAGAAGCACCCTGGGCAGAACCCGCCCACAGCCGTGGGCAACTATCTGCGGCGCATCGTCGGGCATACTGGAGGTCGCGCCGCCCTCGCTCATCGCCCAGATCGAGGCGATCTTAGTGTCCGGCATCTGCACCTGCGCTCGCTCGATGAGATCGGGCGACACCGGCGCACCGCCGCACAGGAACACCTTCATCCCCCGCAGCTTCGGTTCCTTCAAATCCCATTCGACATCAACGAGATCGGTGAGAAATGGCGTCGCAGCAACGGTGATCGAACACCCGTGACGACGTACCGCCTGCAGTGCCGCTCGCGGATCCCAACGGTCCTGCAGCACCAATGCCGCGCCCGTCAGCAACGACATGCGTGCGCCGTGCCAGAAACCCGTGCTGTGCCCAAGCGGCGACGGCATGAAAATCGATTGATCCTCGGACACCCCGTATCGATCGATCACGCCGCGGTTGTATGCGCTCAGTGTTTCGTCAGAGTGAGCAATCGCCTTGGATCGACCGGTGGTACTCGACGAGAAGAGCACATGGGCAAGGCCATCTGGGTAAACAGGTCTGGACCGGATCGGACCGTCGAACACATGCCAGGATCGTTGCCCCGCGTCCCCGAACGTCGCCACGCTCAGTCGACCGGACACAGCCGCCGAGATCGATTCGGCTTCAACGGCGAAATCACGCCCTCGATGCTCGCGTGGGAGCAAGAGCGCTTGCGCCGCGACGAGCTCGACGACATACGCGATCGCATCGGGATCTGTAGTCACCGGAAGGCTCGCCGGCACCAGACCGCATCGGAGAGTGGCGAGGTAGGCGGCCACCCACTCGGCGCGATTGGGCATGCAGATGACGACGATGTCGCCCGCGGCGAGCCCCGCTGACTGCATCTCTGCGGCTATTTCACCCGACAGGATCCAGAGCTCGCCTCGCGTCAGCACCGATGCACGATCGTCGGTGACCGCCATTCGATTCGGGTCCCGATCGAGTTGCCGTAGAAACGAGTTGACGACCTCGGACTCGCAAGCGTGTGCGGCTTCGGCTATTTCGGCTTCCGAGACCACCATGGGTCCACTGATGCTCACGGCAACTCCGTTTCAGGTTGATCCGACTCCGGCCGAAGTGCCGGACTGATGCATGGATTACATGCTCCGAACGCGCCTTCGATTCTGTGACGCGCGCGGCTCCAAGTCAAGAGAGTGACGTCGCTTTTTTGTTAACGATTGGTGACATTGCCCGCCGAAGTTGATTTGCATACTAATGATCTCGGCGAGTCGGCGCTGTTCAACTGATAATCTGCGGGCCAACCGAGGGCGGGTGCGCATGAGACACAATCCAGACATCGATGGAACCGACGACTACCGGCTGGACCAGAACGTCGGGTACCTACTGCGGCGCTGCTACCAGGAGAGCACCGCCGCGTTTGTACGCGCGGCGCCACCCCAGCTGTCGGCACCCCGTTTCGCCGCCCTGGCGCGGCTTGCCGAACTGGGCCCCCTCCCTCAGAATCGGCTGGGCCGCTTGATTTCTGCCGACGCTGCGACAATCAAAGGGATCGTCGACAGGTTGCGCGACCTCGGAGCCGTCGAGACCGCCCCCGACCCGGATGACCGACGTCAACGTCTCGTCACCATCACCGAAACCGGACGACAGTGGTATGCCGAAGGTGTCGTCGCGTCGCGAGCCTCGGCTTCCCGGATCCTCGCCGCATTATCGGACGGCGAGGCTCGAATCATGCTAGAACTGCTCGACAAGATGGCCAGTGCAACGCTCGGATCACCCGATCCGTAGGGACATGCGACAGAGGAGGCCATATGTGTACATCAGTCTCGCCGGTCGCCCAGCGCGCCGCGACCGGCGGCCCGTCACAAGAGAGTGACGTCGCTTTTTCTGGAGTCCACTGGGTATGATTTTCCCGAGCCGTGACCGACCGGCCGACGAAAGGGGATCACCGAGGTGCCAGCAGAACCCACGACGACCAAAGGCCGTCGCACCCGTGACCACCTCGTAGCCGCCGGCCGCACGGTCTTCGCCAGAGACGGGTATGTCGACGCGCGCATGAGCGATGTCGCCGAGGTCGCGGAGAGCTCGATGGGTGGCCTCTACCGTTATTTCAAGAACAAAGAAGATCTGTTCGCCCAGGTCATCGCCGACCTACACGAACAACTCTTCGTGGCGAGCAATTCGCACGACCACGATTTCGCGACCGATCCTTATCACTCTTTACTCGAGTCGAATCGGGGCTATCTACAGCTCTACAGCGACAACCGAGACGTCATGCGGGCTTTCATCCAGGCTGCACACGTGGAAAAGCGATTCCAGGACTTCTGGTGGCAGATGCGCGAGCGCCACATCGAGAGGTTCGTCGGTGCGCTCGAATCGACGTACCAGATCACCCAGATCAACGGCGCCGATGCCCGGCTCGCGACAGAAGCGATGGCCTGCTTGGTGGAGCAATCGGCGTACGTGTGGTTCGCACAGGAACGATTGAGCACCTCCGCGGTCGAGGTCGATGAGGCCGCACGCATCGTGACCCACTCCTGGTACGCGACCTTCTTTGCTCCCGAAACCCGTTCCACGCCCGCCGCTGCCGGCGCAATCATGTCCCCCGCCGAAGCGATCACGGATGTCCACGAGTGATGAGCTGACTCAGCACGATGATCGATTCCGAATGGTCCACCGGCCCGGCGCCGCGAATGCGTTCCAGTGCCCGCTCGAGATGACCGACGTCACGTGCGCGCACACGCAGGATCGCGTCGGCCGGACCGGTGATCGTCGCCGCGCTGACGACCTCGGGGATCGGTTCCCACGCCGCCCTCAGCGCGGCCGGTGAGATGTTGCCGCGACACGACACCGACACGTATGCCTCGGTCGTCCACTGCATCGCGTCCGGGTCGACGACAGCGGTGAAACCCTTGATCACCCCATCGTCGAGCATCCGGTCCACCCGACGTTTCACCGCAGGCGCCGACAATCCGACCTCGTCACCGATCTGCGCGTAGGTCGCCCGGGCGTCACGGGTCAGGCAGCCGAGCACCTTTTCGTCCAGATCATCGATCGTGCGCAATGTTCCTCCGATTTCGGCAGTTATGCAGTCATTCTGTTGCGCCAATGCACAAGATTCGGCGATTGATTGCGTCCATGTCCGAGGATAGCGTCAGTTCATGACGTTGACGACGCCTTCGTCGACGACGGCACCGACCCGGGTGTCGCGTCTGCGTACGTACGCAATGACGCCGCCGACGTACTTCACCGTGTCGTACTCGATCAATCCGTGGATGGATCCAGCTGTGCCCGTCGATGTCGATCGCGCGCTCAGACAATGGCACGATCTACGACGGGTCTACGAATCCCTCGGCCACACAGTACATCTCGTCGACCCGGCACCCGGCCTGCCGGACATGGTCTACGCCGCCAACGGCGGGCTCAGTGTCGCCGGGCGCACGATCGCCGCACGCTTCGCCTTCCCCGAGCGCGGCCCCGAAGGTGATCTCTACGCCGAGTGGCTCTCGTCCACCGGTTTCGGGCCCGTCCATCACACCACCGGGATTCAGGAGGGCGAGGGCGATTCCTGGTGGTCGGGAATCGAATCCTCGCCGGCACCGGGTTCCGTAGCCACCGCGACACCCACGCGGAAGTCGCAGCCATCACCGGCCTGCCGGTCATCACCCTCGAACTCGTCGATCCCCGCTTCTACCACCTCGACACCGCACTCGGGGTCCTCGACGATGACACCGTCGCCTACCACCCGCCTGCCTTCTCGACTGCCTCGCGGACACTGCTCGCCGCGATGTTCCCGGACGCGATCATCGCGACCCGAGCAGACGCCGAGGTCCTCGGCCTGAACTTCGTGTCGGACGGACGCCACGTGGTGATGGCCGAGGCGGCGTCGACACTCGCTCACGCGGTGCGCGACGCCGGTTTCGAACCCATCGGGGTCGACCTGTCAGAGCTACGCAAAGGCGGTGGCGGCGTCAAATGCTGCACGCTGGAATTGAGGTCACGATCCCTCGGCCCCAACGCCCGCGGCGCAGCGACGCGGATGGAGGTCAACATGTCCCACCAGACCGGCGATCTCGCCGAACTGCATGTGGCACACAACTACTCGCCGTTGCCGGTGATGGCGGCCACCGCCGAGGGAACCTGGATCACCGACGTGGACGGGCGCCGTTATCTCGACTGCCTCGGCGCCTATTCAGCCGTCAACTTCGGCCACCGACATCCACGGATCATCGCCGCCGCCAGCGAGCAGATGCATCGGCTGACGTTGACCAGTCGCGCCTTTCAGTCCGACCGACTCGAACCGTTCTGCGCGGCCCTGGCCGACCTGTGCGACAAGGACATGGTGTTGCCGATGAACACCGGTGCCGAGGCGGTGGAGTCCGCGATCAAGGTGGCGCGCAAATGGGGGTACGACGTGAAGGGGGTACCCGACGGTACGGCCACGATCATCGTCGCGGGCGGCAACTTCCACGGCCGCACGATCAGCATCGTCAGCTTCAGCGACGACCCCGATGCGCGGAACGGATTCGGCCCGTACACACCGGGTTTCGTGCGTGTGCCCTTCGGTGATGCACAGGCGGTGGCCGATGCGATCGACGACACCACCGTCGGCGTGCTGATCGAACCCATCCAGGGTGAGGCCGGCATCGTCGTGCCTCCCGACGACTACCTGCCCCGCGTCCGCCGACTGTGCACGGATCATGACGTGTTGCTGATCGCCGACGAGATCCAATCGGGGCTCGGCCGTACCGGCAAGACCTTCGCCGTGGAGCACTGGGATGTCGAACCGGATGTCTACACGCTGGGCAAGGCGCTCGGCGGCGGCGTTCTGCCCGTGTCGGCGGTGGTCGCAAACCACGACGTGCTCGGCGTCCTGCATCCCGGAGAGCACGGCTCGACGTTCGGCGGCAACCCGCTCGCCGCGGCGGTCGGACAGACCGTCGTCGAGATGCTCTCCGACGGCAGTTGGCAGGCCAGGGCTGCGCGACTCGGCGCGGTGTTGCACGCGTGTCTGACAGATCTCGTCGGGCACGGGGTCGTGGCGATCCGCGGCAAAGGCTTGTGGGCGGGCATCGACGTCGAGCCATCACTCGGTACCGGCAAGGACCTGTGCCGACGCCTGGCCGAAGTGGGCGTCTTGGCCAAGGACACCCACGGCTCCACCCTGCGCCTGGCCCCACCGTTGGTGATCACCGAGGACGAGATCGTTTGGGCGGTGCAGCGGTTGGCCGACGCGCTACGCTCGTGACTTGTGAGCGATGACCAGACACCGGCCGACGCCCGGACCAGCCAACGCGTTCTGCTCGTCCGCCATGGCCAGACCGAATGGTCGCTGACCAACCGCCACACCGGCAGCACCGACATCGCGCTGACGCCGCGTGGCGAGCAGGACGCCCGAGCACTGGTCGGGATCACCGACCGACTCGGACTCGTGGCCCCCTATGTGTTCGCCTCTCCGCGCCGGCGGGCGCAACGCACCGCCGAGTTGGCCGGTCTGGACGTCGACGAGGTCGATCCGGTGTTCGCCGAATGGGATTACGGCGACTACGAAGGACTGACCCGCGCGCAGATCCATGCCGACCACGACTCCGAGTGGACGATCTGGGGTTCGGGCGCGCCGAACGGCGAATCCGTGGACGCGATGACCGCTCGCGTGGATTCCGCAGTCGACCGGGTGGAGCGCCAGCTCGCGTCGACCGATGTGGTCGTCGTGTCGCACGGCCACTTCTCGCGGTCCTTCGTCTGCCGCTTCCTGGGCTGGCCGATCGGTCAGGGCGTGAACATCGATCTACGCCCCGCAGGTGCGGTGCTCCTCATGCAGTTGGGTGACGACGACCGACGGCTGTGCGCCTTGGTGGGCCCCGAGGGCGCAGCGGCCACCCGCTTCGCGCTGTGAGCGGTCAGCGGCTCGTCGCTTCCCGCTCCCGGATGTAGCGCATCAACACCTCGGCATCGGCCCTCTGCCCGGCCTTGGTGGGGTGATATCCCCCGAGAATCCAGTGACGCAACTGCACTGCGTCCGGTGCGTGCTGCGGGGCGGCCACCCGCGGACCCCACACCCACGCATCTGCGCTGCACAGATCGTGACGGCCGTTCCAGGGCGAACCCGGCCGATCCAGATCCACAAAGGTCTCACCGAATCGTGCCGCGTTGTCGCGGGAGACCTCGTTGACCTTGTCGATGAAGCGATTCAGCAGCACCACTTCGCGATCCGACATGAACCATCCACAGCGCGAACGGTATTCGTCGCCCACACGTGGCGCGACCGGCGGTGCACCCACCGTGTAGACATGCGCATGCGGTGCACGGGCCTTGATCTCGGCGATGATCTGACGTTCGTGTCGCCGCTGCTCCCCGTCCAGGATGGTCACCGATCGCTCGATCGTTCGTGGATCACATTCTCCCAGCTGGACACACATGATCACGGTGAGAAACTCCGGGTTGCCGATCACCTGCATCACGACGATGTCGGTGTCGGCCGTCACGTGGTCGATCTGCCGACCCTCGTCGAACTGGGCGACGCGATCGACATGCCGCGGTTCGGAATTTGCGCACGTGACGTTCGTGAACCGGGCGTCGAGTCGGCGCGCCACCAGCGCCACCGCGGCGAAACGGCTACGGAAGCAATAGTTGTCCGGCCCGGTGGTGCCCGGCTCGTACGACGTCATGTCCGCCGGGATTGCCCCCGGGTTGTCGGCACCCTGCCCCGAGAGATACGAGTTACCCAGCGCGACCATGCGGATCGGAGTCGCCGCCGGTGCCACCGACACCGACGTCCCCACACCGAGCGCCACGCACACCACGGCGAGGAACCGCACGATTCTCCAGGTCACGGTGTCACGCTACTGATTCCGGCGCGTCCACGACAGGCCACCGACCAGATATCGTCCGGTCGGACGATCAGCCGCGGCCGGGGTCGACGACCAGAGCCGCGTCGAGATCGTCGGTGGTCGTCACCGGCAGCCCGCACACAGTACCCCGGCACACATATGCCGCGTCGGCGCCGTCGACCGTCCCACGACCGTCCAGCAGGGGAACCGAATCCCGTTCGCCCGCAACGATCACCGCCCCACCGGGGCCAACGGCGCGCGCGTGCGCAGCGAGCGCACCCGAACTCTGCTCGCCCTGCGCCACGGCGATGCACAGCGGCCCGCGCAGGCGCGCGGTCGCGACCGACATCCAGTGCCCTGCCGACCGCGGGACCTTGGCGAGGAGCACCGCCGACCGCGCCAGTGTGGCATCGAGCAGTTCCGCGTAGCGGGTCGCCGGTCCGAATCGAGCCACCGCCGACGCCGTCAACAACGCCTCGGCCATCAACGAGGCGCCCGACGGCGTCGCCCCGTCGACCGGATCACGTGGTCGGGTGATGAGTCCGTCACCGATGGCGTCGAACCAGGCGCCGGGCGCCCCGGGATCGGCGAACGACTCGATCGTGGTGTCCAGAAGCGCCAGCCCCTCCTCGCGCCACGCCGACTCCCCGGTCACCTGGTGCAGGGTGAGCAGCGCGGTGACCAGGGCGGCATGATCGTCGAGCGCGCCGGCGGGCTGCCCGACGACACCGCCGAGTGAGGACCGATGCAGACGACCGTCGACGATGTGCTCGTCGACGATCAGCCGGGCGCACCAGGCGCCCAACTCGATCCACTCCTCTCGACCGAGTCCGGCACCCGCCTCGACGAGCGCGGTGACCGCCATCGCATTCCACCCGGTCACGACCTTGTCGTCGCGGGCGGGTTGGGGCCTGCCACGCCGCGCAACCAGCAGACGTTGCACCACGGAGTCGAATCGCGCCGGGTCGTCGGGGTCGCTACGCAACTGCAGCGTGGACCGTCCGTCTTCGAACGTCCCGTCGGCAGTCACCTCGAAAAGATCTGCAGCCCAACGCCCGTCGTCATCGCCCAGGACGGCCACCAGTTCGTCGGATGTCCACACATAGGTGGAACCCTCGACGCCGTCGGTGTCGGCATCGAGCGACGAGGCGAATCCCCCGGACACGCGCAGATCCTGCTCCAGAAAGGCGATGATCCCCTCGGTGACGCGCCGGGCCAACGGATCGCCGGTCCGTCGGGCCAGATGCGCATACACGCGCAGCAGCTGCGCATTGTCGTACAGCATTTTCTCGAAATGCGGTACAACCCAGTCGTTGTCGACCGCATATCGGGCGAAGCCACCGGCAAGCTGATCGTGGATCCCGCCGCGCGCCATCGCCGCGCACGTCCGGCTGACGGCAGCCGTCGGCTGATCGTCGCCGGTGCGCTCCGCAGATCTGATCAATCCTTCCAGCAGCGCCGACGGCGGAAACTTGGGTGCCCCACCGAATCCTCCGGACGTCCGGTCCTCGTCGCCGAGTGCGGTGGCCACCGCATGGTCGAGGAGAGCCTCGTCGACAGAGGTGTCGGGCATCGGCAGCGCGGCGGTGTTGGAGTGCAGATGCTCGCGAACCCGAGCCCCGAGGGCGTCGATCTCCGACCGTCGCTGCACCCACGCCTCGGTGACCGCATCGCATACCTGCACCAACGACGGCATGCCGCCGCGCGGTGACGACGGAAAGTAGGTTCCGCAGTAGAACGGCTCGCCCGACGGGGTGAGGAAGCACGTCATCGGCCAGCCACCCTGACCGGTCATCGCCACCGTCGCGTTCATGTAGATCGCATCGATGTCGGGCCGCTCTTCACGATCGACCTTGATGCAGACGAAATCACGGTTCATGACCGTCGCGGTGGCCTCGTCCTCGAAGGACTCGTGCGCCATGACGTGACACCAGTGGCAGGCCGCATACCCGACGGACAGGAGAACCGGGACATCCCGCCGCGTGGCCTCGGCCATCGCGTCGGGCCCCCACTCCTGCCAGTGCACCGGATTGTCGGCGTGCTGGCGCAGGTACGGACTCGATGATGCGTCGAGCGCATTACGTGACAACGGAGAACCTCCGTGGTGGTGAGCCGGTCAGGTGTCTGCGGTCTCGGTTCTACGGTCTCTGTGTCGGCGAGTCCAGGTCTGCGCGGGCCTCAGGTGTCTGCGGGCCTCACGTGTCTGCGGATTTCCGTTCGTCGAGCGGATGCTCGTCGGAGCTGCGCGACGCATCGTCGGCCTCCGCCGCCCCTGCCGAGTCGGTCCCGTCGTCGAACTGCTGATCGGGCTCGGGGTGTTCGGCGTCGAAATCCTTGGGCAGCTTCTTGAGCTGTTTGTTCATCGATCGGATCAACAACGCGGTGGCGACCAACAGAACGATGATGATCAGCAATCCCAGCGGTGAGGCCTTGCCGAACTCGGGGCCCTCCGGTTCCTGGGCAGCCAACACCTGCAGGCCGGTGGCCAGGTGCATCGGATTCAGCGGGCTCATGGTTCCTCGATTCCGGCGAACAGGTCGGTCTCGGGGATCGAGGTCTTCACGCGGGTCTGCGCGAGCTCGAACTCCTCGGTCGGCCACAGTCGCTGCTGCCACTCTAGCGGGACCTTGAAGAACACACCGTTGGGGTCGATCTGGGTGGCGTGCGCGCGCAAGGCGTCGTCACGCTGCGGGAAGTACTTGGCGCACTCGATCTGCGTGGTGACCCGCCCCATGATGTCCCCGCGGCTCGGATCCCATTTGCTCAGCCACTCCTTGAACGGGCTCTCCTGGCCGTGACGCTCGAACTCGTCGGAGAACAGCACCATCCGATCTCGGATGAATCCGTGCGTGTAGTACAGCTTCGACACCGTCCACGGTTCGCCGGTACCCGGATAGGCCGCCGGATCCCCCGCGCGCTCGAATGCCGCCACCGAAACGTCATGGTCGCGGATGTGGTCGGGATGCGGATAACCGCCACGTTCGTCGTAGGTGATCATGACGTGCGGGCGGAACTCACGGACCACGCGGACGAGAGCCTCGATCGGCTCCTCGATGTCGATCGCGGCGAACGAGCCCTCGGGCACGGGCGGGAGCGGATCGCCCTCGGGCAGCCCGGAGTCGACGAATCCGAGCCAATGTTGTTCGACGCCGAGCGCCGCAGCCGCCCGGGCCATCTCCTCCTGGCGGATCTCGCTCATGCGTTCCTTGACACCCGGACGATCCATCGCCGGGTTCAGGATGTCGCCGGCCTCACCACCGGTCAGGGTGACGATGAGCACCTCGTTGCCCTCTGCGGCGTACTTCGCAGTGGTGGCGGCACCCTTGCTGGACTCGTCGTCGGGGTGAGCATGGACCGCCATCAGACGGAGCCCGGCGTGTGGGCCGCCAGTGTGAGATTCGGTCACGCTTCCTCACCTTCGGATCGGTACGCCTCCCATGGTAGGTATTGACGCGTGAACAGTTCAGACGGGGGCACCGACGTCGGCCACGACCGGCCGCGCAGCGGACCCCGCGCGACGTATCCGACCGAGCAGTCGTCGACGAGTCGACGCCGGTGGTTCGTCGGTCTGTCCGTACTCGTCGTCGTGGCCGGGGTCGCTCTCGCCTGGCTGGGGTACACCAAGTTCGCGAGCCCCGACGTGTCCGGAGAGGCGACCGCCTATCAGATCCTCGATGATTCGACGGTCTCCGTTCAGTTCACCGTGACCCGTGCCGATCCTCAGACACCGGTGTCGTGCGTGGTTCGGGGTCGCTCCCGGGACGGCGACGAAACAGGTCGTCGCGAGATCCTGATCCCGGCCGGCGACCAGACCCAGACCGGGGTGCGCACCGAGGTGGCGACGTCGAAGCCGCCCGTCATCGGAGAGGTCTTCGGGTGCACCACGCATGTGCCCGCCTACCTCACCGCATCGACCCCGTGACGGCGAAGGCACGCGAACGGGCGGTCTTCGCCACCGTCTCGAGCCCTCACTACGCGTTTCTCTTGGCGTCGTTCGTCGGCGTCATGCTGATCAGCAACATCACCGGCACCAAAGGTGTCGTCCTGTTCGACGACTGGCTGCACGTCTCGCTGGGTCCGATCCAGATGGACGGCCTGGTCACCGACGGTGCATTCTACCTCTTCCCACTGGCATACGTGCTCGGTGACGTGATCAGCGAGGTGTACGGCTTCCGCGCGATGCGTCGCGCGATCCTCGCCGGATTCGCGATCCTCCTGCTCGCCTCTATCTGCTTCTGGCTCACCATCGAGCTGCCTGCCGCCGAGTTCTACGACGGACAGGAGGCTTTCCGGACGGTCGCCGGGGTCGTCCCCCAGTTCCTGCTCGCCGGCCTCGCCGGATATCTGGCCGGCGAGTTCCTCAATTCCTTCGTGCTGGTCAAGATGAAGGAGCGCGCCGGAGAGCGACGCCTGTGGGCCCGTCTGATCGGGTCGACCGTCGTCGGCGAGTTCGCCGACACGCTGGTCTTCTGTTCGATCGCGGCATCCGCGCTGGGCATTTCCACGTGGGGTGATTTCGTCAACTACACCATCGTCGGATTCATCTGGAAGACGTTGGTGGAGATCGCGATCATGCCGGTGACCTACCTCGTCGTCGGGTGGCTCAAGAAGGCCGAACCCTCCTACCAGGAGGCGCTCCAACACGCCCGACCACCAGTCACCGATGTGCTTTAGCTCTCACCGGCTGCTACCCTGTATTGATACACGGCTCCGCGAGGGGTCGTGTTGCTGCATTTAGAGCAGTCCATTTGCCCAGGTCGGGAAATCCGATCCGGGCTGGCGGACAAAACAAAGGAGTTGACCGATGACCGACACTCAGGTGACGTGGCTGACCCAGGAGTCGCATGACCGCCTCAAGGGCGAGCTGGATTCACTGATCGCCAATCGACCGGTCATTGCTGCGGAGATCAATGAGCGCCGCGAAGAGGGTGACCTCAAGGAGAACGGCGGCTACCACGCGGCCCGCGAGGAGCAGGGCCAGCAGGAAGCACGTATTCGCCAGCTGCAGGAGCTGCTCAACAACGCGAAGGTGGGCGAGGCGCCCACCCAGTCGGGCGTGGCATTGCCCGGATCCGTCGTGACCGTCTACTACGACGGCGACGAGGCCGACAAGGAGACCTTCCTCATCGCGACCCGCGAGGAGAGCGCGTCGTCGATCGAGACCTATTCACCGAGCTCCCCGCTCGGTGCCGCGTTGATCGACGCCAAGGTCGGCGAGACCCGCGAGTACAGCGTGCCGAGCGGCGCCGTGATCAAGGTGACCCTCGTCAGCGCAGAGCCGTACCACGGCTGATCCCCCAGGCCGGTGACCGGCCGATCCGAACGATCCCGAACTCCCACGAACATGCGGCGCCATCGTCGCGGTTCGTGGGAGTTCTGCGTCGGCGGCAACCCCGCGCCCGTCGAACCCCACCTCGCCCGTCGAGCCCACACCTGCCGGTCGAGCCCACCCCTGCCGGTCGAGTAGCCACGAGCGAGCTTGCGAGCCCGAGGCGTATCGAGACCACGAATCGACCAACCGTCAGCCGAGTGTGCCCTCGCCGCTCGAGCCCACCCCACGCCGGTCGAGCCCCCGCCGGTCGAGTAGCCACGAGCGAGCCTGCGAGCCCGAGGCGTATCGAGACCACCCATCGACCAACCATCCACCGCCGGCCGCACCGCATCGGAACCTCCACGTCGAGCTCGATCATCGAATGTGATTCATGTCGCGTGCGCAATGCGATTGTGATCTGTGTTATATCTCAATTGTGAAACCGCGCGTATCGGCCCGCAGGCTCTGGGCCTCGTTCATCACTGCCGGGGCGGTCATCGCCTGTGCACCCGGAGCGGTCGCATCCGCGGCGCCCCAGGCGATCCCCGTCGAGTACGTCAATCTCGGCGACAGCTACTCCGCCGGGTCGGGCGTCTTACCGACGGCCCCCGGAACCCTGCCCCAGTGCGCGCAGTCGAACATCAACTACGCGCACCTCATCGCGGACCGGACCGCCGTGCGACTGACCGATGTCAGTTGCGGCGGAGCCAAGACCGACGATTTCTACCGCGCCCAATACCCCGGTCTGAAACCACAACTCGAGGCGTTGTCGCCGCGGACGCGCTTGGTCACGTTCATGATCGGCGGCAACGACGGTGACATCTTCGGCAGCACCGTCGCCAAATGTGTTGCAGCAGCAGCATCTTCACCGGGAGCCAACGCCCCATGCAAGCAGCAGTACGGCAATTCGATCGCACGTCAGATCCGGACTGAGACCTTTCCCAAGCTCCTTCGCGCCTACACGGCCATTCGGGCACATGCCCCGCGTGCCCGTGTCGCGGTGGTCAACTATCCGTGGATTCTGCCCGCCAAACCGCAGGTGTGCCCCGACTTCCCCATCGCGCCAGGCGATGTCACCTACACCCACGGCATCCAGGCCACACTGAACGACGCGATCCGTCGGGCCGCCGCGATCACACGCCTCACCTACGTCGACGCCGCGGCCGCATCGATCGGTCACGACAGTTGCAAGCCCAAGGGCGTGCGCTGGATCGAACCGTTGATCAGTGACGTCCAGTCGGTGACGGTGCACCCGAACGCGCTCGGCGAACGTGAGATGGCCGCCGTCACCCTGCGCACCCTCGCCCGCCGCTGAACTTTCCGGCGAGTCCCGGCGCGCCACGCGCTATCCGCAGAACCTCCTCGCAGAGCGGTGTGTAGCTTCACCCATCTTTGCCTGGAACCTCCGCGACCATCGGGCGAGGTCTCGGACCGTGGATGGGTCACCTCAGCAAAGGCGCTCTCGACGCGAACGTAGGTGCTGTCGGCGAAACCCGACCGCACGCACAGCAAATCCACAGCCGGAGCCAAGACCGTCCCCAACCTGCGGGTTCATCCTCGAAACATGAGGAAATCCACCCGCACAGAAGTCCCGTTGGTCGTCCTCGACGACGACGCGGCCGTGCTGGAACATGCCCGGTCGCTGTTCCGGCACGGTGTCCCGCTGGCTGTCATCAGCAGCCACTATTCAGAGG
Organism: Gordonia sp. CPCC 206044; assembly: GCF_048537895.1. Classification (NCBI taxonomy): domain Bacteria; kingdom Bacillati; phylum Actinomycetota; class Actinomycetes; order Mycobacteriales; family Gordoniaceae; genus Gordonia; species Gordonia sp. CPCC 206044. The sequence continues at coordinate 298,066 of NZ_JBCLVL010000004.1, forward strand.
TCGTCCCGTTCATGCTCGGCAACAACGGACGCACCGTCGCCCTGGTCGCCGACGTCGACGACCCCGACCAACTCGCCGGTGCCATCACGGTCGTCGAGGGGCGTCTGGGCCGCGTCGGTTCGGTCGTGCGCTACGGCACCGACCTGCCGGCCGATCGACGCGTCCACGCCCCCGCCGCCTGAACGATTCCTTCGTCGCGGCGCGCAGACGATCACCAACGCCACCGCGATCACCGCGGCAATCGCCACGACGTCGAGGATGTAGTGATTGGCCGTACCGACCACCACGAACGTCGTCACCAGCGGATAACACACACCCAGGACACGCACCCACGTCCGACGAGCGTGCAGCGCGATCATCAGCCCACTCCAGATCGCCCAACCACAATGCAGTGACGGCATCGCCGCGAACTGATTGGTCATCGACTCCGGGCCTGGCGAGCCGGACGCCTCCCACCATCCCCAACTCGACGTCTGCGCCATGATGTCGACGTATCCCGGATACATGCGCGGCGGAGCGGTGGGCATCAGATAGAACCCGGCCAACGCCATCACCGTGGTGAGCGCCAACACCAGCGACGCCCGCCGATAGCCGATTGCCACCGTGCCGCGCTGCCACCCTCCCCGATGTCTCCAGAACAGCCAGACGGCGACGCCGATGGTCACCCACCAGTGCAGTGTGTGGTACTCCAGCGCGCTCAGGTCGGCGATGAACGAATGCTCGTGCACCCATTGGTTGACCGGGAGTTCGATGTCGATGTGGAGCTGCTGCTCGATGTCCTGGATCAGTTGACCGTTGTCGAAGGCGCGGGGAATGTCCTTGCCGCCGAGGTTCCGCACCCAGGAGTAGGTCTGGTAGATCGTCCAGATGAGGATGATCTCCACCCACCATCGGGGTACAGAGAAGTAAATCCGTGCGCGTGCGAGCCAGACACGCAATAATGACGGTTGATTCCCCGCCGTCGGCACAGGTCCCGTCTGCGGACGGTCTCGCGATGTTATGGACATCGACCCCCCAACGGTTAACATTCAGCAAACAGCAGTGGTTGATATGTGCAACTAAGTATTACTCCACAGTAGACCGGGGAACCAATTCCATGCTCAATGTGGTTTCGCGTCAAGCGCGACACGTCCGACGTCACCATGTCGAGGCCTTGACCTACATCGGGTTCGGTGCCGGCGCGTTCACGTTGTTCAAGCTCTCGGGATTCGATGCGCACATCACCTGGGCCCACTCCGCGGCCATCGGTTATGCCGTTGCGGCGGTGATCTCCCTCGTTCCGCTGCCCGCCGGCGCCCACCGTCCGCGGTTGGCGCGCGTGGCGGCCCTGACCGGTGCGCTCGTGGTGCCCTTCGCGATGCTGCTCAACGGTCACCATCAGATGCAGAACGAAGTCGAGATCATCTCTCGCTCGGGCAGTCTGCTGATGACCAGCGGCGTCCCGTATGTGCACGACGCATCCGCGCTCTCCGACATCAATCCGTACCTGCCCGTGATGGCGATCTTCGGGATGCCTGCGGCGCTGATGACGCGCGCCGGGCTCGACCCGGGGAGCATGTGGAACATCGTCGGCGATCCGCGAATCTGGTGCGCCGCCATCGCGATCGTGGGGATCTGGGGATCCATGCGGCTACTCCACGCACATTCCGGGCGCGCGCGCCACATCGCGGTCCTGATGATCGCATCGCCCACTGTCGCGCTGGAGATGTGCGCCAGCGGCGTCGACCTCCCGTTGGCCGGCTTCCTGGTGTTGGGGCTGGCCCTGGCCGCCACCCGGCATCCGGTGACGGGCGCGCTGTGCATCGCCGCCGCCGTCGCGATCAAATGGGTTGCGCTGCTGAGCCTCCCGATCGTGTTGGCGCTGTTGGTCACCCGGTACGGATGGCGCGTGGCCGCACGCTTCGGTGGTGTGTTCCTGGCGGCGTCGGCCGTGTTCATGCTGCCGGCGATCCTGTCCATATCGGACACCATCGCCCAGGTCTTCGAGTTCCCCGCAGGCATCGGTGCGGTCGCCACGCCGGCGCAGAGCCCCATGCCGGGTGTGCTCCTCGCATCACTCGGGACGGCCGGGCGACTGACCGACATGGTGTTGCTGACCGTGTGCGGGATCGTTCTCGCCTACGTACTCGTCCGTCGGCCCCCGACGACGTTCTCGACCGCGGCCACCTTCATCGGCATCGGCTTCACCTGCTTTTTCCTGTTCGCCCCGGTGGGCCGCTTCGGGTACCTGTTGATCCCGATGCTGCTGTTCGGCCTGGCCTACATCGCGCGGCGGACCGAGCAGCCACGCAGGGTCACGAAAGCGCCCTCGGACACCCTGGTGAGCGCCGTGTAAGGACGCGTAAGTCCCACGACAGTGCCTGCGGGCAAGGTCGTGGCCATGACAGATACCACCTCCACCGGCCTCGCCATCGAAGCGCGCGGGCTGGTCAAGCATTTCGGATCGACCCGCGCCGTCAACGGCGTGGATCTGGTCGTGCCAGAAGGATCGGTGTACGGCGTGCTCGGACCCAACGGGGCCGGGAAGACCACCACGGTGAGCATGCTCGCCACCTTGCTGCGGCCGGATTCCGGTAGTGCCACCGTGTTCGGTCACGACGTGGTGTCCGAGGCCGTCGCCGTGCGATCGCTGGTCGGTGTCACCGGGCAGTACGCCTCGGTCGACGAAGACTTGACCGCCACCCAGAACCTCGTCCTGTTCGCTCGACTGCTCGGATTCTCCCGTCCGGCATCGCGTGCCCGCGCCGAGGAACTGCTCGAGGAGTTCTCCCTCACCGAGGCCGCCAACCGGCCGTTGAAGAACTTCTCGGGCGGCATGCGCCGACGCCTCGACCTCGCGGCCAGCCTCATCGACACACCGCCACTGCTGTTCCTCGACGAACCGACGACGGGTCTCGATCCACGCACCCGCGCCCAGATGTGGCAGACCATCCGCAATCTCGTCGATCGCGGCTCCACGGTGCTGCTCACCACCCAGTACCTCGACGAGGCCGATCAACTCGCGGACCGCATCGCCGTCATCGACCACGGTGTCGTGATCGCCGACGGTACCGCCGACGAACTGAAGCAGTCGGTGGGGGCGAGCACGCTCCAGCTGGTTCCGGCCGATCGCGCCGACGTCCCGCAGGTGTGCCGCATCGTCGAATCGGTGCTCGGAGAGTCGACGACGGTCAGCCCCGAAGCCGCACGCGTCTCCGCGGCGCTGCAGCGGTCCGAGCTCGTTCCCGACGTGCTGATCGCCCTGCGCGAGAACCATATCCGCATCGAGGAGATCAACGTCCAGAAGCCGAGCCTGGACGAGGTCTTCCTCACCATCACCGGCAAGCCCGCCGACGCCACCGACGAGAAGAAGCAGGAGGCAGCCTGATGACCGCCACCACCATCGACGACGCCGTCAGCAGCGGCGCCATCACCACCAGACCTGCACGCCTGCAGGCCAAGACGTCGGTCAGCCTGGCCGAGACCATTCGACAGTCCTTCTCGATGGCCTATCGGGGCGTACTGAAGATCCGGCACAACCCGGAGCAGCTCTTCGACGTCACGATCCAGCCCATCATCTTCACGCTGATGTTCACCTACATCTTCGGTGGTGCCATCAGTGGTGACGTGAGTTCCTATCTCCCCGTGATCATCCCGGGCATCATGGTGCAGACGGTGGTGATGACGTCCATCGTCACCGGCACCCAGCTGCGCGAGGACATGGACAAGGGGGTCTTCGATCGATTCCGATCCCTGCCCATCGCACGGATCAGTCCGCTGGCCGGCGCCCTGCTCGCCGACGTGATCAGGTATCTGATCGCATCCGTTCTGACCATCGTGATGGGCGTCATCATGGGGTGGCGACCCGACTTCTGGGGCGTCGTCGCGTCGGCCCTGCTCGTGATGATCTGCAGCTTCGCGGTGTCCTGGATCTTCGCTCTGATGGGCTGCCTGATGAGCAAGGCCTCAGCGGTGCAGGGCATCTCGATGCTGATCATGTTCCCGCTCACCTTCATGTCGAACGCCTTCGTGCCGGTGGACACGATGCCGGGCTGGCTGCAGTCGTTCGTGAACGTGAACCCGGTCAGCCATCTCGTCACAGCGGTCCGTGAACTCACCGCGAACGGACACGTCGGTATCCACGTGCTCTGGGCCCTGATCGGGGCCGCAGTGATCACGGCGGTCTTCGCCCCGCTGGCCGTGCGCGCCTACATGCGCAACGCGTGACCTGACATCACCCGCGGCCCATGCCGCTCCCCCGCGGCGCCAGGATGGTTCGGACCTCGTCCACCGCCTGGCGTCGCGGAATGCTCTCGGTGTCGGCGATCAGCGAATCCCACTGTTGCGCAGACAGTCCGGAACACTCGGCCATCGTCGAGTAGGCATGGTGGGTCGCCGGATAGTCTTGTCGGGCGCCCAATCGTCGGGCCAGGGCCAACAGTCGGGGTCCGTCCGGAGTCGACGGCTCGGTCACGCACAACAGATACCCGACGGCCATCGCGACCGATCCCGCCTGCGGGAGATCGATCCACCCGCTGGGGCCAAGCGTCGATTCCAGGCTGTCGATGACCAGTACCAACAAGTCGTCGATACGGGTGATCTCCCCCGTGCGCACCAATCCGATCATCGCGGCGCTGATCAGCATGACCGCGCCGGGATCCTGGGCACCCAGCGGATGCTCGCGGGCCACCAACGCCCCGGCCCGCCGGAAGAGATCCGATCCCTGCTCGAGATGCCCACGCGCATACTCCAGCTCGGCGAAGCCCACCATCATGCCGCCGACGACCTCGGGATTGCCCTGCGGATCGGGTTCCGACGGCTTCCACCCGTCGGCCAATACGGCGAGTTCGGCCTCCGCCTCGTCCAGGTGGCCCAGTGCCACCAGCGTGGCCACCAGGTAGGCCCGCGTCTGCAGTTCGTCGTCGCGAGCCCCCATACGTGCCAGCTCCGCGATGCCACCTCGGTAGTAGCCAACGGCGGTGTCCCACTGTGCCTGTTGGCCGAAGATGTTGCCGAGCGTCACCTGGCTCATCGCACCCATCCAGCTGTTGGCGTACCGCTCGGCTATCTCGCGCAACGCCAGGCCGTCACGAAGCGCCTGATCGAGTCTGCCGAGATTCTCCCGGGCGTTCAGTCGGATCGCCAAAGCGGACGTGCGCACCTGCTCGTCTGCCGCCTTCGTCGCGCGGACGACCACCCGGAAGGCCGTCGACGGTGTCCGACTGATCGCGCACGCCGACAGCATCTCGGTCGCCTCGTCGAAGATCCGCTCCGGACGGTGGAGCAGACGAATGTAGTAGCGCCCCAACGCCACCGCCCGAAGATTCCGACGCATCGCCTGATGCGCCATCGCGGCGAGCACGGTCGCCTGCCACCGACGGCGTGTGGCGTCGTCGGGATCACGGGGTGGTCGAGGCAGAGAGCCGAGAAGCCGCTCGCCCCACGACATCACCTCCCCGTGCAGGCCACGCGCCATCCAGAAACCGGCAAGCGAGGGGTACACGCCGACGACGGTGGCGATCGCCTCGTCCCGACGCTGCGGGTCCGGATCCCGCACCGATTCGACGGCACGGCGCAGCACCCACACGAGATTGTCCACGTCGGCGGCGATCCGGTCGAAGAACTTCTCGTCGACCCCCTCGTCGAACTGCTCCTCGATGCGCTCGGCGAATCCTCGCGCCCAACGCCACATGGCTCGATCCACCGCATCGGACTCGTAGGTGTCCTCGGCCGTCGTCAACATGCGATCACCGAACTCCCGCACCATTTCCAGCATGCGGTAGCGGATGTGACCGGACGACTCGACGACGGTCAGCAACGACTGGTTCACCAGCGCCTCGAGCGTGTCCAACAGACCGACACCACCCTGGCCGATGACGATTGCAGCGGTGTCCGCGGTGAACCCGGCCGGTAGCCTGCACAGGCGCCGCATCGCTGCCTGCGCGTCGACATCGAGGAGGTCCCAACTCCATTCGATGACCGCGTACAGCGTGCGATGCCGGTCCGGTACGGTGCGATCGGCACCGCGCAGCAACGCGAATCGTTCGGCAAGGCGCTGGGAGATCTCGCCGACTGTCATCGTCCGGATGCGCGCCGCCGCGAGCTCGATCGCCAGCGGCAGACCGTCGAGGTGCCGGCAGAGCTCGGCGATCTGGGCCCGCGGCAGCCGCGCATCCGGTCGGACGGCCAACGCCCGCCGGGTGAAAAGCTCGACCGCCGAACCGTTCTCGCCGACATCGAGCACCGGCAACAGATAGATCTGCTCGGCAGCCAACATCAGCGGTGAGCGGCTGGTGGTGAGGATGGACAGCTGCGGCTCGGCGGCCAGGAGGTCGGCGGCGACCCGCGCGCACCGATCGATGACCTGCTCACAGTTGTCGAAGATCAGGACCGCCTGTTGCCCTCGCACCGCGTCGACAAGGCGGTCGGCCAGGTCACCGACCGCCAGCCGTGGGCGGCCCCCGCCGCCGATGTCGGTCTCGCCGACGCCCAGTGCGGCCGCGATGGCCGCGACGACGTCGTCGTCGTTGCGGATGGGTGCGAGCGGCACGTAGAACACCGGACGTCCGGCCTCGGCCATCGCGTCGCCCACCCGATGGGCGACGCGCGTCTTGCCCACGCCACCCGGACCCTGGATGGTCACCAGGCGATGGCGCTTCAACAGGTCGACGATCGCGGTCAGGTCGTCGTCGCGGCCGATGAGATCGGACGCGTCGACCATCAGCCCGACGGTGCGGGCCCGACGTGGTCGCGTCGAGGCCGCGACCGCCGACGACCCGACGTCGGCGTCGGCGGAGCGCGACAACAGTTCGGTGTTGAGGGCTACGACCTGTGCGCCCGGATCCACGCCCAGGTGTTCCGACAGTGCACGCCGCAACCTCGCGAACACCGCCAGAGCATCGGCGATGCGGTTCTCCCCGGCCAGCGCGCGCATCAGATCCACGTGCGCGGACTCGTCCAACGGGTCTGCGTGGCACCGTGTGTCGGCGATCTCGCGCGCCAACGCGTAGTCTCCTGCGGCCAGCGCGGCACCGGTACGCCGCTGATCGAGGAGGTTCCGCAGTCGGTCGGCCCGGCGCCTGAGCTCGTCGTCGAGGCCCCCGGTGTCCTCACCGAGGTCGTCGCCCGGCGCACCGCGCCACCAGCGCGCGGCACGGTCGAGATCATTCGGATCGGTGGACTGCGCGAGCTCCTCGACGATGTTCAGATCCGTTCGGCAACCGACGAGGCGGTAGCCGTTGGCCACCCCCTCCAGTCGACCCGGCCCCAACAGCTGGCGCAGCCGCGACACCTGCGTGTGCAGGGCCGACACCGGGGATCGTGGTGGCTCGTCGCCCCACACGTCGTCGATCAACCGCTCTGCTGATCGGGTGCGGCCGTCGGCCGATGCCAGCGAGACGAGCAGGCGACGGGCGCGCAGGCCCGGAACGGGGGTCAACTCCTCGGGCCCCGCGTCCGTCCCGACCGCGACCGGTCCGAGCAGACCGATCACGGTGACACCGTCGGATGCAGACACCCAGCCAGGTTAGCCCCACACGGTCCGCCCGCCGGTCAAGGGCGTGTATGAATGGAACGCATGGCGCGTAGCTACCAACTCGACGAGATCGACCTCGACTTCTTCGACAACGCCCCGGTCACCTACCGGATCGACGTGAATCTGCCTGTGACACCGCAGCGGGCATGGGCCGAGCTCACACGCCAGCACACCTTGGACTGGTGTCGTCCGATCAGATCGACCGAGTTCACCTCGCCTGCCCCCTACGGCGTGGGCACCACCCGGCAGGCATCGCTCGGACCGGGGTTCGCGAGTCTGTCCGAGTACTTTTTCGTCTGGGACGAGGATGCCGAGACCGGCAACTACCGCAACGCCTTCCGCGCGGTGAGTGCCAACACCCCTGGGCTCCGACGCTTCGGTGAACTCACCGAGGTGCGACCGGCCGACGTCGGCTGCCGGCTCGTCTGGTCGTTCGCCCTCGAACTGACCACGTCGGCCAAACCCGTCATCGCGTTCTCCGGACCGACCGCGAGTTCGGTGTTCAAGATGGTCGAGACCGACACCGTGCGGCATTTCGCGAAGCTGTCCCCGCAGACCTGAGCGTCCGCGCACAGCGAATCCGGTGTGCCCGTCGCGCCCCTCACAGCGGCGGGCGCGCACGGCCGCGTCGCTCGACGAGTAGTGCGGGTCCGTCAGGTGACCGTCGGTGTGGTGCGTAGGAAGCCCGCTTCCGACAACGCATCCCGAACGACGCGCTGATGCTCGGGCCCCTGGGTCTCCACGCTCACCGTCACCTGCACCTCCCCGAGGTACAGATCGTCGGCGACACGCGAATGCACCACGTCGACGACACTGGCACCGCGGTCTCGGAGCAACTCCAGCAGGGTGATCAGGCCGCCGGGACGATCGGACACGGTCGCGGTCACGGTCAGGAAGCGCCCGGCCGCACTCAACCCGTGCGTCGTCACATGGCTGAGCAGCAGCGGGTCGATGTTGCCGCCGGACAACACGATGCACACCGGCCCCGGCACGTCGTCGAGCAGCCCGCTCATCGCTGCGGCCACACCGGCCGCGCCTGCCGGCTCCACCAACAACTTGGCGCGTTCGAGCATCAGCAGCAATGCCGTCGACAGCGCCTCCTCACCGACCGTGACCACATCGTCGACGAGGGCGTCGATGTGCTCGAAGGGCACATCACCCGGCCGGGCCACGGCGATACCGTCGGCCATCGTGCTCATCGCCTCGACCGCCACCGGCCGACCGGCCTGGAGCGATCCGGGCCAGGCCGCGGCACCGGTCGCCTGCACGCCGACCACACGCACCTGTGGGCGGCGCAGTTTCACCGCGGCGGCCACCCCGGCCAGCAGTCCGCCACCACCGAGCGGGACCGCGATGGCGCCGACATCGGGCAACTGGTCACAGATCTCCGCGCCGACCGTCGACTGTCCGGCCACGATGTCGGGGTGATCGAACGGATGGATCATCACCGCGCCGGTCTCGGCGGCGTGTTCGCGAGCCGCGACGAGGGCCTCGTCGACCGTCTGTCCGGTCAGGATCACCTCGGCGCCATAGGCTTCGGTGGCCGCGATCTTGGGCAGCGCCGCGCCGACCGGCATGTACACGCGGGAATCGATTCCCAGACGGCTCGCCGACCACGCAACGCCCTGCGCATGATTGCCTGCACTGGCCGCGACCACCCCGCGAGCGCGTTCCGACTCGCTCAAACGCGAGATCCGCAGGTAGGCGCCCCGCGGCTTGAACGATCCGGTGCGCTGCAGATTCTCGCACTTGAGCCAGACGTCGTGGCCGATCCGCTCGGCGAGAACCCGCGAGGCGACCAACGGGGTCCGGCGCATGACACCGTCGAGCGCCCGGGTGGCCGCGTCCACATCACCTGAGGTCAGGAGCACGCCCCTGAACCTACCTTCGCAACAGGGTCAGGACAGCGGAGTCAGGACAGCGCGTTCTCGAGGTCTCCGAGGAGATCGGCGATGTCCTCGATACCCACCGACAGACGCACCAGATCGGCGGGCACCTCGAGCAGCGAACCGGCGGTCGAGGCATGCGTCATGGCGCCCGGATGTTCGATCAGCGATTCGATCCCACCGAGCGACTCGGCCAGGGTGAACACCTCGGTACGTGCGCAGAACTCCTGTGCCGCAGCCTGTCCGTCCTTGAGGCGCACCGAGACCATGCCACCGAACCGGCGCATCTGCTTGGCCGCCACCGCATGCCCCGGATGCTGCGCCAGGCCCGGGTAGAGCACCGAGTCGATCTTCGGGTGCGCGGAGAGGTATTCGACGACCTGCTCGGCGTTGTCGCAGTGCCGATCCATCCGGACGGCGAGGGTCTTGACCCCGCGCATCGTGAGGTAGGCGTCGAACGGGCCGGGCACCGCACCCGCGCCGTTCTGCAGGAATGCCACCGCATCGTCGAGTTCCTCGTCGTTGGTGACCAGTGCGCCGCCGACCACGTCGGAGTGCCCACCGAGGTACTTCGTCGTCGAATGCAACACCACGTCGGCCCCGAGTGTGATCGGCTGCTGCAGGTATGGCGAGGCAAACGTATTGTCCACCACCAGCTTTGCACCGGCCTCGTGCGCGACCGCGGCGATCGCCTCGATGTCGCCGACGTTGAGCAGCGGATTGGTCGGGGTCTCGATCCACACCAGCTTGGTGGCCGGGGTGATCGCGGCACGCACGGCGTCCACGTCGGACACCGGCGCCGGGGAGTAGGTGATCCCCCACTGCGAGAACACCTTGTCGATCAGCCGGAAGGTGCCGCCGTAGGCATCGTTGGGGATCACCAGGTGATCACCGGGGCGCAGCGTGGCGCGCAACAGGGCGTCCGTCGCGGCCATGCCCGACGCGAACCCTCGTCCGTAGGAACCCTTTTCCAACGCCGCCAGGTTGGCCTCGAGGACACGTCGGGTCGGGTTGCCGGTACGCGCGTATTCGAAGCCGTCACGCAGTCCGCCGACGCCGTCTTGAGCGAATGTCGAACTGGCATAGATCGGCACGTTCACCGCACCGGTACGCGGGTCCGGATCCCAGCCGGCGTGGATGGCCTGGGTGGAAAAACCTTGCCAGCGGGTCGAATCGACTGCGCTGCGCTGCTCGCTCATGGGCGCGACTCCTCTGTCGTGTGTCCGGGTGGTGGGGCTAGCCGACGATCGGGTGGGTACTGACGAACGCGAGCAGATCGTGCCGGGTGATGACGCCGATCGGCTTGCCGTCCTCGACGACCATCAGCGCGTCGGACTCGCTGAGCGCCTTGGTCGCCGCCGAGACCGGTTCCCCGGAACCGATGAGCGGGAACGGATCACCCATGTGTGCCGACACCGGATCGGCAAGGTTGGCACGTCCCTCGAAGACGGCGCTCAGCAGATCGCGCTCGGTGACCGCACCGGCCACCTCACCCGCCATGACGGGCGGCTCGGCCCCGACGACGGGCATCTGGGACACGCCGTACTCGCGGAGGATCTCGATGGCGTCGCGCAACGTCTCCTGCGGGTGGGTGTGCACCAGGTCGGGCAGCGCACCGGTCTTGCCGCGCAGGACGTCGCCGACGAGCGCTTCCTTGGCCTTGCCGTCAAGAGGGGTGCGCAGGAAGCCGTAGCTGCTCATCCACTCGTCGTTGAAGATCTTGGCCATGTATCCGCGCCCACCGTCGGGCAGCAGCACCACGACCACGGCGTCGGGGCCCTCACGTTCGGCCACCTGCAGGGCCGCCACGACCGCCATCCCGCAGGAGCCGCCGACCAGCAGCCCCTCCTCACGGGCCAGGCGACGGGTCATGTCGAACGAATCGGCGTCGGAGACCGCGATGATCTCGTCGGGCACCGCCGGGTCGTAGGCGGTCGGCCAGAAGTCCTCGCCGACACCTTCGACGAGGTAGGGACGTCCGGTTCCGCCGGAGTAGACCGACCCTTCGGGGTCGACGCCGACGACCTTGACCTTGCCGTCCGAGATCTCCTTGAGATAGCGCCCGGTGCCGGTGATGGTGCCGCCGGTTCCGACGCCCGCGACGAAATGGGTCACGGTGCCGTCGGTGTCGGCCCAGATCTCGGGGCCGGTGGTCTCGTAGTGACTCTGCGGCCCGGCCGGATTCGAGTACTGGTCCGGCTTCCACGCCCCGTCGATCTCACGTACCAGGCGGTCGGAGACGCTGTAGTAGCTGTCCGGATGGTCCGGTGCCACCGCGGTCGGGCACACCACCACCTCGGCGCCGTAGGCCTTGAGGACGTTGCGCTTGTCCTCGCCGACCTTGTCCGGGCAGACGAACACGCATTTGTAACCGCGCTGCTGGGCGACCAGGGCGAGACCGACCCCGGTGTTGCCGGAGGTGGGCTCGACGATGGTGCCGCCAGGCTTGAGTGCCCCGGACTCCTCGGCGGCGTCGATCATCCGAACCGCGATGCGGTCCTTGCTGCTGCCACCGGGGTTCAGGTACTCGATCTTGGCCGCGACCAGGCCCGAACCGGGTTTGGTGACCGAGTTGAGCTTGACCAGCGGGGTGTTGCCCACCAGGTCCACGACGTGATCCGCAATCCGCATGACCTCCATGGTCCCAGAGACCTCGAAGTGGATCGAACCCGGAGGTGAGAACCGGCTAAACTCGGGAGCCGTGCCCGAGTTCGAGCCCACCCACAGCGCCGAACCGTCCCGCGCCGGACGGCACTAGATCGGTCATGGACGGCAATCGGGTGCTGCGCGATGTGGGCGCGTCGATCGCGGCCACGGCGGCGAGCGCGGGCGCGTCCTGGGTTGCCTACAACTACCTCAACAACCAGGCCGCCGAGGCGCGCACGGTGATCCCGCATCGCACCGACAACGCCCCCGCGGGCGACGGCATCTACCTCCCGGACGGCACCGGTCCGTATCGCCGGACCCGTGACACCCGCGCCGATCTGTATCTGGTCGTCTTCGGCGACTCGACGGCGGCCGGACTCGGTGTCGATTCCGCCGAGCAGACTCCGGGTGTCCAGGTTGCGCGCCGGGTCGCGACGGAGACCGGCAAGGTGGTCCGCTACGCGAACAAGGCGATCGTCGGGGCCACCTCCAAAGGACTCGCGGCCCAGATCGAGGCCATGTTCATCACCGGCGAGCACCCCGACGTCGCGGTGATCCTCATCGGCGCCAACGACGTCACCGCGACCAACGGCATCCGGTCGTCGGCGCGACGTCTGGGCGCGGCGGTGCGCGTGCTGGTGGACAACGGCGCCAAGGTCGTCGTCGGGACCTGCCCGGATTTCGGGGTCATCACCGCGATCCCCCAACCGTTGCGGACTGTCTTGCGGCGCTGGGGACTTCAACTCGCCGCCGCCCAACGCGGCGCCGTCCGCGCGGCCGGCGGCCGACCGGTGCCGATGGCCGACATGCTCGCCAAGGAGTTCCTCGCGAAACCCGATCACATGTTCTCACCGGACCGCTATCACCCGTCCGCGGCGGGCTATGCACTGGCGGCCGACATCTTGATGCCCGAGGTCCTGTCGGCCATCGGCGCATGGGGGCCCGCACCACTTCCGCAGCCACCTGAGGTCTCCGAGACGGTCGAGCAGAACAAGCTCATGAGCCGTGTGCGACGGCTGCTGAGATGACCCCCGAACCAAGCAAGTGCTTGGGGGCTCGAAGCGCGTGACCACCGCCGGGTACGGTGATCACATGCCTGAAGCAGTCATCGTCGCCCATGCCCGCTCCCCCATCGGCCGCGCCGGGAAGGGATCTCTCAAAGACGTCCGCCCTGACGAACTCTCCCGTCAGATGGTCGCCGCCGCCCTCGCCAAGGTGCCTGCCCTCGACCCGAAGGACATCGAGGACATCCACTGGGGTATCGGACAGCCCGCCGGTCAGGGCGGTTACAACATCGGTCGGGTGATCGCGGTCGAGCTCGGCTACGACCACATCCCCGGCGTGACCGTCAACCGCTACTGCTCCTCGTCGCTGCAGACGACGCGTATGGCCCTGCACGCCATCAAGGCCGGTGAGGCCGACGTCCTCATCTCCGGTGGCGTGGAGAGTGTCTCCAGCTTCGGCATCTCCGGCGGCGCCGACGGCGCGCCGAACTCCAAGAACGCCGTCTTCGACGAAGCGATGGCCCGCACCGAGAAGGCCGCCGAGGGCGGCGCCCCGGCGTGGCACGACCCGCGTCAGGACGGACTGGTCCCCGACGTCTACATCGCGATGGGCCAGACCGCCGAGAACGTCGCCAGCTTCACCGGCATCTCGCGTGAAGACCAGGACCGCTGGGGTGTGTTGAGCCAGAACCGCGCCGAGAAGGCGATCGCCGACGGCTTCTTCGCCCGCGAGATCGACCCGGTCACGCTTGCCGACGGCACCCAGGTGGCCGCCGACGACGGGCCGCGCGCCGGCACCACCTACGAGAAGATCAGCCAGCTCAAGCCGGTGTTCCGGCCGGACGGCACGATCACCGCGGGCAACGCTTGCCCGCTCAACGACGGCGCCGCCGCCCTCGTCATCATGAGTGACACCAAGGCCAAGGAACTCGGCCTCACCCCGCTGGCCCGCGTCGTCGCGACCGCGGCCACCGGCCTGTCTCCCGAAATCATGGGCCTCGGACCCATCGAGGCGATCCGCAAGGTGCTGCGGGTGTCGGGGATGTCGTTGTCCGACATCGATCTCGTCGAGATCAACGAGGCCTTCGCAGTGCAGGTCCTCGGCTCCGCGAATGAGCTCGGCATCGACCACGACAAGCTCAACGTGTCCGGTGGCGCGATCGCCCTGGGCCATCCGTTCGGCATGACCGGTGCCCGCATCACCACCACCTTGCTGAACAACCTGCAGACCCACGACAAGACCTTCGGCATCGAGTCGATGTGTGTCGGCGGCGGTCAGGGCATGGCGATGGTGCTCGAACGCCTCAGCTGATCGGGTCACCGCCCGACCGGAACACACCGCGACCCCCGAGGACACGTTCCTCGGGGGTCGCGGTGTGTTTCGTTGTCCCGGAATGGTTCCCGCTGCGTCACGGAGCGGCCGTGACATCCTCGGGAGCCGGTTCCAGATCCACGGTCTCGTCACCGACGGCGGCAGGCCGCCGGATGAAGATCACGAGCGCCAGCAACACCAGGCTCAGCACCCCGGCGACGACGAACACACGTGCCACACCGTTCGAGACCGCCTCGGCGGCTTCGACTCCGGCGTCCATCTGGTTGGTCGACACCACCGTCATGATGGTGATGAACAGTGCGGTGCCGATGGCTCCGGCCACCTGCTGCAGGGTGCCGAGCACCGCTGATCCGTGCGAGTACAGTTTCGGCTCCACGGACCCGAGTGCCAGCGTCATCAACGGCGTGAAGAGCGCCGCCAACCCGACACAGAGGAGCGCGTTCGCCGACAGCAACCACCAGACCGTCGTCGACGGATCGATGGTGCTCAGCATCCACACGCCCGCACTCGCGAGCAGGGCGCCCGGGATCACCAGGACGCGCGGACCCCGGAGGTCGTAGATTCGCCCGACGATCGGTCCGGCCAGGCCCATCAGCAGGCCGCCGGGCAGCGTCAGCAGACCAGTTGTGAACGGGGTCAGCCCGAGCACCGTCTGCCCGAAGTACGGCACCACGATGAAGGTGCCGAGCATGACGGCCATGCCGACGATCATCGCGACGATGGACACACTGAACACCCGGGAGCGGAAGACCCGCAGATCCAGGAGTGCCCGGTCGTCGCGCTGCAGCATGATCTGCCGGACGACGAAGGCCACCAGTCCGAGACCGCCGACGGTGAACGGAATCCACAACGGCACGGGCGCGTCGCCCTCGGCCGCCTCACCGATCCCGGCGAGGCCGTAGACCAGCCCGCCGAAGCCGAGCACGGTCAGCGGCACCGACAGGTAGTCGATCGGGGTGGAGATGGTCTGTCCTACCGGCCGCACCAGGACGGCACCGATGACGAGCGCGACGGCCGCGATCGGGCCGACGAAACCGAAGACCCAGCGCCATCCGAAGTGGTCGAGGATGAATCCGGACACGGTGGGACCGAGCGCGGGTGCAACGGCGATGACGACCGAGATGTTGCCCATCATGACGCCGCGACGGTGCTCGGGGACGATGGTCATCACGGTGGTCATGAGCAGCGGCAGCATGATCGCGGTGCCGACCGCCTGGATCACCCGGGCGACCAGCAACACCTCGAATCCGGGTGCCGCGAAAGCGATCACCGTGCCGACGGTGAACGCCGACATCGCGACCACGAACAGCACGCGGGTCCCGGCGCGTTGGATGAGGAAGCCGGTCAGCGGGATCACGACGGCCATGGTCAGCATGAACGCGGTGGTCAGCCATTGACCGACGCTGGGTGGGACGTCGAGATCCTCCTGGAGCACCGGGATCGCGATGCTCATCACGGTCTCGTTCAGGATGACGACGAACGACGCGATCAGCAGGACGCTGATCACGAGCAGGTTCTCACGGGACAACCGGTCGTCGGAGGTCGACGACGCGGGGTGGGCAGCGGCCACTGATGCGGTCCTTCCACGAAACGGCGACGGGGCCGTTGGATGCGGGCGTTGATCGGGTCGACTCGTTCCGGCAGCGGAAATCATCGCGGCAGAGATCATCGCGGTGATATTCGGTGCGGGTGAGTCATGGTGCAGGCCGGGTCGACGGGACCGGGCATCACGGCTCAGAACATGCCACCGAACGTATCAACCAACACCGACACCACGCGACTGTATTTCCACCGGACACGACGAAACCCCGCGCCGACGGACGACGCGGGGTTTCGCGAGCGATCAGGCGACCGACTCCTAGTCGGAGTTGAAGTAGCTCAGCAGACGCAGGATCTCGATGTAGAGCCACACCAGGGTGACCGTGAGACCCAGGGCCACGCCCCAGGCGGCCCGCTCGGGCGCACCGGCCCGGATCAGGCGGTCGGCGGCGTCGAAGTCCAGCAGGAAGCTGAACGCGGCGAGCGCGATGCACACCAGCGAGAAGATGATCGCCAGCGGCCCGCCGTCACGCAGCCCGAAACCCGAACCGCCGTTGAACAGACCGACGATCAGGTTGCCCAGCATCAGGACGATGACGCCGATCATGCCGGCGAACAACATGCGGGTGAACCGCGGTGTCACGCGGATGGCGCCCACCTTGTAGACGAGCAACATCCCGAAGAACACACCGAAGGTTCCGAGGACGGCCTGACCGATGAGCGCACCGGCCGAGGCGTCACTGACCATCACGTCGGCGAAGACGAACGAGATCGAGCCGACGAACAGGCCCTCGAACAGGGCGTAGGCGAGGACGATCGCCGGTGAGTCCTGCTTGCGGCCGAACGAGGCGACCATCACCAGGACGAGGCCGACGATGGCGCCGACGCCCATCAGCAGGCCCGCGACGCCCGGGTTGGATCGGGACACGAAGAAGGCCGCGATGGCCGAGATGGTCAGCACACCGAGGGTCATCGCCGTCTTGGTGACGACATCGTCGATCGTCAGCTGGCGGCTGACCTGAGGTGCCTGCTGCGTGTAGGGATCGGTCTGCTGACCGAACTGATTCCACACGGCACCCTGCCCGGCGGCGGCCGCTCCGGTGCCGAAACCGGCCGCGCCGGTCTGGTTATCGCGGACCACACCGCGCATAACCGGATTGCTGCTCTCTCGCACCTATGTGCTCCTTACTCGCTTGTGGGTCTGCGGTGACAACGCCTCCCGAGGCCGGTTGGTTCCGGCTCAGATCCCCGACTTTACCTTCTCTTGACTTTCAGTGCGACAGACGACGGGCCGATGTCGTCGTTCAGGCTTGCGGTGCCCGCTGCGCACGCAACCAGGCGCGCACGTCAGAGGGGTCGTGGGCGGACGCGAGAGTGCCCAGGACGGTCCGTCCGAGACACACCGAACGCATCAGGGTCTCGGCCAGGACGAGGTCATCACCCCAGGGCAGTCCGGGCTTCGCGAGCATCAACGATGCCACGCCGTGAGCCGCGGCCCAGAACTCCAGCACCACCTCACGGACATCCGACTGTGGGAAGAACCCTTCTGCGGCCAGGTCGGTGACGGTGGCCGTCATTCGCGTGAACGCCGACGCGGCGAGTACCTCGTCGACCTTCGACGATCCGTCCGCGGCGGTCGGCCGGAAGGCGATGCGATACAGGACGGGGGTCGACATGGCGAACCGCACGTAGCCCATCCCCTGCTGCAACGCACGCTCGAGAGGATCGTCGACGCCCGCCGACACCTCGGCGAGTACACCGTCGAGTTGCTCGAAGTAGCGCGCGCACACCGCGTCGAGCAATGCCCCCTTGTCCGCGAAGTGCAGATAGATCGACGGAGGTGTCACCCCGACGCGACTCGCGACCGCGCGGATCGACACCGCGGCGTCGTCGCCGAGTTCGACCAACAGTGCCATCGCGGCCTCGATGATCTCCTCGGCCAGCAGTTCACCCGATCCGCGGGGCGACCGGTTGCGTTTCGTCGTGCTCGGCACTGCTCTCCTGGTTCGACGGTCCTGCTGTGGCGACCGGGGCGGGTTCCTCCGAGAGCCCGAATCGGTCGTGGAGCCGGCGCAGCGGTCCCGGTGCCCACCAGTTGGCGCGGCCTGCCAGACGCATGAACGCCGGGACCAGCAGCATCCGGATCAATGTGGCATCCATCAGGACGGCGAGGGTCAGCCCCACCCCAAACATACGCATGAACGACACCTCCGACGCCGCGATGCCCGCGAAGACGATGCTCATCAGCAACGCCGCAGCGGTCACCACCCGACCGGTCCGCGCCAGCCCGACGGCGACCGCATGATCGCTGCCGTCGCGACTGCGGTCCGAGGCCAACCATTCTTCGCGGATGCGACCGAGGAGGAACACCTCGTAGTCCATCGAGAGCCCGAAGGCGATGCAGAACATCAACACCGGGATCGTCGCCACGAGATAGCCGGTCGCCGTGGTCCCGAGTCCGTCGAGATGCCCGTCCTGGAAGAACCACACCATGGCACCGAAGGTCGCCGACAACGACAACACGTTGAGCACCAAGGCCTTCAGGGGCAGCACGACGCTGCCGGTGAACAGGAACAGGAGGATGAAGGTCGCCACGGCGATGGCGGCAAGCACCCACGGCAGGTGGGCGTAGATCGCGTCGACGGTGTCGGCGTTGGTCGCCGCGAGGCCGGTGAACATGACCTCCGCGCCGGCTGGCGGCGGAATCGCCCGCAGTTCGTCGAGTTGCGCCAGACCGTCGTCACCCATGGGTTCGAGGCCGGTGGACACCGACACGATCGCCACGTCGTCGCGGCGATCGGCGGGATCGCCGGGCGCCATCATCCGTCCGTTCACGAATGTCCCCGATGACGAGGTCGCCGAGTCGACATCGGCCACCAGCGAGAGTCGGGCGGTGTACGCCGCCAACGCGGCGTCATCGGTGACACCGGACAGGACCGCCGTGGCGGTCGACGACAGGTCCTGCGCGTACCCGTCCCGGACCTCCTCCTGGATCGCGTGCGACGTGGCCGACGGCGGCAGCACCCGATCGTCGGGGAAGCCGAATCGAATCCCCAGGAACGGCGCACCGAGGACGAGCAGCAGGATCGTCACCGACGCGGCCACCGGCGCAGCGTGACGCAACACGAACTGGACGCTGCGATACCAGCGGCTGTGTTCGATCGGACGCGGGACGGGTTCGGGCCTGCGCAGCAGTCGACGCACCGGACGGCGGATGTCGAGCGCATCGACTCGGGCACCGAGCACCATCAGGATCGCCGGGGTGAGGATCAACGCGGCGAGCACCGCGACCAACACCACACCGATGCCCGCGTACGCGAACGAGCGCAGGAAGTACATCGGGAAGATCGCCAACGCCGCCAGCGACAGCGCAACGGTCACCGCCGAGAAGGCCACCGTGCGCCCGGCGGTCGTCATCGTCGTCAGGATCGCCGCGGGCCGCGCCGAACCGTCGGCCACCTCCTCGCGATATCGGGTGACGATGAGCAGCGTGTAGTCGATGGCCAGCGCCAAACCCATTGCCGTGGTGAGGTTCAGGGCGAAGATCGAGACGTCGGCGAAACCGGCGATGAGACGCAGCAGCGCGAAGGTGCCGATGATCGCGACGATCCCGATCACCACCGGGAGCGCGGCGGCCACCAGACCACCGAAGACGACGATGAGCACCAGGAAAGTGATGGGGATCGCGATCGCCTCGGCGACAGCGAGATCCTTGGTGGTCTGTTCGTTGACCTGATGGAACACCAGCGCCTGACCACCCACCCGCATCGAGATCCCTTGCCGGTCACCGGTGAACCGGTCCTCGATGTCGGCGGCGTGGGCAGGCGCGTCCTCCTCACCGCCGGCGAGGGTCGCGACGATCAGCGCCGATCTGCCGTCTCGACTGACCAGTGCGGGCGCCAACGTCGGGTTCTGCCAGACAGACAGGATCGGCCGCTGCACGTAGTCGAGGCGTTCGAGTTCCGCGACGACGCCGGTGCCGACCCTGCGCGCCGCCGGATCGTCGGCCATGGCCGTCCCGGCGGGCGCGTCGAGTTTGATGACCACCTGCAGACCGCCGCGAGCGAACTGCTCGTCGAGGATGTTCTCCGCGCGTGACGATTCCGAATGCGGGTCGCTGTAGCCACCGGCCAGCAGGTGCTGCGCCGCGGTGGCCCCATACAACCCGGCCAGCACGAGCAGCAGGACCGCACCGGCGAGCACCGCGCGCGGCGCACGGAGAATCCATCGGGTCAAGGTCGCCAGCATGCGTGTCTCCCGCCAGTTGATTACCGGCGTTAAGTTACCAAGATTAACCAACCTCGGTCAACGGTGGATCGTCGACGGGCGGCAACCCGAGCCCACGTCGGACGGTGCGTAGTTCCCTGCGCACGACGGCACTCTCGGAGCCGAGCAGTCCGGTCGCACGAACCACCTCACGCAGCCGAACCGCGGGCCGGGCCACATCGACGAGATGATGGAGAGGGGTGCGGCGCAGCCCGAGCGCCCCGGCCGCCGGTCGCTCCACCCACCGGGTGCTGATCGACGAAAAGGATGTGGACAGAACCGGTTTGATGAACAGCCCCATCATCGTCACCATCGGAGCGGGCAGCGGCAGGGCGTTGTGCAGGTCGAACCCATCGCGCAGCAGCGCACGGGTCAACCGTTTGGACACCGCGTCGGGTTCGAGTTCGAACTCGGCGGCGATCGTGAACAGTTCCCGGGCGTCGGAGAAGTCGACCGGGAGCCGGTCCTCGTCGACACCGATGACGTATCCGATCCACCGCCACAGATGGCAGATCGCCTCCCGCTCGGCGCTGCTGTACCGGATACCCAGATCTCTGGCCACGATCAGTGGCAGCACCAGGAAGCCACCGGTGATGGTCAACTGGGAGTAGGTCTGATTGATCGGGATGCCCCACGCCTCGTCGTCCCAGACCTGCCCGGTACCCGACCGGTCGGTACGTAGGTGATCTCGAATCAGGGCATGCAACAACCGGATTCGTATCGTCGCCACCCAACCCGGCTGTCTGGGGGCCATCGCACCCGGTGTGGTCGCCTCGGCAACCCAGCGAGCGGTGTTCTGAACCCGTTCGAGGGTGCCGTCGCCGAGCCGCCCGGTCGCGGCGAGCGGACGGACGAAACCCTGCGCCTTGTAGCCGTAGATCAACGATTGGTACAGGGTGGACGACTGCAGCGTGCCGAATCTCCACCACGCACGCGCCCCGGCGTCGGCGAGCGCGGCATCGAACCACGGTGGCGACGATCCGGCCGCATCGAGCAACGCCGCGAGCGCAGGCGGCACCTCGACGGCCGCCGAACCTGTGTCGACGGCGGCGAGCAGTTGCGGCCAGGCCATCGAGCGCTCGTACATCTCGGCGATGACCGCGTCGGCGGCGTCGTCGGATCGCAGCAAACCGTCCTCGAGGCGTTTCACGACCTCGGGGTGGTCGGCCCGGACCGCATCCCAATTGCGCGCCCCGGTGATCGACGCGGCGTCCATGCCCCCATGGTGGACACCGCGAGTGCGCAGGTCAAGGATGCACGAACCGGTCGTGTCCGATCTGCCGAAACCCTACCCACACGGACGGCGGAACGTGTTCTAATTCCAGCTGATCCCATTCCCGCGAGTTCGATGGAAGTACCGATGCCGGAAAGCAATTCATCCGACCCGAACGAGGTCGCCCGTCCCAGTTCGTCGCGACGCGACCCGGATCTGCTGCGGGCACGCCTGGCCGACTGGCTACCGACCGTCCTCGACTCGCCGCCCACCATCAACCGCCTCGAGATCCCGTCCGCAAACGGGATGTCGAGCGAGACGATCGTGTTGGACGTGGAGTGGGAGGGGCGCAACCACCCGCTGGTGGCACGCCTCGCACCGTTGACCGACAGCGATCCGGTGTTCGCGCGGTACGACCTGGATCGGCAGTTCCGGATCATCGGACACATCGCCGACACCACCGACGTCGCGGTACCCCGGCTGTTCTGGTCCGAGCCCGATTCCACCCCGCTGGGAGCGCCGTTCTTCGTCATGGCACGTGTCGACGGTGAGGTGCCGCCGGATGTCATGCCCTACACGTTCGGGTCCTGGGTCAGCGAGGCGACCGCCGAACAGCGCTCACGGCTGACCGAGACCACCGTCGAGACCCTGGCGAGGATCCACGCGGCACCGGTACCGAAGGAATCCCTCGATCTCCCCGGCCCGGGCGAGACGCCACTGCGCGCCCATATCCGGCGCACCCGCGAGTTCTATGACTGGGCCGCGAGCGGTCGCGCCGGTTCGCCGCTGATCGAACGCGGATTCGCCTGGGTGGACGAGCATTTCCCGCACGAGACCGACGCGGTGCTGACCTGGGGTGACGCTCGCATCGGCAATGTCATCTACCGCGATTTCACACCGGCCGCCGTACTCGACTGGGAGATGGCCGCGTACGGCCCGCGCGAGTTGGATGTGGCGTGGCTGATCTTCTTGCACAGATTCTTCCAAGATCTCGCGGAACTGGCCGGTATGCCGGGACTACCCGATTTCCTGCGCCGCGACGACGTGGCGCAGATCTATCACCGTCTCTCCGGCCACGAACCCCGCGACCTGGACTTCTACACGACGTACGCCGCGCTGATCCACGCCGTCGTGATGTACCGAATCCAGTCCCGCGCCATCCATTTCGGGCAGGCGAGCGAACCCGAGGACACCGACGACATGATCATGCACCGCGCAACTCTGGAGGCGATGATGAACGGAACCTATTGGCAGGCGATCCGATGACCCTGTCCCCCATGGACGATTACCCGATCCACCAGGCCGCGGAGGTGATCCGGCACGTCGCGACGTCCGATCGAAACTTCTACGACCGCTACTACTTCAACTGCCATGGTCAGGATGCCGAATCACCCTGGCTCATCATCGGACTCGGCGTGTACCCGAATCTCGGGGTCACCGACTGTTTCGCCGTCGCGCGTCACGGCGACGAACACATCGTGGTGCGTGCCTCGCGTGCCCTCGGGGACGACCGAAGCGACCTGCGGGTGGGCCCGTTCACGATCGAGGTGCTCGAGGGACTGCATCGGCTACGGGTGGCCCTCGACGACGGACACGGCGACCTCTCCTTCGATCTCACGTTCACCTCCTCGGGTCCGGCGGTGCTCGAGCCGCGCCACTTCCAGCGCCAGATCGAGCGCGTCGTCTTCGACACCCAACGATTCGTGCAGACCGGGACGTGGGCGGGCACCCTGTCGGTGGACGGCAAACGATTCGACGTCGCGCCGGACGGGTGGGGCGGCAACCGCGACCGCTCGTGGGGCGTCCGTCCCGTGGGTGAACCCGAACCGCAGGGACGCAGAGCGGCCGCCGACCTCTCGGGGACCTTCTTCTGGATCTACTCGGTCATGGAGTTCGACGACTTCTCCATCGTCGTGGTCGTGCAGGAGACGGAGACCGGCGAACGCGTGATGGACGACGCGCGACGGGTGTGGCGCGATCCGGACCGCGACTCCGAATGGTTGGGTCACGTCGTCCACGACCTGACCTTCATCCCCGGAACACGTGAGATCGCCGAGGCCACACTGCGTTTCACCAGACCAACCGGGGAGGTCACGACGGTGACCTGTCGACCCGAGCTCGCCAACTACCTCGCGTTCGGCACCGGCTACGGGCTCGAGCCCGATTGGCGGCACGGGATGTGGCAGGGCGATCTCAAGGTCGAGGACCTCCACCTCAAGGTCTCCGAGCTCGATCCCACGATGAAGATGTTCTGCGTGACAGACCATTTCGCCCGTTTTGTCGTATCCGATGACGAGTCAACTGGTCACGGTCTGTTCGAATTCGCGGCGATCGGACCACACGAACAGTACGGGTTCCGGGAGTACACTGACCCCGCCTGAATCCTTCACACCGGGAGTCCCATGTCCTCCAACCCGTTTGCCGGTTTGTCACGTCGTGAGTTCCTGTCGCGGGTCGCCGCGGTCGGCGGCGGAGCATTGTTGACATCGTGGGCCGCGCCCATCATCGACAAGGCCTACGCGTCCGCCGACCCGGCCGGCACCGGATCGCTCGACGACATCGAGCACATCGTCCTGTTCATGCAGGAGAACAGGTCCTTCGATCACTACTTCGGAACATATTCCGGCGTACGTGGATTCGGCGAACAGTCCGCTGCGTGGAAACAACGCGGTTGGGCCCCCGGAGTCGGCCCGACGCGGCGGGGCCACACTCTGCCGTTTCGGCTGGACACCCGCCATGACGCGAACCTCGACGGCCAGTGCATCAACGACCCGGACCACTCCTGGTCCGGTATGCACCGTGCCTGGCACAACGGGCGCAACGACGGCTGGCTGCCGATGTCGATCGAGGCCGTCGGCCGCGACAACGCGCCCGCCCTGATGGGCTACTACGAGCGCGAGGACATCCCCGTCCACCGGTCGTTGGCCGAGGCCTTCACCATCTGCGACAACTACCACTGCTCGGTCCTCGGACCGACCGACCCCAATCGCCTCTACTGGATGAGCGGCACACTCGACCCGGACGGCACACATGGCGGGCCGCTGCTCGAGACACCAACGCTCATACCGAAATTCGCCTACAGCTGGCGCACGATGCCGGAGAATCTGCGTGACGCGGGCGTGAGTTGGAAGATCTACAACAATCGCGACCTCGGCCCGGTGTCGTCGGTACTCCTCGACGGCATGATGGGTTGTTTCACACAGGCGCGCAACCCGGCGTCCGAATTGGCCCGGCGCGGCATCGACCCGCGCTATCCGGAAGACTTCCGATCCGACGTGGCCGCCGACCGACTTCCCAAGGTCTCCTGGGTGGTTCCGCCCGCCATGGAGTGTGAGCACCCCGCACTCCCCGCGGCGCTCGGTGCGGTGGGCATCGTGACGCTCCTCGACATCCTGACCTCGAATCCCGCGGTCTGGGAGAAGACCGCACTGATCATCAGTTACGACGAGAACGGCGGATTCTTCGACCACGTCACGCCGCCCACCCCACCACCGGGCACCAAGGGCGAGTACGTCAGCGTCCCCGATCTCGGCAAGGTGGCGTCGGCCAAGGGCATCCGCGGCCCCATCGGTCTCGGCTACCGGGTTCCCTGTTTCGTCATCTCGCCGTACAGCCGCGGCGGCCTGGTGGCCTCGGGGACATTCGACCACACGTCGCAACTCCGGCTCATCGAGAAGAGATTCGGGGTCGACGTCCCGAATCTGACACCCTGGCGACGCCGTGTCGTCGGAGACATGACGTCGACGTTCGACTTCGCACACCGGCCCGACACCGCGCGGCCGCATTTCGGCGATCCGGTGCCGGATGCACGCAATGCCGTCATCGCGTGCGGGCCCAACATCGCCGCAGGCACTCTTGATCGCGGCAGGCCCTACCCGGTCCCGCCGAACCGGATGCCCCGTCAGCAGCCCGGGACTCGGCGCGCACCGAGCGGCGTCGTCGGATAGGTCCAAATTAGCCTATAGTCAAACTTCCATTCAGGTCATAAGCTGACCCGATGGTGTGACTTGGTTGAAAGGACCGACATGACGCGATTCCGTCTGCTCGCCGCGCTGTTCACCACCCTGCTGGTGTTGGCCGGATGCGGTGAGAGCTCCGACGATCGATCCGACAGCTCCACATCCGACGAGACGGGCGCACACACCGTCGACACCACATTCGGCCCGGTGCACACGGATGCGGCTCCCGAGCGCGTCGTCGTCCTGCTCCCCGCCTACGCCGACACGGTGACGGCACTCGATGCTGACGACACCATCGTCGGGATCGCGAACTTCCTTCCCAAGGGTGCGCGGGCGACAGGGCCCTGGCAGAAGACGCCGTTCGCCCCGTCCGTGGTCGAGCTGGGTGATCAGTTCGACCCGATCAATCCCGAGTCCATTGCCGCACTGCAACCGGACCTCATCCTGGCCGGTGCGCTGCAGGCCAAAGACCAGGCGACCTACGACACGTTGAGTGCGATCGCGCCGACCTACGTATCCCAGGGCAAGACGCATGACGCCGACGACTGGCAGGCGACGACACGCGCCATCGGAGCCCTCATGTGGCGTGACCAGAAAGCCGACGCGGTGATCGCCGACGTCGAGAAGAAGCTCGCGGACACCCGGGCGGCCCACCCCGAGATCGAGGGCAAGAGCTTCCTGCAGGTGAGCTTCTATCAGGGGTCCTACCTCGTGGCCAGTAGCGCCCGAAGCCAGGAATCGTTCATGGAGGCGATCGGGCTCACCATGGCCGACGTTGCCACGCAGAACAATTCGCTGTCCGTCGAACAGACCGCGAAACTCGATGCGGCCGATCTCCTGATCGTGCAGGCCGAGCGCAAGAAGTCGCTCGAGGAGCAACCGAACTGGTCGTCGGTCCGTGCGGTGCGCGATGGCTCGGTGACCGCGTTCTCCTTGGTCGAGGCCAAGGCGTTCCGATCGCCGAGTGCCGCCAGCATCCCCTATCTGCTCGACGCGCTCACACCCCAGCTGGCTTCTCTCTGACGGCCGTAACGAACGCGGACCTTCCAGGCGAACCGGAGTGTGGCTACACCCGGTTTCGCCTGGAAGGTCCGCGTTTGTCTACCGAGCGATCGCGGCGGCCCACTGCGAGCACAGCCGAGTGGCGGTCGCGTCGTCGTCCGCGACGACGGTGAGCTCGAAACCATCCGTATCGGCGCACTGCCGGAATCGGGCCACTACCGGGTAGTCCGCCTCGACGCCCTCCCGACGGTGCGCTCGCGGGATCTCCCCGAACGCCTCGGTGACCAGCGCGGTGCCGTGACCCATGCGTTTGAGGGCTTTGCGCACAGTGCGATTTCCATAGCGCAGCAACGCGATCCATTCCCCCGATCCCCATGTGCCGGACGGCACGGTCGGTGTGGTGAACGCGCCGATCGCCCCGTCGGCGGAGCCGTCGAGCAGACCCCTCAGGTCGGTGTCGGTGTCTGCGGAGTCCGCCTGCACCACACCGGCGAACCCGGCCCGCACCGCGGCACGGTCGGCGCCCGAGACGATCGTCGATGCATACGCCGACCCGATGCAGTCGGTTGACGGCCCGGGCCGCAGTGCGATCAGTTCTCCAGCAGCAGCCTCGATGGCCGCCGACCGTCCGTCGTCGGCCCGCGCCACCTCGTCGAGCGCGGCCGTCGCGGCGCTGAACGCCATGTCGGCGCTCGTGGGCGCTCCCCCGCAGATCTCGGCCGCCAAGGCGTGCAGGGAACGCCGGTCCAGGGCCATCTGATGCGCCGCCAGCACCACGACATGCCCGTCGGGGGTCGCCACCACACCGACGGCCAACGGCCGTCCCTCGGTGATCTGCACGCGCTCGGCGAGCCGGTCGGCCGCCTCCGCCAGGGATGTGTCGTCGATCGCTGCCATCGAGATGTCGACGATCTGATCGGTGATCCGGTCCGTGTCCGGCGGCAGGATCTCGCTGACCCAGACGAGTTTGTTCTTCGGCACCACACGAAGGCGCAGCGCCTCGTGCCGACGGCTCGCCTCCAGCACCGCCGATCGCATCGTGGTCAGGTCACCGTCGCCGACGACTCGCACCATCTCGGTGATGACGTCACCGTCGATCGGACGACCCGACTGCCGTAGACGCTGTTGAATCGTGCTGGGTGGCACCGCTATCGGCTCCGACGGGGGCTCCGGTTGCGCCGACGGCACGCCCGCGTCGACGGTCGCCGCCAGTGCCGCGACCGTGCGGTTCTCGAGCATCTGCCGCGAGGTCAACGCGAGCCCGTCGCGCACCGCCGCCGCCACCACCCGCAGTGATGCGATGCTGTCGCCGCCGAGTTCGAAGAAGTCGTCGTCGACACCCACCGATCCCGGATCGTCCGCCCGTCCGAGGACATCGGCGAAGATCGCACGCAACCGCTCCTCGGCTGCGGTCGTCGGTTCCCGATGTGCCGCATCCGTATCCGGCGTCGGAGCGGGCAGTGCCCGCCGGTCGATCTTGCCGTTCGGGTTGAGTGGCAGGTCGTCGAGGACGATGACGGTGGCCGGGATCATGGTGTCCGGCAGCCGGCCGATGAGAGCCGAACGCAGTTGTGTCCCGTCGACCGCCGTGTCGACGCCCGCCCGGACGGTGACGTACGCGGTGAGCATCACCGCGCCGGTCGTCTCCGAGATCCTCGGCACCACGACGGCCGTGTCGACGGTCTCGAGCGATTCGATCATCGCCGCGATCTCGCCCGGCTCGATTCGCACTCCGCGAACCGTGATCTGGTCGTCGGCGCGCCCGGCGAGGTGCAGAGTCCCGTCACGATCCCACCGGGCCAGATCGCCGGTGCGATACAGACGCCCACCCGCGCTCGCTCCGAAGGGATCGGCGACGAACCTGGTCGCCGTCTCCATCGGCCGTCGATGATAGCCGTCGGCGAGATGTGGTCCGCCTGCGTAGAGTTCGCCGATCACCCCGGGTCGGGTCGGGCGCAGCCATTGGTCGAGAACGTACACGCGGGCGCCACGCAACGGGCGACCGATCGGCACCGCGGTCTCGTCGGTGTCGGTCGCGCGGACCTCGTGGCCGGTCACGTCTCCGGACACCTCGGTGCATCCGTACAGATTGACGACCGTGGCCCGGGGCGCCGCGCTGGCCACACGCCGTGCCACGGCTGCGGTGAGCGACTCTCCTGAACACACCCAGCGGCCGATCGGCGCCGACGACACCGTGGCATCGTCGGCGAGCAGGCGTGCGATGGTCGGCACGGTGACCAGATCGGTGACGCGGTGCTCGCCGACGAGCGCCGCGAGTCGGGACGGGTCACCTGCCGCGTCGTCGTCGGCCATCACGACCGTGCCGCCGGCGCAGAGCACGCCGAACAGCTCGGTCGCGGCATCCACGAAGCCCACCGCCGACTTGGCCAGGCCCACCGTATGGGGACCGACGCCGAAGTCTTTCTCCGCCAGCATGATCCGATGCGACAACGCGGCGTGCGAAAGCAACACACCCTTGGGAGTCCCGGTCGATCCGGACGTGTAGAGCAGCATGGCACCCGATTCCGGACGTACCGGGGCACCCGAGGCCACGGCCCCGGCCGAACCGATGTCGTCGGCGCGGATCACCACTTCGGCGGTCGACGGCACCGCGTCGCCGGTACTCGAGTCGACCACCACGGCACACGCTCCCGAGTCGGCGAGGATGAACGAGATCCGCTCCGCCGGGTAGCCGGCATCCACCGGGACACACACGGCCCCGGCCCGAAAGACCGCCGCGAGGGCGACCGGCAGTTGCACACCGCGTCCGGTCAGGACAGCGACGTGGTCTCCGGGACGCACGCCTGCGGCGCCGAGCCGTCCGGCGAGCACCCCGACCCGACGATCCAACTCGGCGTGGTCGACGACGTCGGCACCCGCTCGGATCGCGGCCCGTCCGGCGTGTTCGGCCGTTGCGCGCCGCAGCAGCGCGTCCACCGTCGCGCGCGGCAGATCCGACGCCCGACCGTGTGCCCACCGATGCAGGATCTGTTGCCGCCGGGCATCGTCGATCGTGTCGAGGTCCGACAGCCGTCGGTCGGTGTCCGACGCGAGCGCCGCCAGGATGATCTGCAAGTCAGCGGCGAACGTCTCGACGGTGGTTCGATCGAACAGTCCTGCCGAATGATCGAGGCGCACGTCGATCTCGCCCGACGCCTCGTGTTCGGTGGCATCGACGGTCAGATCGAATTTCGCCGTGCCCGGATCGATCGGCGTGACGTCCGTCGGCAGCCCGGCGAACCCGGGGATCGACCAGGCGGCGCGGAACTGCACCATCACCCCGAACAACGGGTGGCGTCCCATCACGCGTGGTGGCGACACCGCATCCACGACCGATTCGAACGGCACATCCGACCACGCCATCGCCTCGAGATCGGTGTCACGGACCCGGGATACGAGTTCGCCGAGCGACGGATTCCCGCCGAGGTCGGTGCGCAACACCACCATGTTGACGAAGAACCCGACCAGGTCGTGCACGGATACGTCGTCCCGGCCGGCCACCGGGCTGCCGACGACGATGTCATCTCCGGCGCCCTGTTTGGCCAGCGTCACGGCCACCGCGGTGTGCAGCAGCATGAACATCGACACCCGTCTGCGACGGGCGAGTTCCCGCAGCCCATCCGCGACCACGGGGTCCAGGCGGAACGCCACCCGTCCGCCTGCATAGTCGGCGGTCGTCGGTCGCGGATGGTCGTATGGCAGTGCGAGTTCCGCCGGCGCCCCGGCCAACCGGCGACGCCAGTGGTCGATGCCGTCGCGCATCCGCGGGTGCGTGCGCAGCGATCGTTGCCACGCCGCGTGATCACGGTAGGTCACCGGCAGCGGGTCGAACAACGGTGTGTCACCGCCGATTCGGGCGACGTAGGCCGCCGACAGATCCGAGACCAACAGCGGTGACGACCACTCGTCTCCGGCGATGTGGTGCACCAGCAGCAGTACCGCACATGGACCGTCGTCATCCTCGGCGACCGTGAACACCTTGATCGGGATCTCCCCGGCGAGGTCGAACTCGTGCGTGGCACAGTCCGCCAACGCGGCTTCGGTCTCGCCCCTCGCGACCCGGATGCTCGTCGTGGTCGTGTCGATCTCCGACATCGCGACGACGTGCTGCGTCGCCCGGCCGCCCGTGTCCTCGGCGATGACCGTGCGGAGTGCCTCGTGACGTTCGACCACGTCGCGCACCGCCGCATCCAGTGCGCGCGCATCCGGCACGGTGGGCAGCCGCAACACGATCGGAATGTTGTACGCGCTGGTCGCCCCTTCCAGGCGGAACAGGTACCAGAGTCGCTCCTGTGCGGCCGACAACACCGCGTCGTCCGCACCTGTTCCGGCGGCCACCGGTGGCACCGAATCCCGGTCGGTCGAACCCCCGGGCCCGTCGATGCCGCGACCGTCGACGAGCGCCGCGAGGTCGGCGATGGTGGGATGGTCGAAGACGTCGCGCATCGTCAGGCGGGCGGTCCCGTTGCCCGACAACCTGTTCAGCAGTCGCGTGACGAGCAGCGAATGACCACCGAGCGCGAAGAAGTCGTCGTGTACCGACCGACCTCCGCGCCCGAGGACGGCGCGGTACGCCTCGGCGAGCATGTGTTCGGTCTCGGTCCGTGCGGCGACGACCTCGTCACCGTCGTCGGGCCAGTGCGGCTCGGGCAGCGCGGCCCTGTCGACCTTTCCGTGCGCCGACAACGGGATCGTGTCGAGGACCGTGACCGCGGCGGGCACCATGTGTGACGGCAACCGAGCGGCGGCATGGGCTCGGATCGCGGTGACGTCGAGTGCGGCGGCCCCGCTCGATGCCGGTGTGACATAAGCGATCAGCACCACGTCATCGTCGGGGCCGGTCGTCGTGGTGCCGACCACCGCCCGATCGACCCCGGGCGCATCGGCGACGACTCGCTCCACCTCGGCAGGCTCCACGCGGACACCGCGGATCTTCACCTGGTCATCGGTGCGGCCGAGCAGTCGGATACGCCCGAACCGGTCTCGGGTGGCGAGATCTCCGGTACGGAACAGACGCCCACCCGCGTGATCGGGGTCGGCGACGAATCGTTGGGCGGTCCACTCCGCATGCCCGTGGTAGCCGCGCGCGAGTTGGACACCTCCGACGTAGAGTTCGCCCACGGTGTCGATGCCGACGGGACGCAGCCAGGAGTCGAGGATCGTCACGGACGTCCCGGGCACCGCGGACCCGATGGTCACGGCCTGCCCCGACACCACCTCGCCATAGGTCGCGTCGCCGGTCACCTCGGTCGAACCGTACGAGTTGATCAGGCGCGCGCCGGGGTGGTGCCGTTCGAGGCGGTGCACGAGGTGGTCGGCGAGTCGCTCACCGCTGGAGATCCAGACGGCAGGTGAACCCGCTGCGACGGTGTCGGATTCGTCGGGCATGTCCGTGAGGAGCTCACGGATCAACGACGGGACCGCGGTCAGGTGCGGGACCGCGTGGGTCCGCATCAGTGCCCGTAGGGCCTGCGGATCTCGTGCCGCATCGTCACCGGCGATCACGATCCGGTCGCCGCGCAGCAGTGCGCCGAGGATCTCGGTGATGCCGTCGATGAATCCGATCGGGCTCTTCCACAGGGATGTCCGCGCCGCCGGTGTACCCGCGCCGATGGTGCCGCCCAGCCAATCGCGTGCGGCCCAGGCGAGCCGGTTGACCATCGCACCCTGGGTGACCATGACGCCCTTGGGGACCCCGGTCGATCCCGAGGTGTAGGCCACGCACGCGAGGTGTCCGGGATGCACCGGTCGATGGCGCTCCGTGGCGGTGAACGGTGCCGGATCCGTCGCGACGAGCCGCCGGAGCGTCCGGGCATCGTCGAGCCGGAACACGTCGAGACCTTCCCGTGGTTCGCCGAATATGCTGTCACTCACCACC
This sequence comes from Gordonia sp. CPCC 206044, assembly GCF_048537895.1. Classification (NCBI taxonomy): domain Bacteria; kingdom Bacillati; phylum Actinomycetota; class Actinomycetes; order Mycobacteriales; family Gordoniaceae; genus Gordonia; species Gordonia sp. CPCC 206044. Next base: position 330,305 of record NZ_JBCLVL010000004.1, read on the forward strand.
ATCTGCGGTTGCGCATCGTCGAGGATGTGCTCGATCCGCGCCCGCGGGTACCCCGGGTCGACGGGGACGGCGGCGGCACCGGTCAGCCCGATCGCCACGATGGCGACCACCGCCGACGGGTCGCGCGGCAGAAGCAGCGCCACCCGGTCGTCGGGACCGATGCCCTCTTCGATCAGGACCCGGGCGAGTTGACGTGCACGCGTGTGGAGTTCGCCGTAGTCGACGACCTCGTCCTCGCCGATCACGTCGGCCCCGATCACGTCGCCGACCATCGAGCCGTCGCCGTCGGCCCCGGCGAGAAGGTCGGCGAGCGTTTCCGACGACTCGGCTTGCGGCCCCTCGTCCACGGCGGTCCGGCCGCGTACGCTCGCCACCGGCGCATCCCAGCGCCTCGGTGTGGCGGCGTCGCCCAGATGGTCCACCAGCTCCGTGGCCAACCGACGCAGGTCAGCACCGTCGAAGACGGAATCATCTGCATCCAATTGGATCTCGATCTCGCCGCGCGAGGTCTTGCGGACCGTGACCGTGAGTTCTTCGACAGGTCCGCGTGACAAGGAGTGCACCGTGACGTCCACGTCCCCGAACCGCAGTCGATCGTCGAGGGCTTTCACATTCACCCAGATCCGCGGTCGGCCTTGCGCCGTCAACCGCGCGAGTTCCTCACCGCGACAACGGGCGTGTGGTCGCATGCGCTGCACACCCTCGACCACCGCAGCGGTCGCCTCGGTGACCGAGATCCACGGCGTGATCGGGATCAGCAGCGGGACGACGTTGACCACCATGGTCGGTACCGCCGCGGCAGGCGTCCCGAGCCGGTTCATCATCGGATAGCCGAGCACCACACGATCGGTGCCGAGGCGTCCGGCCACGACTGCCGCCAGCATGCCGGTGACCGCGTCGCCCCAGGAGCCCCCGGCCCGAGAACCGAGCCGGGTCAACCTATCCGCGGTGTCGGGGTCGATCAGCTCGGCATGGGAGACGACCGAGGCGACCTGCCGGCGGTTCGCGGCCGGTGCGGCGAGGCTGCTCACGGAGTCGACCTCGTCGAGGGCCTCCGTCCAGTACGCGACATCCTCGTCGTGCTGCGGCGACCCTTGGTAACTCGCCTCGTGCTCCACGACGTCGCCGACTCGCCCGAACCACGGCAACGGTGGCTGCGCATCGGTCATCGACGCCTCGTACAACTCCCCCACCCGCCGACCGAACAGTCCCAGCGCATACAGGTCGGCGACGATGTGGTGGGCGCGCACGTGCACGACGACCTCGGCCATCCCGTTGTCGAGGTCGGCGAGCCGCAGGACCGCAACGTCGAAGCAGGGGTCACACGACGGATCGATTCCGGTCCCGGTGCGCCGACGCATCCATGCGTCGGCAGCGGCACGCGCGTCGTCGGAGGCCGAGAAGTCCACCACCGCAACCTGATCGGCATCGTGCGCGCCGGGCCACTGGACGACCTCGTCGTCCACCGACCCGAAACTCGACAAGAGTTCGGGCGCTTCTCCCAGGGCACCGGTGATCGCATCCACGAGCCGCGCGAGATGCAGCGGGGCGTGACATTCCCAGCCCTGCGCGACGACGAAGGTCGACGACGAGCCGGCCAACTGCTGCCCGTACCAGACGCCTGCCTGGGCACCGGTGACGGATTCAGCGGTGAGCGCTGCGGTCATTCACGTTCCTCTCAGTCGCGGGATGACCAGGGGGGTATGCGATTCGGGGTCATCGATGATGCGGCAGCGCAGGCCGAACACGTCTTCGATGAGTCCGGCGTCGACGATGTCGGCAGGCCGTCCCTGCGCGACGATCTGTCCGGCCTTCATCGCCACCAGGTGGTCGGCGTATCGGAATGCATGGTTGAGATCGTGCAGAACCGCGACGAGGGTACGGCCCCGTTCGCGGTTCAGTTCCGCGCACAGGTCCAACAACTCGATCTGATGGGCGATGTCGAGGAAGGTCGTGGGCTCGTCCAAGAGCATCAGCGGTGTCTCCTGCGCCAGCACCATGGCCACCCAGACGCGTTGGCGTTGCCCTCCGGAGAGCTCGTCCACCAGGCGTCCCGAGAGGTCACCGACGCCGGTGGCCGCCATCGCCTCCTGCACCGCCGTCTCGTCCTCCGGCGTCCACTGCCGGAACATCGACTGTCGGGGGAAACGCCCGCGGGCCACGAGTTCGGCGACGCGTATGCCCTCCGGCGCCACCGATGTCTGCGGGAGCAGCCCGAGCCTGCGGGCCACCTCCTTCGCCGGGTAGGAGCGTATCGATCGCCCGTCGAGGACGACCGATCCGCTCGATGGCTTCAGGAGCCGTGAGAGTGCCCGCAGGAGAGTCGATTTCCCACACGCGTTGGGCCCCACGATCACCGTGAACGCCCCGTCGGGGATGTCGATGGACAGCGACTCGCTGATCACCCGCTCGTCGTAGCCGATGGTGATGTCGCGCGCCTGCAACCGGGCGACGGTCGACGCGGTGTCGGGTGTGCTGTTGTTCATGATCGTCGTGCCTCCTGCGCGAGCAGCCAAACCAGATAGACGCCGCCCACCGATGCGGTGACCACGCCGACCGGCAACTGGGTGGGCGCGAATGCGTGCTGGGCGATGTAGTCGCTACCCACCAGCAGCAGCGCGCCCATGGCGGCGGCGGGTGCCAGGGCCACACCCGCGCTCCGGGTCAGCCTGCGGGCCAACTGGGGTGCGGCCAGCGAGACGAAGGCGATCGGTCCGGCCACCGCCGTCGCCACTGCGGTCAACGCCACGCCCAGCACGATGACGAACAATCGCGTGGGTTCGACGCGAACACCGAATGCCCGCGCGGTGTCGTCACCGAGCTCCATCACCGGCCCCAGGTAGGACGCGATCACGATGAACGGCACCAGGACCGCCGTCACGATCAACGCGGGTGTGGCGTCGGCCCAGGTGATCCCGTTCAAGGTGCCGGCACCCCAGGTCGCCGCCGACATCGCGTCGTCGAGATCCGCCTTCAGGATCAGCCAGGTGTTGAGCGAGGCGAGCATCGCGCTGAGCCCGATGCCCACGATGATCAATCGGAACCCCTGGACGCCGCGCTTGAAAGCGAACGCGTACACGGCCAGTGCGGTGATCACGCCACCGGCGAGTGCGCCCGCGGCCGTGCCGTATCGGTGGTCGGACCCGATGACCAGGATCACCACCAGCGCCCCGGTGTAGGCGCCGGTGTTGAACCCGATGATGTCGGGACTGCCCAGCGCATTGCGCGTCAGCGATTGGAAGATGGCACCACTGACTCCCAGTGCGGCGCCGAGTACCAGCGCGGTGAGCACGCGCGGCATCCGCCATTCGGTGACGACCAACCGTTCGAATCGCGTGCCACCACCGAAGACCGTGTCGATCACGTGCATCGGCGAGACGTGGTAGTCACCGGTGGCCAGGGCCAGCAGTGCCACCAGCAGCGCCGCCACGACCAGCGCCGCGATCACCACCACCGAGCGCACGACGATCCGGGCCGACGGCACGCCGGACGGGCCGCGTGCCACCACCACGTGGCGTCCGAAGTCGATACTCGTCCGGGTCACAGGCCACTCGCTTTCGCCCTGCGCACCAACAAGATCAGCACCGGCGCACCGATGAAGGCGGTCACGACACCGACCTGCATCTCGCCCGGCCGGATGATGACGCGGCCGACCACGTCGGACAGCAGCACCAGGATCGCGCCGCCGATCATGCTGTACGCCACGATCCATCGTTGATCGGGACCGACGACCCATCGCGCGATGTGCGGGATCATCAGACCGACGAAGGAGATGGGACCGGCCGCGGCCGTCGCCGCTCCGCACAGAAGTGCGACGGCGACGGTACCGACAACGCGGGTGCGGCCCACATCGGCGCCCAACGATCTCGCGGTGTCGTCGCCGAGAGCGATCGCGTTCAGGGATCGGGCCGCCCACACGGCCAGCACCAACCCCACGATGATGAACGGCAGGACTGCGCCGGTGATGGACATGTCACGTCCGGCGATCGAACCGGCGCGCCAGTAACGCATCTCGTCGAATGCGTCGGGGTCGAGCAAGGTGAGCCCCAGGGTGATACCGGTGAGCAGTGCGCTCACCGCGACCCCGGCCAAGGTCAAGCGGATCGGTGACGGCGCCCCTCTTCCCATCGATCCCAGGATGTAGACCATCACCGACACCAGCGCGGCCCCGGCGAACGCGAACCAGAGGTAGGTCCAGATCCCGGTGAACCCGAAGATCCCGACCGCCACGGCCACGAAGAACGCCGAGCCCGCGTTGACCCCGAGCAGCCCCGGATCGGCGAGCGGATTGCGGGTCATGCCCTGGATCAGGGCACCGCTCACCCCGAGGGCCACTCCGACGATCAGCCCGAGAATCGTTCGTGGAACTCGTAGTTCACGAATGATGATCTCGTCGGGGGAATGATCGAAGGAGAACAGGGCATCCCAGACGGTGCCGAGCGGGATCGTCTTGGCACCCACCGCGACGCTGAGGGCACAGACCGCCACCAGCACCCCGACACCGACGACGATGCCGAGCATGCGCCGCGCATTGGACGCGGCGACCGAGTATTCCTGAGCGACCACAGACAATGTCAGTCTTCGTCGTCGCCGGGATCGTGATGGTCGAGATTGACCGTGCCACTGCGCCAGTACCCGTCGACCTTCATCCGTCCCTTGGGTACGTCGAGTTCGCGCCGGAGGTAACGACGGATCGGTTTGAGCGTGTTGGCCTCGCCCGCGATCCAGGCGAAGAACTCCCCCTCGGGGAGGTCGCAGTCGCGGATCGCCCGTTCGAGCAGTGGGCTGTCTCCGGGTGCGGCGTCGCCACGATGCAGGTAATGCACCTGCGCGTCCGGGCGCGCTGTGAGCTCCACCTCGGTGTCGGGTCCGGCGACCTCGATGAAGGCCACCACCGGCTTGCCCTCGGGGAGTTCTTCGAGCCAGCGGCCGATGGCAGGCAGCGCCGTGTCGTCGGCGGCCAGCAGGTACCAGTCGTAACCGGTGGGATAGATGTGCGAACCGCGCGGCCCCAACATGCCCAGGCGGTCACCCGGTTTCGCGGTCGCCGCCCACGTGCCCGCGACACCGTGGGTGTGCAGGACGAAGTCGATCACCACCTCCGCACGTCCGCGGTCGAACCCCCGCACGGTGTAGTCGCGATAGGTCGGCCGACGACCGTCGGCAGGTGGTTCGATCCCGTTGGGCCCGATCCCCGGCATGACGATCTCGCCGGTGTCCGGTTGTGGGAAGAACAATTTGACGTGGTCGTCCGGTGCCATCGGCACGAAGTGAAAACCATCGGGTTCGGTGCAGGTGAAGGTCACCCGCTGCATCTGCGGGGTGAGCGCGTCGGTGCGCACGACCTCCACGAATCGCGGGGTCAACGCGTGCATGACCAGGTTGATGTCGGTCTCGTGAGGTTCGAGCCGGGCTGTGCTCATCTCATCTCCTTCTCATCGGGTGCGGTGGGGTCGATCGGGTCTGACTGATCGCGCCAGAACCGGGCGTAGCGTTCGCTGCGCGACATGAGTTCGTCGTGGGTGCCGACCTCCACGACCGAACCTTTGTCCAGGAACACGATCTGATCGGCGGCGCGGACGGTCTGTAGCCGGTGCGCGATGATCAGGCAGGTGCGGCCCTCCCCCAGATGCCGCAGGGCCGCGCGCACCGCCGCCTCGTTCTCCGGGTCGAGTGCCGACGTCGCCTCGTCCAGCAACACCACCGGCGCATCCTTGAGGAGAGCGCGGGCGATCGAGACACGTTGTCGCTCACCGCCGGACAGGGCGGTCCCACGATCTCCGACGGGGGTGTCCCAGCCGAGGGGCAGCCGCTGTACGACCTCGTCGAGCCGGGACAGCTCGGCGACACGGTCGAGTTCGGCGGCGTCGGCGTCGCGTCCACCCATCAGCACGTTGTCGCGGACCGTGCCGTCGAACAGATACACGTCCTGGAAGACCACCGCGATCTGGCTCATCAGGTCCACGCCACGAAGTTCCCGCACGTCGGCCCCGCCGATCCGCACGGCACCTGCATCCACATCCCAGAACCGGGCCGCCAACCGCACCAACGTCGTCTTTCCCGCGCCCGACGGCCCCACCACGGCACACACACCACCGGGCGGGATCGTCACGTCCACGTCGGCCAACACCGGCGCGCAAGGGTCGTATCCGAATGTCGCGCCGACGAACTGGACTCCCGAGTCGACCACGGGCGCCGACACCGCGGGTTCGACAAGCGGTTCGGTGTGCAGGATGTCGCCGATCTCGCGAAGGGTCTGCTCCGACGCCCAGATGACACTGCCGGTGCGCCCCAATGGGGCCAACGCGTCGACCACGAGCGCCGCGAGTACCACCACCGCGATGCCCGCTGCGATCGACAGCGCACCGGCCTCCAGACGCCACCACGCCATGCCCAGGACCGCGGCCAGCAGGATCGCGGTGCCGAGGGTGAAGGCGGTGACGCCGACAATCGCTCCACGGAAGTACCGTGCCGCTGCGCGCCGCACCGTCTCGAGTGCGGCCCGTAGGTCGGTGTCGACAGCTCCGACCCGGCCGTGGGCCCGTAACACCGGTTGCTTCTGGGCGAACTCCAATACCCGCGACTCGATCTCCTGGGTGGCCGCGGTGGACTCGGTGTTGCCGTTGCGCAGCATCCGCGTCGCGAGCCGATAGAGGACCGCGACCGCCACGAGTCCACCCGCGGCGATCAACGCGGTCGGTGGGTCCACCACCGCGATCACGACCCACAGGGTGAGGGCGGTGGCCACCGCGCGGACGTTGATCGCGACGATCCCGTTGACCATCACCGCCAGCGACCGGGTCGCCTCGTTCAACAGGCGGTTCAAGGCGTCGGTGTGCGCAGTGGTGAACCATCCGAGCGGAAGCGTGAGCACGTGGTCTCCGACGCGATGATGAAGGGTCGCCACCACCTCGGTGGTGACCGCGCGCTGGGCCCGTAACGCCCAGCGCTCCAAGGCCAATGCGATCGCACCGCCGACGACGAACAGTCCCGCCCACAACCATGCCCTCGGGAACCGATCCGCGAAGAGGTCTGTCAGCAGCGGCACCAACAGGGCGAAACACGCCGCTTCGAGCACCGCGGCGACGGCGACGATCGACAGCGCAGCACCCAGCCTCCGGGTCGCCTCGGCGCCCACGACCGGCCGCAGCGCGCCGAACACACCGTGTCGGCTCATCGTCGATCCCCTCATCTGCGCGCCACCCGGTCCACGTTCCACATCTGGGCGTATCGGCCATCTGCGGCCACCAGTTCGTCGTGAGTACCGACCTCCACGATGCGTCCGTGATCGAGGACGACGATCTGGTCGGCGTCGATCACCGTCGCGAGCCGGTGCGCGATGGTCAGTACCGTACGTCCCCGCATCAGTCTGCTCAGTGCCGCGGCGACCGCGGTCTCCGACTCCGGGTCGGCCGCCGAGGTCGCCTCGTCGAGCACCACGACCGGGGTGTCGGCGAGGATCGCCCGGGCGATGGAAACCCGTTGGGCTTCACCACCGGAGAACTCTGCATCCACCCCGACGACCGACTCGTAGCCACGCGGAAGGGCAGCGATCCGATCGTGGATGCGAGCGGCTCGGGCCGCCGCCTCGACCACCGCGTCGTCGGCGTCGGGCCGTGCGAGCCGGATGTTGTCGGCGACGGACATGCGCAGCAGCATGACGTCCTGGAACACGAAAGACACGACCCGATAGAGACTTTCGGGGTCCAGGTCCCGGACGTCGCTGCCGTTCATCGTGATCGCACCGCCGGTGACGTCCCAGAACCTCGGGATCAGGCGGGCGATGGTCGACTTTCCCGACCCGGACGCGCCGACCACCGCCGTCGTGGTTCCCGGTCGCAGGGTGAGATCGATACCGGAGATCGCCAGATCGTCGGGCGTGTACCCGAAATCGACGTCGTCGAACCTCACCTGAACCGGACCCGACACCAAGGTGGTGGGTACGGCAGGCACCGGCAGCGGTGGTTCGGCGAGTAGCCGACGGATTCCGTTCAGCACGAGCGAGCTGCGTCGCCACGTCATCAACGCAGTCGGAAGCGCCCACACCCCGCGCGAGACGATCCACGACAACAGCAGAAAAGCGACCAGGTCGGTCGGCGCCATCACGTCGGCGCCGACGAGCCCGGTGCCGATCAGCACGACCAGACCGAGGACCGATATCCACGACGCGAGCACCGTGGTGAGACGACTGCGTCGTTGATGATCGTTCTCGCGGCGGATGTAGCTGTCCGCGTATGCGTCGGCCGCCGTCCGGAAACGACCGCTCTCGCGATCGGCCATCCCGTAGACCTTGGCCACCGAGATCCCCTGGCTCAGCTCCGTGGTCCGCGCGGTGAGCAGCGCGGCCGCCTCGTCGTGAGCGCGGTCGGCGTCCGACGCGACCCCCATCCGCCGCCACTCGACGACCGACGCGATCGCCACCGGCACCGTCACGACCACGGCGAGCTGCCAGGTGACGCTGAACAGGTATGCCAGCGCGGCTACCGTCACCGTGACATGACGCGCAAGGTTCGGCACGGCCTCGCCGATCAGGCCGGTCACCGTGCCGACATCGGTGTTGACGGTCTTCCGCAGCCGGGACACCGCCGGACCGCCGGTGAACCAGCCCAACGGAATCCGTGACAGGTGCGCGACGATGTCGCTGCGCAGCCCCTGCTCGATGCGCCTACTCGCCGCGAAACTCAGCGAGTACGAACAGGCGTGCACCAACGGTGTCGCGAACAGGGCGATCACGGCCACGACGACCGGCGGCCACGAGATCTCTCCAGTGTCCGCCGGCCGCCGGACGGCGGCCACGATCGCCACATACGTGCCGACCACTGCCAATGCACACACCATCTGCAAGGCCATCGCGGTCACCACCTGTGCCCGCGCGGGCCCGATGGTGCGCAGCAACGCCTCCCGGCCGTTCTCCGTCAACGACGCGTCAGCTCCCTGCCGTGGCGGGTGTCGACGCCTTGTCCAACGCCGCCGAGAGCGACTGCAGGCTCTTGATGGCGCCCGCATAGCTCTCCGACGACGCGTAGGCCACCGGGATCACCCGATTCGCCTTCACCGCAGGCAGGTTCTTCCACGCCTCCGAGTCGAGGACGTCCTGCATACGCGGATACTTCAGCGAGCCGTCGGGATTGACCTGGTACACGATGTAGTCGGCGTCGGCGAGATCCGAAAGTCGTTCGATGGACACGATTTCCGACGTCTTCTTCGGCGTGCCGCCAGGGAACGTGATGCCGATGTCGTTGGCGATGTTCGTGGTGAACGAGTCGTCGAACTCGCGCTGGAACGAATCGGCCTGCGTGGAGTTGAACACCGAGAACGCGGCGAACTTCTTTCCGGCGACGGTGCCTGCGTACTTCTCCTTGAGCTCGCCTGCGAGCTTGTCGTACTCCGCCTTCTGCTGGTCGAACTCGTCTGCGCGTCCGGCCGCGTCTGCTGCCTTCTCGCCGACCTCACGCCACTCGGTCGGGGTGGACGGGCCCAGGCTCAACGTCGGGGCGATCGCCTGCAACTGTTCGTCACTGATCCCCGACTTGTACGCCTTCTGGGGGAAACCGGAGATGATCAGATCGGGTTTGAGGGCTGCGATCTGCTCGTACGACAGTTGTGTTCCACCACCGGCATTCGTCTTGGCGGTTCCGGTCGACAGGGTCGCCACCTCCTGGTAGCGCTTGATCGCGTCCTCGTCGACGATGGTGCTTGTGTCGTAACCGGAGGTCGCCGCGATGACCGGTGCGTCGGCGATGAACAGGGACGGGATCACGCGCGACAGTGCAACGATTCGCTGCGGTTGCGCCGGGATCTCGATGTTCCCGTTCGCGGCGGCGAAGGTCCTGGTCGCCCCGTTCGTGGCCGAACTGTCGGTGCTCTCGGACTCTCCGGACGAACAGCCGGAGGCGACGAGCGCCGCCACGGCGAGCGAACTCGCCATCACCAGTCGAAGTTTTCCTCGCATGTCCTGGTTTCTCCATCTCTTTCTCGACGCCCTGGTCGGGCGAACGTCTCTCCGGTCAGCCGGCTGTCGAATCCGACTGCCAGAGTTCGAGCGCCGCGGGCACCCAGCGCGACACCGATGCGGCGTCGAGTAACCGTGCATGTGCGATCGCGTGCTCCTCGACGACACGGATGTCGTCGAGATGATCACGCCACGCCTCGGCGATCGACGGCATGTGCGCCGGACGTCCGGTCGTCGACCCGATCAACGCGACCGGGACGTCGACCGTCCCGTCTGTACCGTACGAGAGCATCCGCTCGCAGCGTGCATAGGCATCGAACATCGCGTCGTGGTCGGCGTCGTCGCCCACCGTCTGCGCACCGCCGAGCATCGACCGCACCAACTCGGCACGGGTCGCGTCGGCACGCGCCCCGGTGGCCGAGCGCAATCCCTGTTCGGTCAGTTCGGTCGCGGCCGCCTCCGACAACGGCCCTTCGGGTCGAGCGGTCGTCGGATACGCGTCGACCACGGTGAGTGATCCGACCCGGATCCCACGCCGGTCGAGCTCGGCAGCAATCGCGAACGCGAGGTGCCCACCGTATGACCAGCCGAGGAGATCGATGCGACCCGCACTCGACACCTCGGTCTGCAACACGTCGACATAGCGTCTGACCAGAGCGGCGAAGTCCCGGTAGGGCGCTTCCGACGGCACCTGCGCCGGATCCCGCAGTGCCACCAAACCCCAACCGTCCGGGAGGTGCTCGATCAACTCCGCATAGGGGATGACGAGACCGAATCCTTCGGGTGGGCACACCAGCGTTCTGCCACACCGTGTTCGGGCGAACTCCACGAGCAGCGGGTGCTGCGCGAGACCGGCGTCGGTCCCGGTGTCGTCGATCATCTGGGAGATCTGCCGGATCGTCAGACCCGACAACAGGTCCCGCACGGTGACCCTCTCACCACCGGGCACCTCGGCAAGCCGCGACACCAAGCGCATCACCACCAGCGAGTTGCCACCGGCATCCCGCACCGACGACGTGACCGACACGCTCGCAGCGCCGACGAGTTCGGACACGATCTCGCACACCTGACGTTCGGTCTCGGTCGCAGGCGGCTCGTGTCGATCGGAGTCGAGGTCGAGAACCGGTAGCGCCCTTGTATCGACCTTTCCGTTGACATTCAGCGGGATCGCATCGACCACACCCATCGCTGACGGGATCATGTAGTCGGGCAGCCGGTCTCGCAGATGGTCACGCAGTTCGTCGACATCGACGGGAGATGCCGCCGGCACGACGTACGCGTGCAACCTGGGCTGGCCCGCCGCGTCCGGACGTGCAACCACCGCAGCGCGGGACACCGCCTCGTGGGTGGCGAGCGCATCGGAGATCTCGCCGGGTTCGATCCGATAGCCGCGAATCTTCACCTGGTCGTCACCGCGGCCGAGGTAGTCGAGCGTCCCGTTGTCTCGCCAACGGACCAGATCGCCGGTGCGATACATCCGTTCACCGCCCTCGCCCCACGGACTCGCGACAAACCGTTCCGCCGTCTTCTCCGCCTGTCCGAGGTAGCCGCGAGCCGTCCCGGCGCCGGCCAGATAGAGTTCGCCGACCACGTTCGGTGGCACCGGGCGCAATCCTCGATCCAACACGTAGGCGCGGGTGTTCGCGATCGGTTGACCCAGGGTCGGGTGAGCACTGTCGGCGAGATCGGCGCCGAGCGCGTTGATCGTGTACTCGGTCGGCCCGTAGAGGTTGTAGGACTCCACGCCCGGTGCGGCGCGCAGCGTCCGCCACAACGCGTCGGGCACCGCTTCGCCGCCCAGCGAGACGAACACCACGCCCACGCCGTCGGCCGCCGTCGAGCGCCCGGACGGTCGATCACGGTGCAGCAGACCGTTTTCCACCAGTACGTCGATGTAGGACGGAGTCGCGTCGAAACCGTCGACCGATGTCTCGTCATAGTGGCGGAGCAGCTCGAGGGGCTCCTTGCGCATCTCCTCGTCGATGATGTGCACATGATGCCCGGTGAGTAGCCAGAACAGCTGTTCCCACGACGCGTCGAAGGAGAACGAGGTGGTGTGCGCGATCGCGAGGCGACGACCCTCCTGATGGGCGACCACGCGGTCGAAGATCTTCTCCTGGTGATTGACGTACATGTTCGTCAATCCCCGATAGCCGACCGCAACGCCTTTCGGACGTCCGGTGGAGCCGGACGTGAAGATGACGTAGGCGAGATTGTCGGGGTGTACGTCCCCACGGTGCGCCGCCAGCGGACCGGGATCACTCGCCGCCAAGGCATCTCGGACGGAGTCGTCGTCGAGGTTCACCGTCGGCACGTCGAGCGTCGCGACCCTGCCGCGGAGTGCGTCGGTGGTCACGATCACCGACGGCCCCGCGACGTCGAGCATGTATTCGATGCGATCGGTGGGGTGATCCGGGTCGATCGGCACATACGCTGCACCACAGGCGAAAACCGCGAACATGGCGACCACCATGCGTTCGTCCCGGGGCAGCAGCAGTGCGACCTTGTGCTCGGCGCCCACCCCGCGTGCGATCAGCAGTCGTCCGAGCTGGTTGACCTCGGACTGCAGTTGCGCGAACGTCATCCGCCGCGCACCCGCGATCACCGCGATCGCTTCGGGGGTGCGCCGGGCCTGCGCCTCGAACAGATCGGCGACGGTCTGTTCGGACACGTCCCGCGCGGTGTCGTTCCACTCGGTGAGGACCTTGTGCCGCTCGTCGGCCCCGATCACGTCCAGTGACCCGACCGATCGACCGGGATCACCTGCGATCGCTTCGAGCACGCCGACGAAACGGTCGGTGAGCGTGATGATCTCGTCTGCGTCGAACAGGTCTCCCCGATAGGCGCACCGCAGGTGGATGGTCGCGCCGGGATGGGCGGCGAACGACACCGGGTAATGGGTCGAGTCCTCGAGCACGGTGTCGTCGACGCGTACTCCGCCGTCGGGCCCGTATCGGCGCGTCGTGTCCGACGCGGGATGGTTCTGCGTGATGAACAACGTGTCGAACAGTTGCGGCAGACCGGCTTCGCGGACGATGTCGACGAGGCTGACGTAGGGGGCGTCCACCACGTCGATCTGCGCGCGCTGTTGACGCGTCAGCATGCTCGCCACGCTCTCCCACGGATCCATCCGCACCCGCACCGGGACCGTGTTGAACAGCAACCCGACGATGTTCTCCGAACCCGGTAGCTCAGGGGGCCGCCCCGACACGGTGGTGCCGAACGTGACGTCCGAGGCTCCGGTCAAGCGCGCCAACGTGATCCCCCATGCCGCCTGCAGCACGGTGTTGACGGTGGAACCCGTGTCGCGCGCGGTGGCCCGGACACGCTCGGTCAGTTCACGGCTCAGATCCCGGTGATGGTCGCGGGCCGCGCTCGGATCGGCGGGGCGCTCCACGGCGTCGGGGCGCAACAACGTCGGCTCGGTGAGACCGGACAGGTACCGCTCCCATGCCGTCCGCGCGGCCGGGAGGTCCTGACCGCACAACCACGCACAATAGTCGCGGTAGGGCGTCGCAGCGGGCATCGCGCGCCCCGACGGGTCGTCGTAGAGATGGAGCAGTTCACCCAGCAACAACTGGTAGGACCAACCGTCGATCAAGATGTGTTCGAAGGTGATCGCGAGTATCCGGTCGCCGTCGTCGACCTCGACGAGCAGGAATCGGATCAGCGGTGGACGGCCCGCGGCAAAGGGACGCGCACGCTCGTCACGCAGGATCTGCCCGACGATGTCCTCGGTGTCCGCCGACGTGACCCGCAGGGGGATCTCGAAGTCACGGGGGATCACCTGGACGCTGCGATCGGCCTGGGTGACGAAACCGGCACGCAGGTTGGGATGCCGGATCAGCAATGCCTCGACCGCGGCACGCAACCGCGCGACGTCGACGTTGCCGTGCAGACGCAGACGGGCCTGAGACGCATAGAGATCCGCAACCCCCTGCTCGGCTGCCATCTGCAGATGGAACAGCAGCCCCTCCTGCAGGCCGGACACCGGCAGCACGTCGTCGACGGTTCCGAATCTGTCCGCGATGGCGCGCGATGCGGCAGGCGTGATCTCCACCAACGGCGCAGGCGACGTGGTGCGTAGCGCATGTGCCGCACCGTCGGAGACGAGCTCACGCAGTCCGTCGTCGGGGCCGACGCCCAACTCGCCGATCACGTCGGCCAGCACCGAGAGGTCCACCGGAGCCGACAGGCTCGCACGACCCACGGCGTGTAGCCGAACGACGCGTTGTCCGTTGCGCGTGGTGCCCACATGAGCGGTGACGACGAGCGCGTAGTGACCCAGAGCGATCGGGGTGACGGCTCCCTCCACGTCGGACTCGAAGACCCGCAACAGGATGTCTGCCTCGGGCACCTCATCGAACATGTCGCGGGTGTGCACGATCTCGTGCCGCAACAGCTGATACGCCTCCGCGTGCTCCGAGGGCACCCGACGATCCGCGACCGCCTGATAGGCGCGCTCGAGATGCCCGTTGGGAAGATCGGTCGGCAGCGCCACGGGATGTCGGTGGACCAGACGCCCCGGCAGTACGGCGGTCTCGGCGTCCCGGGCAGAGGTTTCCAGATCCACCAGCAGGGCGTCGGCGGATCCGAGGTCCGGCTGGGTGGCCAGGGCGGCGGCCAGCGCGGTCAGCAGCACGTCGGGTGTCACACGGTCGGAGACCGGAACCGGACCGTGGCCGAGGTGGTGTCGCACATCGCCTGTCGCCCCACCACCGGCATCGAGTCGCAACGGTTCGGCGTCGGCGGTGTCCTCGACGAACTCGACCCAGTACTCGTCGTCGAGCAGCTCGTCGGTCACCTCCTCGGCGCGCCGGAGCTCGACGACGCGGGTGTCCGGGTGCACCGGCACCACTGTGGAGGAGCGCCCATCGGCCTCGGCCTGTTCGGCCAGGGCCACCAACAATCGCGCGGTCACATCGACCGCGCCCGGGTCGCCGTAACGCATCGACAGCCTCGCTGCGGTCACCATGCCCGCCTCGTCCACCAGGCAGCCAACGCCCACCTCGGGCGGATGCGGAACCGGGTCGGAGGGGTGAGTGCGCGTGGTGGCGACGAAACCGGACGCCACCGCACACGCTTGGTCGACACCGTTCGGAGCCAACGGATCCGGCGCGACGACGGGACTCATCCCGGGGCCGGCGAAAATCATCGGCGCGCACGCCAGACAGGCGCGACGCAGCGCCCACACTGGAACCGGTCTGTGCAGCGGCACGGCGATCTCACCGACATGGGCGATGAGGTCGGCACCGGCGGCCCGATCGGCGGCTTCGATGATGTCCACGGTCTCGACGGTGTCGCCGAGACCCGGTGTCGCCAACTGCACGAGGTCGTCCACACCGGTGGTCGGGTCCGCTGCGACGGCCGCCGCCACCGCGGCCACCGTCTCCATCACCCCGTCCACGGCGGCCACGTCGAAGAGTTCGCGGGCGTAGTCGACGCCCACCGTCCAACCGCCGTCGGCGGATTCCTCGATGCCGAAGACGAGTTCGAACTTCGCAACCGTCGAATCCGGTGACATGCCGACCCGACTGTAGGTCTCGCCGCGTCCGAGCCGACGCAATGATGCTGCGCCGAGGTCGAACTCGGTCGCCGCCGCGCCGTCACGGTAGGCGATCATCACCTGGAACAGTGGGGAACGGTCGGCGGGCAGTCCATTCGCCGAATCGTCGCGGACCGCGTCGACCACCAACTCGAAGGGGGCCTGGCGGTGCGCGAATGCGCTGAGGTTGTTCTCGCGTACGCGTGCGAGGGCACCCAGTACATCGACGTCCCCGGACAGGTCCACGGCGAAGACCACCGTGTTCACGAAGAAGCCGACGACGCCTGCCAAGCGCTCATCGTCACGCAACGTCACCGGGCTGCCGAGTGGGATGGTGTCACCGGCGCCATGGGCCCGCAATGCGATCGCGATCAGCACCTCGGCGACCATCAGCGGACTGGCCGCATGCTCGGCGCCCAGCGCGCGCAGGGCGTGGGCGACCTCGGCCGGGATCCGGACCCGCCTGCTGGACACCGTATGGACTCGTCCGGCCTCGGGGGGCGACGAGTGCGGAAGAGCAATCGTCTGCGGATGTGTGGCCAGGGCGCGTCGCCAGTATGCGAGATCCGATCCCAGTACGGAGTCGGGTTCGGTGCTGCTGCCCAGTCGTTCCCGCTGCCAGCGTGCGAACTGGCCGTAGGTGACCGGCAGGTGATCCCAGATCGGTGCCTCGCCACCGCTACGTGCCCGATAGGACTCGGTCAGATCGGCGACGATGTGACCGACGGAGCCCTCGTCGGTCGCGATGTGATGGCCCGACAACACCAGTAGGTGTGCCGACGGGGCCTCCAACACCAGCAGACGCACCGGCAGGTCGGCGGACAGATCCATTGGTGTCGCGACGAATTCACGGACGGCCGTGCCGATCTCGTCGTCGGCGACCGTCCGGTGGATGACGATGTCGCGGTTCTGCAGTTCGTCGTCGGCCAGCACCGACTGGTACAGGTCACTGCCGTCCCAGGTATACACCGTGCGCAATGCGCGATGGCGGTCGACGAGATCGGCAGCCGCGAGCCGCAGCGCGCCGACGTCGAGCCGACCATCGATCTCGAAGAGTCCGCCGACACGGTAGGCCGACTGGTCGGTCGACATCTGTTCGGTGAGCCAGAGCGCCTGCTGCCCAAATGACGCCGGCGCCCGGGGCGTGTCCTCGACCTCCCCGAGATCGACTGTGCGCGCCGCGGTCTCCCCCGTCGACCGGGTGCCCAGATGGCGTGCGAGGTCAGCAGGCTCGGGATGATCGAAGACGTCGGCGATGGTGGCCTCGACCCCGCGTGCCGAGAGTCGCGCGATCAGGCGGTTCGCGGACAGGGAGTGGCCGCCGAGCGCGAAGAAGCTGTCCTGCGCACCGACCTCCGCAATGCCCAGGACGTCCGCAAAGTCCCGGCACAGCAGACGCTCTGCATCGGTGCGGGGTGCAGACGTCGCCTCGGACGCCGCGTTCGGTGTGGGCAGGGCTGCCCGGTCGAGCTTGCCGTTGGACGTCAGCGGGAAGCGCTCCAGGGTCACCACGGTGGCCGGCACCATATGCCGTGGCAGCGCATCGCTCAGCCCCGCCCGGATGTCCTCGGGCTCCGGCATCGGGCCCGGATCTGCCTCGGTCACATAGGCGATCAGCACCGGCTGCCCGACGACGATCTCACGCACCACGACGACGGCGCCGCCGATCCCCGGCATCGACGTCAGCGCGGCCTCGATCTCACCCGGGTCGATGCGCAGGCCCCGCAACGAGATCTGGTGATCGACGCGGCCCACGAACTCGAGGTCCGCGGATGCGGCCCCGGCGCGCCGGATCACCCGATCCCCGGTGCGGTACAACCTCTGCCCCGGGTCGGAGGAGAAGGGATCCGCGACGAACCGCGACGCCGTCTCGGCGGTCGCGCCCACGTATCCGCGTGCCACCTGCGCGCCCGCGACGTACAGTTCACCGGGAACACCCGTCGGGACCGGTCGCAGCCACGAATCCAGCACTCGCACAGTGGTGTTCACCACCGGCCCGCCGATGGTGACGGGCGCGTCCTCGGCGACGAGATCGGCGAAGGTGACGTCACCGGTCACCTCGGTCGACCCGTACGAGTTGACGACGGCATCGGGCGATCTCATCCGGATGCGGTCGAGCACGGTCAGGGGCAGGTCTTCACCACTGAGCGTCCACCGCCGGATGACCGCCGGTGCCGGCTCGGCCTCGTCTCCCGATCCCTCTGCGCCCGATCCCTCTGCGCCCAATAGCTCCGCGCCCAATAGCTCTGCGACCACCGACGGGACGGCCGTCAACGCCGTGGCCGACACCTCGTCGGCGAGCGCACGAAGTCTGCTCGGGTCGACCATCGCCGCGCGATCGGCGATCACCAGCCGAGCGCCCGCGTGTACCGCGGCGAGCATCTCGGTGATGCCGTCGATGAATCCGATGGAGGACTTGGCGATCCGCGTGTCGCCTGCAGCGTCGTCGGCCCAGTCCTGCGCCGCCCACATGAGCCGATTCACCAGTGCGACATGGGGAACGGCGACGAGTTTGGGTCGTCCCGTGGACCCCGACGTGAAGATCGCGACCGCGGGATGGGCGCCGCGCAGTGGTGCGATCCGATCCGCGTCGGTGACGGGTAGCTCGCCCTCCGCGAGTTGCTCACCAGCCGACGGACGAACCTCGTCACCCAACGGACGAACCCCATCACCCGCCGGTCGAGTAGCCCGAGGCGCTAGCCGAGGGCGTATCGAGACCTCGCCCTCCGCCGCTCGACCAGCCAAGGGTGCCGGCCGAGGGTTTATCGAGACCTCCCGCCCGTCCACGTCCTCTGACACCAGCAGCGACCAGGTCTGCCCTTCGAGCGCTCCGGCCCCCAAGCGGTCCACGACCTCTCGAGCGGCGAGCACGAGGCGCGGGGCCGCGGTATCGAGCATGGTGCGGATACGGGCCTGCGGAGCAGAACCATCGATCGGCACGCACACGGCCCCGGCGGAGAGCACACCGAGCACGTCCACGACCAGACGTTCGGTTCGCGGTGGTATCACCACCACCCGGTCCTCGGGCCCGATGCCGAGGTCGATGAGCATCCGGGCCAGCCGTGCCGTCGCGCGCCGCACCTCCGGGCCGGTCATGGCACCCTGCGCGGTGACCACCTGGGCGTTCCCGGCTCCCCCGAGCACGTAGTCGGCGACGCCGATCTCGGGAATCGGCTGCCGCACACCTTCTCCCAGAACACCGTCATCACCGGGCATCGTCGAACGAGCCAGGGGCTGTTCCCATGCCTCGTCGGTGACGACCCGGGAGACGAAGGCAGCACAATCGCCGGCCGCTCGCGCCAACTCATCCGCGCCGTAACGGCCGGCGTCGGCGTCGAACTGCAGCTCCAGCGCGCCCGACTCGGAGACCCTGCGCGCCGTGATGGTCAGTTCCTGCACCGGACCACGGGCCAGGGAATGAATGGTGGCCGTCGTGTCACCGAACCGGAGTTCGTCGCCGAACGGTTTGATGTTGATCCAGATCCCGGGCTGCCTGCCGCGCATCCGCGCGATCTCTTCGCCGCGCAACCGCGTGTGTGACCGCACCTCCCCGACCGCGGCCTTCGCCATCGCCATCGCCGCGGCGGGCGTGGTTTCGGCCCCGATCCCCAGATGCAGCGGCACCACGTTCACCACCGACATCGGTACCGTCATGGCGGCCGAGCCGAATCGGTTCATGACCGGGAACCCCACGGTCACCGGCGTTTCCGAACTCGTCGAGCGTGCCGATGCAATCCATCCACCGAGCACGCCGGTGAGCGCGTCTCCCATCGTCGCCGACCCTGCGGCCGCGAGGTCGACGAGCCGGTCGGCCACCTCCGAGTCGACCTCGACCGCATGCGAGCGCACCGCCTGCGGGATCGGCGCGTCACCCGGCCGTGCGGCGAGCGACGAGTCGTCATGCGGCAGTTCTGCACGTGCACGCCAGAACTCGTCATCGGTGCGGTACCGGTCGGATTCGCGGTACGCACCCTCCTCGGCGACCACGTCACCGACCGTCCCGAACCACCGATCCGGCACCGGCTGCCCACCGACGCGGGCGGTGAAGATCTCCGCGGCCCGACGTCCGATCAGGGTGAGGCCGAATGCGTCGGCCACGATGTGATGGGCACGCAAGAAGACGATTCGTCGGTCGTCGACCTCCAGAACGGTTGCCGTACAACACGGACCGCGTGAGGGGTCGATCGGTCGACGACTGTGCGTCGCCATCCATCGGTCGGCGGCGAGGCGATCAGGTAGGGCCACGACCTCGATGTCGTCGGCCTGCACGGCGGTCTCGTCGGGGAGCGTCTGCACGACCGCGTCCCGCTCTGTGCCGAATCGTGCCGACATCCCCTCGGCCTCACCCAATGCCATGGCCAGCACTTGGCGCAGCAGGGTGGTGTCCACCTCACCGGGCAGATCCCACGCCTGCGCGACCACGAAGGTGGCGCAATCACCGACCAATTGCTGGCCGAACCACATCGCGGTCTGCGCTGCGGTCGCGGGTATCTGCCGGGCGAGAGACAGTGTCGAGGAGGACATCGGCGACCTCAGCGCGAGGACAGCTGGTCGACGGCCCCGGGAACCGGCTGGGCCGGATCGTTACCGAGGGCGACGATCTTGTTGTCGGCGTCGACGTGCACCACCTTGGGCTGGTGCGCGATGAGTTCGGTCTCGTCGAGTTGGAGGAACGACATGATGATCACCATGTCGTCGGGATCCACGAGATGGGCGGCCGCGCCGTTGATGCAGATGACACCGCTGCCTGCGGGGCCGGTGATCACGTAGGTCTCCAGACGCGCCCCGTTGGTGATGTCGACGACCTGGACCTGCTCGCCCTCGATGAGATCGGCCGCGCGCATCAGGTCCTCGTCGATGGTGATCGAACCGACGTAGTGCAGATCGGCTTGGGTGACCGTGGCCCGGTGGATCTTTCCGTTCACAACGGTGCGCAACATCTCAGCTCCTGTAGTCGGCGGACGGGCGGCCGAACGTGCCGCCTCTCACAGGAAACAAAGCCTATCTTAGAACGACCCAAGTTGGTAGATTGCGACCCATGGGTGACCATGACTCTCATCACGAACCCGTCTTCCTCCTCGCCCGCCGTGACGAACACGTGATCGCCACCGGGGTCCGCAAGCACCTCGACGACGTCGACCAGGCACGTGCGCTGCTCCGCTCCGGTCACGCGCCCGGGATCGTCGGTGCGCTGCCGTTCGATCCGCGCGATCGATGCGCACTGACCGCACCCGAGGAGCTGCACCGCCACCTGGGCCGATGGAACCGCGACACTCCGACCGCACCGCGGGCCGCGCGCGTCACCGCAGCACATCCTGCGCCGCACCAGCATGCGGATCGCGTCGCGGACGCGGTGCGCACGCTCGCCGACCCGTCCAATCCCATGTGCAAGGTGGTGTTGGCACGACGGCTCACCGTGCAGGCAGCAGAGGCGATGTCGCCGTGGGATTTCGCGGCACTGCTCAGTGCCCGCGACCACGAGGGAAACGCCTTCGCCGCCGACCTCTCCCCCGCGGGAGGCGACTTCGTCGGACATCATCTGGTCGGATCGAGCCCTGAGGTACTCGTCCGCAAGGAAGGCGACGTGGTCAGTTGTCACCCCTTGGCGGGCTCGTTGGCCCGCCACCCGGACCCCGACATCGATCGGGCCGGCGGGCGCCGGTTGGCCGCGTCGGCGAAGGATCGTCGAGAACACGGCTACGTGGTGGATGCGCTGGCGCAGGCGCTGTCGCCGTGGTGCAGCGACCTCGACGTCCCGGCCGAACCATCACTGACCACCACCCCGACCATGTGGCATCTCGGCACATCCATCAAGGGTCGCGTCGCCGATCCGGAGACCACCGCACTCGATCTCGCGGCGGCCGTGCACCCGACCCCGGCCATCTGCGGCACACCCACGGCCACTGCGCGCGATCACATCCTCGCCGTCGAGGGCGGCCGCGGATTCTATGCGGGAGCCGTCGGGTGGTGCGACCACAACGGCGACGGCGAATGGATGGTGAGCATCCGATGCGCGGAGTTGGACCCCGACGGCCGTGGCCTGACCACCTGGGCCGGCGGCGGAATCGTGGCCGAATCCGACCCCGCCGACGAGCTCGCGGAGACATCGGCCAAGTTCCGAACGGTGCTGTCCGCACTCGACATCGAGCTGCCTGCATGAGATCCCGACCCGACGACCGCGGATGAGGTGACTTTCCTGCACTCGAGGCGCATCGACGATAGGCTATTCTCGGCTACGAACCCGGCGCCGTCAGCCACGCCGGGCGCAGCCACGAATCGACAGTCAGGGAAGCGACCGATGTCACCGTCCTCCTCCGAGGTCTTGGCCTCCACCGAGGCCACGGTTCCCGATGACCGGCAACTCGCCGAACGCCTTCGCGGCGCGAACCTCTCGGACCGCCCGTGGATCGAACTGCTGCCGTGGCTGGCCGAGTACCGACGCGGGCCGGGCATCCTCGCCGACGACGAGATCGTGGTGAATGCGTGGATACGCAGCACCCCGGTGGACACCCTCACCGATGTCAACCTGGAGCGGTTCTGCCATCGCATCGCCGAGCGCTATCTGGCCGACCGCGCCACACGCCGCATCATCGACGACTTCCCGAATGTGCGGCCCGGCACCGAACCGCTGCCACTGCCGCGCGCCGCTCGAGATGTGTTGCACGAGAGCGGCGTCGACACGATCGCACGCCTGATGGGCCATTCCGCCGCCGAACTGATGGACCTGCCCGGCATCGGTCCGGTCACGATCGTCAACCTCATCGCCCGATTCGTCGCACGGTCGGGTGTGGTCCACGACGTCCGCTCCGCGGCGGACACGACCCGCTCACCCGGCGCACCCGCCGAGCTGCGGGTGTTCGTCACCTCGCTGACCGATCGTGACCGTCTGGTTCTGCACGACCGCATCCTGGCCTCCCGCCCGCGCACGCAATCCGAACTCGCCGGAATGCTGGGCACCTCGCGAGAACGCGTGACCCAGATCGACCGGGGTCTGCGAAATCGGCTCACGTCGATCGTCGAGGACACGCCGGAACTGCGCGCACTGTCCGACGAGATCACCCGCCGCGCCGATCCCGTCCTCGACGTCGAGACGTTGGTCGAGGAGATCCCGGAGATGGACACCATCGTCGAATCGGTCGGTATCCCGACGTGGCGACTGCTCACCGCCGCCACCCCCGCACTGGTCGCCGCCGACGACTGGATCGTGCACGGTTCCCTCAAGGAATCCGCGGCACTCACCCGGGCGACGGTCGAGTCGTGCGCCAATCCCGAGGACATCGCGCCCGCCGCCGAGGTCGCCAACGGTCTGGGCCTCCACCTCGAGGCCGCGCGCCGCTGGCTGCACCGCAGCGGATACTCCCTGATCGCCGATCACGTGATCTCCTCGACCGCATCGACCGGAGATCTCGTCGCGGCATTCCTGTCGACGGCCACGACCCCCCAGACCTTCGACCAGATCATCGAGGGTCTCGTCGATTTTCCGCGCGCACCGTCGTCGGTGCGCAACGCACTGGTCACCGACGACCGCATCGTGAAGACCGATCGCAACAGTTATGGCCTGCGTCGTTGGGGTCTACAGCAGTACGAACCGGTGCATGTGCAGATCGACCGAATCCTGGCCCGCGCCGACGGCCCCGTACCGCTGAGCGAGGTGATCGACGAGATCACCGGGCGATACGACGTGACCGAGGCCAGCGTCCGGGCCTACGCGAGCGCAGGCGATTTCGTCACGCGCGACGACATGGTGACCCGACGTCGGCGCCCGTACGCGCCGCGTAAGTCCCCCACCCGCACCCGCGGGCTGTACCGCGACGGCGACACCGTGCACTGGGCGACGACAGTGACCGCAGCGCATGTCAAGGGCTCGGCATTCAACCTGCCGTCGGCGTTGGCCGGGATCGTCGGTATCGCACCCGGGAAGTCGGTGCAGTTGTCGAGTCCGCGTGGCCCGCAGACCTTCATGTGGGTCTCGGTGCAGGCACGGTCGGGCACGATCAAGCGATTCATCACCGAACTGGGGCTCAGCGAAGGGGATCCGATCTTCCTCGATTTCGGCCCGGACTCCTTCGACGTGCGCAGCGCCGACGTCGATGCGTCACGCGCACCGACCGCACAGGTCCTCGCCCGGTTGGGCAGAGCACGACGCGGGCGCCTGTCGAAGTCCGGGCTGCTCACGATCGTCCGGGATGCACTGTGGCTCCCGGACGACTCCGACGCGGCCTCGATCGTGGCCACGCTGCGCCACCGCAAGGAGAACGAACTCGCGGACCTGGTCGTCGCCGCGACGAACTGAGCCCTCAGCGCCCGATCACGGCACCTGCCGGACCATCGCCTCAGCACACCACCGACAGCAACGGACGCGCCTGTTCGGATTCGGGTCGATCGATGACGGGCACGACCTCGATCGCGGTGTCGCCGGTGGGAACCGACGACGCCTCGACGCAGGCGCAGGCGCCACGAGCCGCACACGCGATGATCAGCAGCATGGCGGGCCTGGTGTTCAACGCTCCACACAGCCGCACCCGCACCCCCGGCCACAGGTCGAGCCGACGTCCGATGCGCTCGGCCTCGGCGAGCAGGTGGTCGGCGCGTTCGACACGACCCGAATCGAGGTCGGTCACCAGGCCACCGCCACCTGGCCGGCCCGGCCCTTCGTCGCCGACCCCGACCAGGGCGAACTCCTCGGCCACGCGGTAGACACACGGTGGGGTCGCCTCGTCGATCAGTTCGTCGATCACGTCCTCGAGGACGTTGTCGTGTGCCCGGTGGGCGAGCACGAAGTCGAGGTCGAGCGCCCGCGCCTGCTCGACGGAGTCCTCGTCGCACAGGTCCATGGGCACCACGACGGCATCGATCGCGACCAAGGCATGCCAGGTCAGGACCAGTGCCCAACCGGATTGCACGCCCAGACCGACCCGGCTGCCCGACGAGACGCCACACGCCTGCAGATCGGCCGTCAGCCACTCCACGCATTCGGCGAATCGCTCGAAGTCCACGACGTCATCGTCGATCGTCACCGCGGGCACGAACCCGTAGCAATCCTGCGCGTCCTCGAGCAAAGAACTCGTTGTCACCTGCTGCGTCACTACCCATCCCCGTCGCATTCACAACACCTCGGCGGTGTCCGTCTCGTCGAAATCGCCCGGTTCCCCCACCCGTGCCGACTATGGCTCGGCTAAGTAAGGCTATCGTTACCTAAGCTCACAAATCCGACCATAACCGACAGGAGTTGTGCAGATGACGCCAACCTCCGGTCGCGACCGTGACAGGGCATGGCATGACAGGGCATGGGCCGCCCATCTGCCGGGCTCCGCCCACGCCCCGCCCACGGAGGTCCGCCGACTCCATCGGTCTGCACACGCGTTGCTGTGGGAGGTGTGCGGATCCACCGAGTTCGACTTCGACGACGGCGAGTCGGTGAGCGTACCCGGCGACCACGCCATCTGGGTTCCCGCCGGCACCCGCTACATGATGCGGCCGCGACCGGATTCGGTGATCGTGCCGACGTTCTTCGAACCGTCGATCAGCACAACTCTCCGGTGCGCCGACGTGGTCGCCGTCGACTCACAATTCCGCGCACTCGCCCTCGCCATCCTCAGCACCCCGCACTCCTCGCACCTCGCTCCGGAAAGCGTGCTGCGACAACAACTCCTGTCGGTCGTGGAGCAATCAGCACCGGCCGGAGCATTCGATATCGCGATGCCCGCCCCGGGGCCGGCGCGACTGGTCGCCGAAGCTCTCCGCGATGATCCGGCCGACAGCCGAACCATCGACGAATGGGCTCGCGACACCCACTCGTCGGCCCGCACCATCGAGCGCGCCTTTCGTCGGGACACCGGAAACAGCTTCCAGCAGTGGCGAATTCTGTGTCGCATGGAGTCGGCCAAGGCACTGTTGCGATCGGCCGATTCGGTGACGTCGGTCGCCATCCGCGTCGGCTACCAGAGCCAGAGCTCCTTCGCACGGGCGTTCCGCGCCCACACCGGAACAACGCCCGGCGCCTTCGTGCGCAACCGGGCGCGATGATCGCGATCACATTAGACTTTCATAACTCTTCCATATACGGTACTCATGGCTTTCAGTGCGAGCGGTCAGCCTTCGGCGTTCACGCCTCCCCGAGTCTCTTGTCCTGGGTCGCTGCCGCTTTGCACCGCCATAACGAGGAGGAGTTGGATGAGGAACAGGCAGAAGGCCTTTCGAACTGTTGGGGTATCCGCAGCGGCAGCCGGCACAGCGGCAGCCGCTTTGTTGGCGGGTGGCGGTGCAGCGGGGGCCGACACGTTCGTGCGCCTGCCCGGGGGCACCGCACACGGCGAAGGCGTCACGTTGACCCGCAGCCACGAATCGGCACAGATCTCGCCATCGATGGCCGCGAACCCCACCTCACGCACCGCGTGGGTGAGTGGCACCGTCACGCTCAAGGCCCCGAAGCTCAAGCCCGCCAAGGCCGGACCGAGCTTGGGCGCGGCCGGCGAGGACGCGATGCCCGGCACCAACGGCACCATGACCAACGGTGCAGCGGCGACCCTGTCGACCGGTTACATCGTCGGATGTCAGGTCGACATCACCGGCCTGTCCGGCGGCCTGTCCGGAACCATCTCGGCCGCACCATCGGCCACCGCCAACCTGTCGATCCCGATCGCAGCAGGTCAGGTCGTGTTCGTGCAGCTGTCGACCAGGGACATCGAGAAGCCCGGCACCTACTCCCTCGGGTATGACCGCGCCCAGCTGAGCATCGAGAACTGCGGCGGTTACGCCCAGGCTCGCGCATTCAGCACCGTCGAGACCACGGGCCAGTTGCACCAGAAGGTCAACCTGTACGGCAAGCCCTTCTCCATCGGATGACAGAGGTCCACATGAACAAGATTGTCTCCAACCGTTTTTCCCGTAACGCGTGCCGGGCCGGCGCTGTCGTCGTCGGCCTGATCGCCGCGGCTCCGCTACTCGGACAGGGTGTGGCACAAGCCGACACGCAGGTGCGGCTGCCCAACCAGACCGTGGTGAAGCGCCTCAACGACGGCTCCACGCTCACCATCACGCGTACCAACGAGCGCGCTCGCATCAATCCGTCCCTGGGCGGCACCCCGCTGCACCGTAACGCCTGGGTCTCGGGCCGCTACGACCTCAAGTCCTCGGACAAGAAGTCGCGCATCGGCATCGGGGCGGGCTACATCGTCGGTTGCCAGATGACGTTCGGCGCCAAGAGCACCACCGACGGCAAGGCGAGCCCGAGCCTGTCCGAGTCCGGCGGCGTCAACATCACCGGAACCGCGTCGACCGGCGGCAGCGTCACCATCGGCCCCGGCCAGGCAGCGATGTTCTCCATCAATGACGCCGAATACCAGGACCCGTTCGGGAGCCGCGGCCACAGCAAGAGCGTCAAGTTCCGTAACGGCGAAGGTGCACTCGCCTACACGAACGCGACCATGATGATCAATGGCTGTGCCGGCTACGCCCAGGCACGTTCGTTCGCCAAGGTCTCGGTCCAGACCGAGAAGACCACCCAGGTGGTCAACCTGTACGGCAAACCGTTCAGCCTCGGCTGATCAGCAAGTCCTACTCTCACAGGACCCGAGGCCCCGCGCGATGCGCGGGGCCTCGGTGTCATCCGGGCTGAAAGCGCGCGCGAATCGCCGACCACCGATCGAGCACCCACCGCCGATCGAGTAGCGACCGAGGCGCCAGCCGAGGACGCGTATCGAGATCCCCGCCACTTGAATCCCTGCCTGGGCCACGCCGCTATGCTCACCACGTGAGCCGACGGACCGCCGTCGAGCCCCCATAGCCCAATTGGCAGAGGCAGCGGACTTAAAATCCGCCCAGTGTCGGTTCGAGTCCGACTGGGGGCACCGGATGACCAGCGCAGACGCATTTGGAGTTGCCACACGAAGGGTTGGGGTCACACCCTTCGTGTGGCAAGCCTTGATGCACACGCACGGATTCGAGCACCACCATCGCAGTCAGCCACCTAGCGTGGCTGACGCCCTTAGGCCGCCGCGGAGATGCGTGTGGCGACCAGTCGGCCCTCTTCCAGCCCCTTGAGGGCCAGGCCACCATTCAGGTTGCTGCCGCAGTCCTGGGCCACGAAGACGTAGAGGATGTCACCGGCAGCTAAGGGCACGATGGTCGTTACTCGCGACACGTTGTCCCACGGTGTGGCAAGGACGTCTTGCTGGGCGATGGTCGAGTTGATGTTGGCGTTGTTGAGCGTGATTTTGATGTTGCGACGGTTAACAGAGTTGGTTGCCCATGGCCACACTGCTTCCACCATGTAGATGCCCGCCTCGCCAATCTCGAGACCAGCAGTACTCAGGCCTCCCCTAGCAGTGCCTCCGAACGCCCATGCCGTGGAGGTGAAGTAGACCATCGTGTCTGTACCTGTAGCAACGGCCTGGGCTGCAGTCCGCCTGATATACCCACCAGACGCGGCGGGGACCGGCGCGGAAGACCAAGCCCCATCACCACGGAGATATGTGCTCGAGGACGCGGTTCCCGTGGTACTGAGCTTGGACAGCTGAATCCCAGCACTCGTACTGATGTCCGCGTTGACGATGGTGCCGTTGGTAATCATGGCCGACGTCACGGGCGGAATCCGGGCAGCATCCAGTGTCCCGGTCGCAATCTTGGTGGCATCCAGGTTTGGGACCTGTGCCGCAGCCAGTGTGCCTGAGGTGATATCGGCGGCACTGTGCGTGTGAGCCGTCGGGGTACGGGCATCGCTGAGCCGAGCATCGTTGCCGATGCAGACCGTGGATGACGTTGTCCCAGTGGGAACCCGATTGATTCCCAATGTGCCCGTCGTAATCTTACCGGCGTCCAGATTGGGCACTCGCGTCGAATCGAGCGTGCCTGAAGTGATGTCCGCAGCGGCGTGGGTGTGCGCACTCGGAGTGAATGACACCGGCTTGTCGACGAGGTCGGACCATGAGGTAGTTCCAGGCGCACCAGGTTCACCCTGCGGACCCTGAGGGCCCTCTGCGCCTTGCAGTTCGAGGCCTGAACCATCAGCAGGCCAGGCGCTCCCCGACCAGATATACAGCAGGTCATCGGAATCCACGATGTACGCCTTGCCCGCATCTGCGGTGCCGAGGCTGCTCGGGAGGTTGGCATAGCTCGCGACAATCCCCGCCAGCTGCAGACCGGTTCCGGTGTCGCCCTTCGGCCCGGTGGGGCCAGTTGCACCCGTCGAACCCGTAGCGCCAGTCGGCCCCGCGGGGCCCTGAGGCCCTTCCGGACCTTCTGGCCCGTCGTCACCCTGAGGCCCTTGCGGGCCTACGGCACCAGCCGGTCCGGCAGGGCCAGTAGCGCCGGTTGCACCGGTAGCCCCAGTCGGCCCCGCGGGGCCAGCCGGTCCGGTAGGCCCCGCGGGGCCCGGCACTCCACTGACACTCACCATGGTCTCATCGACCTTTTGTGCCAGCGCCTTCATGTGTGCATGACCTTGGTACATCGGGTCACCGGACAGCGGATAAGGGATGTCGTAATTATTTGTATATCCGGGCATTATTGATTACCCCTAATCATTCGGAAATTCGTCGGCATAGACTTTGATTGAAGGGTCAGTTACAAACTTCAAGTCGTGCCATTGGATAGAGTGGTCCAGTTTATTGGTGGTATCGGCCTCGTCTCCCCACTCAATTTCGTGAGGAAGGTCGTCCCAGGTTGGCTCGTCCATGCCGAAGAAAACGTCGTCGTGGTAGTACGGCTGCAGCTGCATCGTGATGACCCAGCGGCCTCTTCGGTACTCGATGGAGCCTCCGAGGACCCCAAAGATTGGATGGAATTTATCCAATCTAACTGTCCACGGTGAGCCGGCGATGAACACGAGGTACTGACGCTCGCCAGCCATGATGAGGTCCATGGCCTGAACCACCGACTGGAACGAATCCCCGCTCAGGCGAGTGTCATACGTGACCTCGGGGTGGAGCGGTAGCGACCCTTCCCAGTTGAGACTGCCGAAGACTTGCTCGGCTACGTTCCCAACCTCGGAGGTAGTGTCTAGCCACGTCTGCGCGGTCATCAGTCGGACGCCCTCACCGGTGTCTAAGATATTTCGCACAAGTGTCTTGTCTTCGCCGGTGACTTTGTCGCGATAGGACATTTGAAGTCGATTAATGCGCTCGGAGCCAGATTGCTTGATACTTCGACCAGACGGCGCGACGACTTGAGCACCCAGGCTGGTTCCCAGGAAATCATCATCATCGGTACCCCACGCACCAGGTCGAGGATTAGCGGCAGGAGCGATATGCAGGTAGCCATCGGAGCCACGATAAAAGGATGTGTCTATAGTCCCGTTATATCGACCGTTGTTTCGAACCACGTTATCTTTGGGGCTATATGAATAGGTATGACCCATCGATTTATAGAATGAATCCATGATGGATTGCATCGATTGACCGTCGACCGCGGTCTCGCTGCATGTCTTGGTCTCGAAGTACGGGTCGAAGAAGACGTCGGTTATCTGCGTGGTCTCCAGCGCCTGGAGCTTAATCCAGTTAGCCCTAGTGATGACGGTCTGGCCCGCGGCGAGAGGAAGAGCGTGGTCGTACATAACCACGTTGCCCCACTGGGCCATACGGTCGACACCGCTGATGGTGACAATGTCACCGCGAGAGAGGTTGGTCTCGGGGTCTTTGGGTGCGTCTTCAATCTCCACGTCGGTAATCCGCCCGTGAAACCAGTTCCACCCCTGCTCCCAGGTCAGCGTGCTGGTGTTGAAGTTGATGCCGGCGAAGAGGCTGATGGCCTCGCCAATGATGGCGTTGTCGCGCATCCGCTGAACCCACGTACCGGTTGGGTCTAGCAGCCGGATAGCAACAGTGGCAGGAGATGCGGACTCGGTGAGACCTGTACGACCCCACCTCACCGAGATGCCGTCAAGAATCTGCATCTCATCGGCGTCGTAGTACCACTGGTCGATTAGGTAGACCCTGGGCTTGACCTTGATGTCACGTGCTTCGTAGGTCATTTCCAAGCCACCTGCTGCGAGTTGCCCGTGGTGGTGTGGTATTTACCGAGCACGCTCTCCACCTGCCTCCCGACCGCAATCGGGTCCAATGCACCCTCGATACGGATGTTGATGTTGGTGTTGTTGACCTCGGTCCGACCAGCACCTGCGCCCCACCGAGCGAAGTCGCTTGGTGAGATGCCAAGGGTTGAAGCTGCAGTGAGTTCAGGGCCTCGGGCAGCGAAGGTCTGGAACCCCTCGGGCAGGAATCGGAAGGCACTGGGCGGCTGGAAGGTGAACTCAGCACCCGGAGATGAGAACAGGGAGGTCATCCAGCCAGGGGGTGACGGGAAGTGTATGTTCCCAATCCACGAGATGACACTCTTGATGGCATTGACCACGCCCTCAATCGCGCCTTTGACGGTGTCCACTGCACCCTTGATGGCGTTCCAGACCGAGGTTCCAACAGACTTCAGAGTATTGAAGACACCCTTAATCGTGTTGATGACCGTGGTGACCGCAGACTTGATGCCATTCCACACGGCAACCGCAACCGCCTTGATGCCATTCCACACGGCCGAGGCCACGCCACGGAAGCCATCCATGACGGCCTGGATAAAGCCGATGGCCACAGCGACTGCGGCCTTGATGCCATTCCAGACAGCGATGGCGGCGGACTTAATCCAGTTCCAGGCCGCAATCATGGCGTTGACAAAGCCATCCCAGACTCCCTTGAGCCATGCGACCGAGACCTGGAATGCGGTGACCACACCTTGCCAGACAGCCTTGACGAGGCCAACCACCCAGTTCCAGGCAGCGACGACAGCGGTACACATCGCCTTCCAGGCAGTCTGAAACCACGTGGTCTTGGTCGCGATGAGGACGATGACAGCGATGAGAGCGACGATGGCCAGCACAATCCACGTGATGGGATTTGCCAACAGTGCCGCAGTCAGTGACCACACCTGGACAATCAACGGAATCATCGCGATTGCCGCCTTGCCGATGAACCCTGCCAACAGCTTGAGCCCACCACCGAGACCGCCAAATATGCCCTTGAATACCTTGAGCGCGCCCGTTGCAGCCTTGCTGTTGGTGCCGAACATCTTCATGGCAGGGGCTAGGATGCGAAGCGTCGTAGCCACTCCTGCAACGGCGTTGAGCCCACGGAAGGCAACAGCGAGCGTGACGATAGCGGGCGTAAGAGGAGCAATTGCCCCGACCAGGTCAGCAAAGGGCCCAATCAGTGGAGTAATGCCGCTGAGTATCTGACTGAATCCCTGGATGATAGTCGGCAGGTGCGGTGTCAGTTCTTGGATAGCCTGCACCAGCGCCTCAGCGAACTGTTGCCCTAGGGCAGCCAGTTGCGGTGTGATGGCAGCGATAGACGTGCCTAGGGCTGTGAATGCTTGCCCGAGAACTGGTCCCATAGATGCGGTGAGCTGTGCCACCAGCTCGATGACCGGGCGAATGAAGTTGCCAAGACCATTGATTGCTGCAGCAGCACCATCCATGACTGTGGTCAACTGACCCGTCTGCTGGAGCTTGGTGAACACGTCCCCGATTGCGCTCAGCACGTTTCCGAAGGCTCTACCCAGAACATCGGCGGAGGACGCTGCTCCGACGCCAAGGTTGAGAATGCCGGTCACCAACCGCTCAATACCTGGCTGCATTGCACCGATAAATTGCCGGCCACCGCGCACGATGGTGTTCAGGGCACCATTCATCGGTCCGGTGAGCACACCCACCACACCAGCGAAGCTCGACGACAGCGTAGACGCCATCCCCTTCATCGCGGGAGTCAGCGAATCAAGGAGTCCTCCAAGCTGTTTGAAGGCTGGAGTCATCTCCTTCTGGAAGGTGTCCGATACCGCCTTCTTCAGGGCATCGAACTGCGGAGAGATGGTCTTGGCGGCTTCTTTGATGCCATCGAGTCCGAGTATGACGGCCCCGAGTGCCGGTGCAGCCAGCGCGCCAGCGCCGGCAAGCGCGATACCGAGAGCTCCGACTGCGCCACCGGCTGCAGCGACTGCTCCAGTCGCCACCGTCGCGAGCGTGGCCATCCTCGCCAGGGAGTTAACGACGCGAACGGGCGCAAGTTCGTTGACTGCGCTCAGTCGTCGTTCGAACTTACGAACCTGACGTTCGGCCTTCTTGAAACCATCGCTAGCACGCGTCGCATCGGAGACGATATGGATGGCCAGAATCGCAGTGGACCGTGCCATTTACGTTCTCCTTCAAGTTATGTGGACGTCATCCTTGAGCAGCCTCCGACTGTTCTTCGAGAATCTCGAGACAGGTCAGGATGGCTTCGTCGTCTTCGCCGTACCACGAACTAGGCAACGTGTTTGTGGCTACAGCGAGTGCGCATATCAGGCGTCGGATGTCGTCCTCTGGGTAGGGTCCAGTTCCTCTTCACCGGCCTCCCCTACCGCCGCGCACTGGTTGCAGAACTCGTCCCAGGTGCCGCCGAAGTACCCCAGCCGCTTCGCCGCGGCATAGGCGAGGAAGTTGATAAACAGAGACGGGTCGTCCTGAATGCTCGGCCAGTTGTGCTTCTGGCGAGTCTTCGAGTACTCAACCTGGTCTGCCAAAGTGGTTTTGACATCGTTGTACACCGAACCATCGGTCATTTCGATGTCAATAATGAGTCGAGTAACAGCCATTGCTTACCCCTAAGCTAGGTGGTTGAAGGTCAGATACCTCTGACCTTGTCGATGATGTTTTTGACCTCTACCTGATAGGCAGTGGTCCACTCAGGCTCTGTTGCCTGAGCAGCTCGAGACATCCAGGGGTTAGCCTTGATACCTCGGCTTCGCCAGCCCCAGTGAATTGGGTTGGCGTATGGAACTTTTCCGCTGCCAGCACGCACCACGCCAGCCTTCCGCGTGGCTCCGCTCCTCACGGAACGTCCGAGCGCTCCCGAGTCCTTGGGCGCAGCAGCTTTGGCTGCTGGTCGGACGGTGTCGGCAGCCTTCTTGTTGGCGCTGCGTAGGTCATTGAAGGAGCCCCCGGCTTTGAGGAGTGACCTGCGGAGCCGGGGACCCCCTTCGACGTAAACCCTTTTAGGCATCAGGGGGTGACGTCAGTATCCCAGGTCGGCTTGCCGACAATGCTGAACTCGAACTCTGCGGTCGGCTTGGTTCCAGCCTTGCCGCCGATGTCGAGCGGGTCGACGATAAGCGTGCCCGAGAACGACGGTCCGGATGCGGAATTCGGTTCAAACGCGAACGGGACCTGTTCTCCCGCATTCTCAAACGCGAACTTGTTGACACCGTCGGCAGACAGGTCCTGGACCAGTTCGCCCTTCATCTGCCAGCTGTAGGCGATGTCACCGGGGATGGTGTCACCACTCAGTACGGTGATGTTGTCTTCCTGGTCCTTATCGGCAGCCAGGACACACTCAATGACCTGGAAGCTGAAGTCGACCTCGGAACCGATTGCACCGAGCTTAAGAGTGCCCGGACCAACCTTTGTGTACTTGACAGGCATGTTGAAACTCCTTAGCCCGTGGGAATATTGACTGTGATTTGGTATGCCGGGAGTGGTGAGGTGACCCCCGGAATACCGACTTGCTCGGACAGTGAGACCGGTTCGTCCGGCTGGATGACCTCAAGAGCCCTGTCTAAGAGGGCATTGAGTTGTAGGCAATCCTGTTCGTATCCGAGGTCTGGAACGATGAGATAGACCTCAACCTGCATCTCCCCACTACCACCGATTGTTTGGCAGACGGTGAAGTTTCGAGCCACAACCCACGCACACGGAGGGTTGAGGTCTCGTGGGTCCAGGTAGGCATCTACGCCCGCATCTCGCAGTGTGGTGACGAGGGCATTGAGTTCATCAAGGATGTCCATGGTCACCCAACCTGTGGGCGCTTATACACCCCGAGCTCAAGTAACTGTGCAACGTCAGGGTCATTGCGCTGTACGTAGACCACCCCGACGTCGCCGAAATTCTCCACACCTGCGGGAGAATTTCGGCGACGGTAGACCCTCGAGGCGAGCATCACGCCGCCGGTGATGAAGTGGGCAGGCCACTCGTCCAGGTCACCCTTCCACGCAATAAGGAGACTGTTGACGCCATCTACGACAGCACTAATTGCCTCCTCGTCTCGGCTTCCTGCGACTCCGAGGTAGGTGATGACCTGCTCAGGGGTGACTGGGGTGGACATTAGGCAACGTTGTCGCTCGGGAACGACACGGAAACGATGCCCCGGTCGTCGTTGAGCAAGGTGGCGTAATAGCCGAACAGAGCGGCATCACGTCCACCGTTTGCGATGTGCTCAGCCTGCACGCGAATCGGCGAACCACTGAGTTCATAGAAGGTGGCCGCGGGCTTCGTGCCAACGACCACGGTGCCAGCCGCGACGTGCTCCGAGGCAACCCAATTGGCCGGGTTGATGCCGAGAACATCCAGGAACGCCGGAACCTCGGCGGCGGAGGTGCCGACGAGCAGGTCTCGGCGGTCTGCCGGGTTCACCAGGACGAATGTGGCCTTCGAGCGGGTGGCCAGATGGACCTGGTCAGCCCCAATGGCGACGGCCTCGAGCAGTCCGGCTGCGGGAGTGACGACGTCGGTGGCAGACGCGATAACGAAGTCAGCGGCCTTTTCGTCGGACAGATAGGCATAGCTCTCTGCCATCGCACGGAAATACGAAGCGATGAACTCGTCGTCATTGAAGTCAATGAACTTCCGGTCAATATCGTGGCCACCAGCCAGGCGAAGAGCATCGACCGTCACAGACTCTGTGGTCGGCGAATTGGACGGCACCGCCGCCTTGTTGCCGGCGTACTCAGCGACCGCGGGCTTGGTGTTCCAGCGCCAGCCGGTCACCTTGTACGAGGTCAGATTGCCATTGGTGAGCAGCGGGACAATCTGACGCTGGTATGCGACACCGGACCACACTTCGCCCACCCACGAAGCCGGGGCGACGGCAATATTGCTCGAGTGAGTGATATCGCTGAAGGCTGCGGTGATTTCGGCTGAGCGGTCGCCACGCACGTATGCGTTGATGACATCGGTAGCCTCGGAGGCGGTCAGTTCGGCCTTCTTGGACGGGATGACAAGACCCTGCGGAACGGCAGCGGCCTCAATGGTCACCTCAGTGGCGACCTCATGCTCGAGATGCTCGGACATGGATTCTCCTTCCGCCCCTTCTGAGGCGAGGTTGGAATTGGTATGGAAGTCGTCTTCTGCGTCGGCCTGTTCGGCGGTGACGTTCGAGACGCGTGCCTCTGTGAATGCCGGAACAGCCACGAGGGCAATGGCATCCAAGTTGGCGGAAGTGATGCGCTTACCATCGGGAGACCGCTTCACGGCGGACAGTTCCACAGAGAGTCCGTCGCGGATACCTTCTGCGGCCTCGGTCAGGGCAACATCACCTTCAGGGGTGTTGCCAACCTTGAAGGACACGAGAAGGCCCTCTTCGGTGGTCTCAATCTTGGTTACGTACCCAACTGGCGCATTACGGTTGTGGTCGCGAAGTAGCTTGACCCGGTTCAGTCGCTCGGGAATCTGGATGGCTCCAGGGTCGACTGAAACCTTCCCACCGGACGTATTGCCGGGGATGTTGAACGGCACTGCAAGACCAACAACGGTGCGGGACTCCGCTTCGGCTACAACCGTCGGGTCGTCGGGCATGAACTGAATCGAGGTCATTCGTTGCCGGCCTCCTGGTCTAGGGTGGGTGCGGTCTCAGGTTCTGCAGCCGATGGCTCTTCAGACCTCGATTGCTGGTCTTTGATAGGCAACTTCACGTCGCCGATGAAGTCCTGAAGGCTGAACTGGATGACCGTCTTTCGAGGTGCAACGTCATCCTGTGAAAGGCGTCCACTGATGGCATCCATGTAGGGACTCAGGCCAAATGTCAGGAACTGCGCGTTGCGGTCTTGAGTGGTCTCGTAGGTCAACGAGCCCTGTTGCGCCTGGGCATCAATAAGGGCTGCAGGGATTCCCATGCAGCGGGCGATGTCCACAGCGCTTGCGTTACGACCCTCAATCAGTAAATGTTCGTTGGGAGCTCCGTGCTCGCGTACCTCAATACCGTTGTTAGTGAAGGCCACGCCGCCATTGACGCCCGTGCGAGCCTTTGCCCAGCTATTGACCAGTTCGGCAATGTCATCGTCGGTGAGCGATGCCTCGTTCGTCTGATGGAGCTCGAGGTATGCCGTCTGGTTCTTTGCTGCCTTGTCCGCGGATTGCAGAAGATTGGATGCCTGCCGGATAGTCCTGGCACCAAAGGTGATAAGCCCCTCGTGTGGACCGGGGATTAAGACCACGCTGTCACTGCGGACGAGCTCTCCGTCGACCTCGATGCGACCGGCAACGTCAAAGCTCCAGCGGTCGTAGTTAATGCGGTCAGCCCTGGTGATGCGGCCCTGAGTGTCCCTGGTGACGGCCCACAGCGACCATCCGTAGAAAATCAGGTCATCCACTGTCCAGAGCATCCGGTGATACGGGGACATCGCACCGTCTGTACGGGTCAGCCAAACCGGCTGGTTATCGGCGAGCTCGTCATCTCGCCGTGCCTCGAGTGGTAAACGGGCAATAGTGCCTGCGATGAGAAGCCGCGAACGGGACACCGTGGGCACTGATACGGCCTCAGTACGGGTTAGCGGGAGGTAGTCGCTACCCATGATGTCTGGCCACACAACAGAGTTCAGGGTCGTTGCCGGCGCGAACGGGGATGCGATAGCCACCTGATAGCTGTTGGCAGCAGCCTCAATGACTGGGTCGGACGCGACTCCGAACCATTCCTTCCAGCCCATGGGACTCCTATTCCGATTGCGCGAAGTATGTTTTTGGTTTTGGTGGAGGTGCCTGGAGGTGGGTTACGGCACGGACCGCCAATGTGGCAGCCTCCAGTGGCGCGATGGACCCGGCGGAACCTCGGCGAGACCACGCAAACTGGTCGCTGACGTTGCGCGTAGATGCACATGTCACTGCATCTGTGATGTCCTGATTACGTCTGAATTTGATGCGGCCCTGTTTGATACGGTCCAGAACCTCGGCACAGGCAGCTGTCACGTCCTTTGTTGTCAATGGCAGCAATGCCACTCTGTTGAGGTCCAGGTAGTCGACCACCGTGGATGAAGGGCCATGACCATCCACCACAAGGCCGCTGTTTGAGTGCCGCTCGTTCAGTTCCTTGAGTCGCGGTCCCAGCCAGTCGACGCCTGGCCTGAAGTCGATTAGCTCGACGATTGGCTCGTCGTCGACAATTGCCGCCGCGCAGATGGCCGCGGATGAGCGGTCAATGGAGACCGCTGCACCGAATGCCACTCGGGCGTCCTTCGGAATCGGCTCGTCCGTCTGTACTCGCTCGAAGGCATCCAGTGGGATGACCTGTTCGCGAGTCTGTGTCCAGCGATTGCCGTACGCGCGAGCGAAACCTCCAGGGGTATCGCCAAACTGAGCAGCCGCCCGGACAAACGCGTCCATGTCCATGGTGTGGCCGTACGCCGGGTGATAGGACGCGACAGCCTCGAGGTCGAGAGCATCAATGTCATCGGGGATGCTGTACTCCAGATAGCAGATGCCGGGGTCGCCGGCCCTGCCTCGCTCTACGAACTCACGGAACCAAGTCGACTCAGCAGTTCCTGCCGTGGAGACGATGATTGTCTGTGCACCAGGACGAGTGGCCTGGGTAGGCACAATCGCCTGCATCAACGCTTGCCCAGTTACTTCAGAGAACGACCAAGCCTCGTCGATGAAGTTGAGGTCGGACTGCTTACCGTGAAGTGACGATTCCTTTGGCGGATGAGGCCTAATTGTGGAGCCGTTTGCATACCGTATCCATTGGGAGCCTGCCGACTTCCGAATCTTCACCACTGAGCTCAGTGGTGAGGTCTCGAGCTCATCTGCCGTCGCTAGAAACAGGTCTGTTGCGTCTAGACCGGTCTGCGCTGTGTGCCACACCCTGCGACGGGGTTTGATGAGACAGCGTTGGTTACATGTGGCCATCGATAGCGCCGTCTTGCCTGCTTGGCGCGGAAC
Source organism: Gordonia sp. CPCC 206044 (assembly GCF_048537895.1). Taxonomy (NCBI): domain Bacteria; kingdom Bacillati; phylum Actinomycetota; class Actinomycetes; order Mycobacteriales; family Gordoniaceae; genus Gordonia; species Gordonia sp. CPCC 206044. The sequence goes on from NZ_JBCLVL010000004.1 coordinate 368,744, forward strand.
GGTCCAGACCACGATGGGGTAGATAAACAGTCCGCTGTCATCGACCTCGCCCGCAACATCTGCGGCGTAACGCTGCCATGGCATCAGGGGCGTACCGAGGATGTTGGCTACCTTTGCGACCTGGGAGCCATACGTCTTTCTGTCGGGGTTGCGCGGTGTGAAGTAGCGGGGTGCCGGGTCAGGAAGGCTCACCGAGCTCGTCCATCAAATCTCCGAACACGTCAGCCTGAGCGTCGGCGCGTGAGCTCGGAGTCATCTGCAGTTCCGCGAGCGCTTCACGATAGGGACCGAGAAGGTGGCTGATTGCGTACGAGGCCTTCGGGTGCGCCTCCGCGTAATCGAGGCCATAGGCAGCCGCCCGTGCTACCGACACCATGGCCTCATCGATGTCATCAAGGAGGTCGTCCTCCCTGGCCCTGGATACGGCCTTCTCGAGCATGAGGCTGTGTCGACCGCGGGTGTAGTCGTTCTCAAACACTTCCTGCTCAGCGCGTCGCTTCTCAGCACACTGTTGACACTCTGTGGTACTCGAGGCCTTGACGGTCCCAGGCCAGTCGGCGGATTTTGCACGCTGAGGCCTTAGTGACCTGCCACAACTCTGGCAAGACGCGGTTTTCCATACGTCCTCCATATGGGCTCCTATACGTCTGTCAGCGAACACAACGCGTTCACGGGTCTTCTGGAGGGAAAAACAGGCAACGGGGCGCGGGGTTGCTGAGGGCGCGGAATCAAAAAGGTTTGCGCCCGCTCAATGCATGTCTTGTACTGAACCTTGTTTCTTTCATTTCTTTGACAATTCAACGAATTCAATCGAGTTCGATGATTAGTCAGGCATGGCACTCCACCCCTAGGAGTGGGCTACATGCGGCAGCCGATGAGCTCCACTTCTTTGAGTCTCAAGCTCGATGCGAGTCCGGGCTCACCAGTCTCGGCTGGGGTTAGCGTCGGGGTGGGTCGGCAGTGGATGCCGTGCGAACCACTCTCCAATGCTCATGGTTCCCCGAGCTGAGTTACATGACCTATGTGCCGGCCTGCAGAGAGCCAGGTCCCACATGGCAGTGGGCACCTGACTCTTCGGCAGGAGGTGGTCAGCTGTTGTCGCTCCCGGCTTTCCGCACAAATGACAGACGGTTCCGTAGTGCTCTAATACGGCCTTGGTGAACTTGGTCGCCTTGCTGCCGGTCCAGCTGCTCATAGGATTCCACCGCTTGCGCTGCCGCCTTGAGGATTTGAGAGTCACTGGACACTGCGAGGATGCGGCCAACCTCAGTCTTAGGTCGGGTGCACCACTTCAGTACAGGTCCGCCGACCATGAAGATGCTGAACACGATGATGAGGATGTACTCGAGCATCAGGCTGCCAACCTTGCTGCCCTCTCGTAGGCGATGACGTCCGTCACCAACCATGCGATGTTGTAGACCAGGCCTCTAGTGGGATACTTGGGGTCCTTGGTGGTGTCAGCAATCCAGTAGGGATTCTTGCCCCTCTTGTTGCCGTTGTGTAATGCCTCAGTGGCCTTCTCGGACATGAACTCAGCGAACAGGTCACGTTGGAAGGTCAGTATGAGTGAGCCGATTGTGATAGACACCCAGGTCGCCTCGGAGCGGAGAACGCCAGATACCTGCCCATTACAACTGAGCTCGAGGTATACGTTTCCGGTCTGTCGCGCTTGGACGTCGTTCTTGATTTCGATGGTGAATGTGTCGTCAGCCGTAGCCAACCAGTCAATGACGGCGTTCTCACCGTCATGGCCCTTTTTGTAAGCCATAAGGTCCCAGCGCGGCTCATAGCCAGTCGCCTTCTGGACGGTGAGATTACTGTTTTGAATGACGGTCTTAGCCAATTTAGGCTCCTTTTAGGTGTGCCCTCCCCTGGCTGAAAGATGTTCAGTTAGTTGTCTAGCGCGTAGTCGTTCCACCATTCGAACGTTTCTGCGTCTGGTGGAAGGTACTGACTAATGTTGGTGAAGCCCTCAATCTCCGGGTCACGTTCCGACTCAATGACATTGAGCATTGCCGTGAACTTGGTGTCCCAGTTGGAGGACTTGACACTCTCGCCTACCGCCCAAGCCTTGAGGAGTCCACCGAGGGCATTTGCCCTTAGTCCGAGTCGCTTGCACTTGTTGACATGGATTCCGTTCACATGCCATTGGCAAGGGATGGGTTCCGGTGATTGGGTAGCGCGGTAGGTCGTTGGGACAGAAGTGAAGTCTTCATGAGGAAACTTCAGCTTGTACTTGGACGAGATGTTCTTTGCTGAGCCGTCTTCGCTAGTGCCGTGGTGTCCGATACGAAGTCGCACTAGCCATCCGGCCTCGACAGCCTTGTCGAGTTGCTTTCGGATACCACGCTCGGTGAGACCCGTGTTCGCCTTCAGCTTGGCCATTGAAGGCCAGCACTCGAGTGTGTGATTGTCGGCGTACTTGCGGAGAGTGTTCACCACTCCGCGGAACGTGTACGTCTCCGGATTTGTGTTGAACTCGTCATCCCAGCGCTGTAAGGGCGTTGAGGTTGCCATGGAGTCTCCTGAGGAGTTGTGGGGTGATTATCAGTCTTCGGCGTAGAAAGTCAGAGCTTGGTCGATGTTTGCCCTGAGTTCCCGGAGACCTTCCTCGGTGAATGCGAGGGCATTGGTGATTCCGAAGATTGACACTCGGTAGAGGTATTCGTCGTACTGCTTGGACCAACGAGCGGTGACTCGGTTGTGCTGTACTGGTGCAGGCATTGTGCTGCCTCCGTGTGGAAGTGGTGAAAATGAAAATAGGACAGCATCCGACCAGCAGTTCACTGGGTGTTAAGGATGCTGCCCTTTCGGCAGTCGCTCAACGGGAGCGAACTTGAAACCGAGATGCCCATGTCGGGCAAGTTCTGAGGGGGTGAGGGGAACTTTCCGTTCAACCCTCAATTCTTACGATACGGCCTTTTTCGGCTTCTGCAAGACTATTGATAGCGACCTAGCTCAAGCGTCAGATTGAGCGAAGTTCTATACTGCGGAGTTCATTGAGGAGTTCCAGTGGGGAGTTAGGGGGAACTACAGTTCCGGACCGGGCGGAACTACAGTTCCCCCCGTCCGGAACTACAGTTCCCCCCCTAGGTCCACGATGTCCAGCACTACACGCGCTCGGTTATATTTCACGCCAGGACAGGCGAATAGCGTCTACTCACGTACGCACATCTATACATGCCTACACATGAAAAACCCCCGAGAACCCGTACACAGGGCGAGCAAACGTATGGTGCGAGGCGAGCGAATACCCCCAGGGGAGGGTAACCAGGGGGCATGTGTGCGTAGAGGTCTCGAGGACACGAGTCGTTGACCTGCAAGTTTCAAGGTCACGGCTCAACAGGTGCTCAGTAGAACCTCAGCACTAGCGATTTTTCAGTCCTCGGACAAAATTAGTGCCCCATAGAACCTCAGCATTGGCAAAATTCTGGTCGACACATTTGGCAATGTGATTGGCAATCCGATTGGCAATGTTGTTGGCATTGCCGCTACCCGAGTGCACTCCGTACCGAGTCCCACTCACTCTTGCCTGTCTGTGCATACCTCTGTGTTGTCACGATGGTGCTGTGGCCTAGGAGTGCGGACACGGTCGTGATGCTGATGCCCCGCTGAACTAGGTGGCTCGCGTACGTATGTCTGAGGTCGTGAGGGCGAACCTTGCCGACCCTCTTCTGGTGCCGGCCTTCCGTGACGAACGCGGCTCGCCCTGCTGCCGTGAGTCCGTGGGCGAACGACGTCGCCTCGAGAGGGTTACCGGACGGTGCGAGTACCAAGCCAAATCGCGGTGTGGCGACGCCTTGGTATTCCTTATCGGGCCTGGACCCCAGTCCATCTCGGTCGAGGGTTGTGTTGAGTAGTTTCTCGAGTCGAGAGTCGATGGGTATGGTCCGCGTACCCCGAGTCTTGGTGGCTTTAAAGAACAAGTTCTTTCGGTCCCAAGACATCCGAACGTGAATCTCCTTGGCCTTGAGGTCCACGTCGTCCCAGTGCAGCGCTACCGCTTCACCCCATCGCATACCTGTGCCAACGAGAAGTTCGAATACCAGCCTGTACTTGTCGTCGAGGACCTCACGGATGGCGTCGACTTCATCAACCGACAGCCAGCGTTCGGGCGACGGGTTGAGGCTGGGCATGGAGAGACTTTGGCACGGGTTCAGCGGTATCAGGCCACGTTGTACAGCAGCCCTCAGTGAGGCACCCATGATTGCCTTCAGGTTGCGTTGCGTGGAGGGGCTAAATCCCTTGAGGTCTTTGTCAATCCAGGCCTGCAGCGCGGGCGTGGTGATAGCGCTCAGGGGGACGTCTTCCCACTTCGGCCTGACGTGTAGTTTGATGCGGCTGTTATCCCGTTCCAGGGTCGACAGCTGCACTTTGCGCTGCGGGGTCCAGATGGCCTCCCACTCCCCCCATGTCATGGATGAGGATGCCGGTCTACTCCTTGCCTCATCTTCAGCAGCAACAGCCTTGCCTAGCGCCTGGTTCTTCCTGACGTAGGTCCCAGCACTCTTCCGCTTCCCCATGTGGTCGCGGTACATAGCTCTGTACTTGCCACTCGGGAGCAACTCTGTCCATGCCACACGGCCAAGTATACGTGTGGCAGCGTGTGGCAATCTGCCATTTGGTCAGTGCTAAACAGTCCTATGCAGGTTTGGTCATTGACTTCCACTATTCGCTCTACCTGCGACGATGTGCACTATTGACCAGCAAATTCGTTGGTGCTATGTTCGCCGTGTGAACGGACTTAAAATCCGCCAAGTGTCGGTTCGAGTCCGACTGGGGGCACACTCTGTTGTTTGCGTTTCGCTCCGAAACCCGGAGCAGAACGCAAACACTTGCGAGGCCTCCCGGAATAGCGCCCCCACACCCGTCGTTGCGCAGACCACAACGAAGGGACGCTGACATGACCACCACCACGATCTCGGTACCCGAAACCGTCGCCGACAGCCTGGCCCGCGACAAGGTCATCTGGCTCACCACCGTCAACAGCAGCGAGGCTCCGGTGCCGACGCCGGTGTGGTTCCTGTGGGCCGACGGCAAGGTGCTGATCTTCTCGCAGCCGAACGCAGCAAAGATTGGCAATCTGACCGCGAATCCCCATGCGGCACTGAATCTCAACTCCGACGCCGGAGGGGGCCACGTCGTGGTGTTCAAGGGCGTCGCCGATCTCGAACGCACCGTCGACGAAGCGACCTGGCAGGCCTACGTCGACAAATACCGCGACGACATCGCAGGTCTGAACTACACCCCGGAGAGGTTCCGGACCGACTACTCACATCCGGTGTGGATCGAACCCACGTCGCTGCGATCGTGGTAGCCGAGGTACCTGATCACCGACCGACGGCCGGTCCGCGCACCGCGGCACAGACACCGCCGTCGACGAGAAGATCGATGCCGCTGAGGAATCCGGCCTGTTCCGACAGCGCGAACGCGGCCACGGCGGCCACCTCCTCGGCCCGTCCGAACCGACGCAGGGGCGTCTGCTCGGCCCAGGCCGCCATGCGCGGATTGACGGCGGCTTCCTGACGGCCCTGCGGTGTGTCGATGAGGCCGGGCGAGATCGAGCAGATGCGCCCGCCGAGTGGCCCGAGGCGGACTGCTTCCTGCTGGACGAACCGCTTGACACCCAGTTTCGCCAGCGAATAGGCCACACCCGGCTGCTCGACCATGGGCCCGAAGGTCTCCCGGATACGGTCGAGAAAGTGCTCGGCCAGCGGATCGTCGAGCACCGCCGCGGTGGCGTCGTCGACCTCGAGCCCGCCGATGACCGGCGCCATGGAGGCGAAGCAGACCCATGCCGTGCCGGTGGTCGCCAACGGCCGCAACGCTTCTGCCAACCTCGCGGTCGCCACCAGGTCGACGGTGAAGACTCGCCGCCAGTCGGCCATCGTCGGCGAGATACCGGCGACATGCGCAACCGCCCGCAACGTGCCGAGCTCCTCCACACGCGTGGCCAGCCGAGCCAGGCCTACCTCATCGGTGACATCGAGGACGTACGGCTCCACGTCCGCTGCCCCACTGTCTGACAGTTCCTCGGTCGCCGCCGTCACGGTCGCTTCGTCGACGTCCGCGAGCACGAGCCTGTCGACCGACGACACGAGCCGGCGCGCACATTCCCGGCCCATGCCACGCCCCGCACCGGTGACCACACCCACGGTGGTCATCGGCATCCGTCCACAAGAACAGCATTCTGTATCACGATAACGACATTCTCACGCGCGCGTGCGATACGCAACGGGCTTGCTCCCGAGCGACAGTCGAGTGAACGACAAAAGGTCGATCGTCAAGGGAGGCTCGATTAGTGTCGGTCCGTCAGGCGCGTAGGCGCCGTCACCAGGTTCGGACACCGTCTCGGGAGGGCGCACCGATGACCACCATTGCCGGCACGCTCACCGACTTCACCCGACGGTTCCAGGACATGCATGCCACGGTCACGGCGGTGAACCGCGGCGACATCACCGGTGCGAGCACCGAACCGATCCCACATTCGTGCCTGTCCCCGCTGGCCATGTGGGCACAGCTCGCGATGCTGGGCAAGGCGGCAGACGCGGGGCCCGAGGACATCGTGCCGTCGCCGGCGATCGCGGCCCAGATGATCGACGCCGTTTTCGCACTGCCCCACCCGGCCTGTGTCCTACGGCCGACGATGTGGCTGAATCCGTTGGTGGACAACGCCGATCTGTCCGCGATCATCGACCGCCTCTCCGCGCTGAGACATTGGGTGGGAGACCAACCGCCGCCGACCGAACAATTGGACACCTGGGCGTCGGCCAACACGTGGGGTCTGATCCCCGGTTTCCCGGTCGGCGCCGACAACAGCCGACCCTTCGGCCCCGCCGACGACGCAGTGGCCGACGTTCCCGCACTCACCAGTGGCATCGCATTCGGCGCACACGGCCGCTGGGCCATGCCGCTGGAGATCCGCCCGGCCGGATCTCTCACACAGTGGTCGGTCGACCGCGTCCTACGCACCCGCGGACCGGACTGCGGACTCGCCTGGGACCCGCAGCTCGGTTTCCTGGGAGTGACGGTGAACCGTTGCAGCAACGGACTTTTCACGCTGTCGGTGATCGGCGACCCGACCCTGCGTGGCGATGCGGTGTCGGCGGCCGCGGCCCGCCTGGTGCGACGCTTCGCCACCGGGGAACGCATCATGCTCCGCGGCGACGAACTGCCCGTCGGCGACGGCGGCTGGTGGCGGGTGGGCAGCGACCCCGCCCACCGCAGCGGATGGATGGAGCAGCAGCACAACTGCGCGGTCCTGCCGGCGTGGACGGTGGGCGACTCGTTCGATCTCATGGCCTACGGGCTCGGCTACTGGTCGGTGCTGCAGAAGGGGCTGTGCGCGCGGATCGGCGCGCCGTTCGACACCGCCACCGCAGGGCATTCCGCATGTGCACGCTTCGACACCGACGGCGTGGTGGCGGCGGCCGTGAACGGCACACAGATCGTGCACGGCGGATGGCAGCAGGCCCTGCTCGCCACCGTGGCACACTCCCCGACGCCCGACCGGCCGCTACCGCCCGGCGCCGGCGGAACCATCGTCGAATTGGAGTACCGTCATCCGTTCGCGGTGGTGGTCGCGACGAGTTCCGAGCAGCGCGGCCATTTCTGGCAGGGCCTTCCGCTGCATGTGACGTGGGTCGCCGAGGCCACCGAACCGACCACCGAGCGACCCGGATGACCGACGCCGACCAGCACATGGTCCACTCGACGCATGACCGATAACGGTGCGCCACTGGCCATGGCGGACGCGAACGCAGCCGCACTCACCCTGGGGATCTCGATCTATGCGGCCGCGATCCTCGTGCTGATCGGCCTGGGTATCAATGCGGTGCAACATCATCGCCGCGAGCGTGCGATCACCTGTGCGGTCATCGTCGGCATCCTGGTCATCGCGGGTGTCGTCGTGGCGATCGCCAGCAGCATCGGCTGACCCCGACCGTCGGCCTAACCCTTCTCGTCACAAAACGCCGACCGCAACGCCGCCGCCTGACGCCGATAGAACTCCCGCGATATCGGCGCCGCCGGGCTGACCAGGTCGAAGCCATGGAAGGCGCCGTCGACGACCTCGACGTCGCAGTCGACCCCGGCCGCTCGGAGCCGGTCCGCATAGGCGAGATCCTCGAGGTGGAACAGATCGTGGGTGCCGACGCCGATCCACGCGTCGGCCAGACCGGCGAGATCGGCCCGCCGCGCCGGGGCCACGTCGACCGGATCCGCGCCGCCGAGGTAGGCGTCCCATCCGAAGCGATTGGACTTGCCGTGCCACATCCGCAGATTCGTCTCGTCTCCCGACGCCGCCGCCGTGCGGTCGTCGAGCATCGGATACACCAGCAATTGCAACATCGGCCGAGGTTCGCCTCGGTCCCTGATCCGCAGGGCCAGTTGGGCGGCCAGTCCACCGCCGGCGCTCGCTCCGCCGATGGCGATCCGGTCGGTGTCCACACCAGGTAACCCACGCAGGAGCGAGAGGGCCTCGTGGCAGTCGTCGAGCGGTGCGGGAAACGGATGCTCGGGCGCCAGCCGGTAGTCCACCGACACCACGATCGCACCGAGATCGTCGGCGAATCGTCGGCACAGGGCATCATCCTGCTGCGCCGTCCCGATGACATACCCGCCGCCGTGAATCCACAGCAATCCCGGGACGTCACCGGTCGTGCCGCGGGGCGTCGTGATGCGGACGCTGCCGCCGGAGTCCAGGCGCCGGACCTCGACGTCGGCATTGCGCGACAGCCGCGTCAGTCCCGTCAACGCACGGATCGTCGGCAGGGTCCGCGGACCCACGATGCCTCGCGGCAGGAAATGGGCCATCCGCGCCAGATCGGGATGGAATTCCTGGTCATGAAGTGTCATCGACGGCTCCCCCTTCGTCGGCCACGCCTGGGTCGGCACTCTAACCGGCGCCGCCCCGCCCGTGGGCCGAACGAGCGGATCCGACCGACGAAACCACCGCTCGCACAGTCGAGTTGCCTGGCCGGTCACGTCCGGGTCCACCCATCCCCAGCCACCCGACGGTGCCTGCGACCCTCCACCGGACACTCCTGATGCACGACTCGGCGCCTGGCGAGTTCGCAGCCACCGCCGCACGCGCGGCAATCTGACAACGCAGGTTTCCTCACGGGTGTTCCGCCGAACGTGGCGGGGGCATAGTGTGGTGTGGACAACACCTCGCCGAATGGAGGACAAGCATGCGCGAGATCACCAAGTTCTATATCGACGGCCAGTGGGTGGAGCCTAAAGAGCTCAACCTGATCGACGTCATCAACCCGGCCACCGAGAAGGCCGCAGGCCACGTCGCGCTCGGAACCGCCGCGGACGTCGACGCCGCGGTCGATGCCGCGCGCAAGGCATTCACCACCTGGAGCCAGACGAGCATCGACGAGCGGGTCGCGGTCCTCAACGCGGTGGTCGCCGAGTACCAGAAGCGCATGCCCGAGTTGGCCGCCGCCGTCACCGAGGAGATGGGTGCACCCGCCGGGCTCGCGGGCAACGTGCAGGTCCCGATCGGGCTCGCGCATCTGATGACCGCGGCCGCCCAGCTGCCGACCTTCTCGTTCTCCGAGGATCGGGGCACCTCCCGGATCGTCAAGGAGCCGATCGGCGTCTGCGGCTTCATCACCCCGTGGAACTGGCCGCTGAACCAGGTGATGTGCAAGGTCGCGCCTGCTCTGGCCACCGGCTGCACCATGGTTCTCAAGCCGTCCGAGGTCTCCCCGTTCAGTGCCGCGATCGTCGCCGAGATCTTCGATGCGGCAGGCGTTCCCGCCGGTGTCTTCAATCTCGTCAACGGTGACGGACCGGGAGTCGGTTCGGCCATCTCCGCCCACCCCGGCATCGACATGGTGTCGTTCACCGGCAGCACGCGTGCGGGTATCGAGGTCGCCAAGAGCGCCGCACCGACCGTCAAGCGTGTGGCACAGGAGCTCGGTGGCAAGAGCCCCAACATCATCCTCGACGACGCCGACCTCGCCCAGAACGTGGCAGGCGGCGTGGCGGGAATGATGGTGAACTCCGGGCAGTCCTGCAACGCGCCGACTCGCATGCTGGTGCCGTCGCGCAGGCTCGCCGAGGCCGAAGAGGCCGCCAAGTCCGTCCAGGAGACACTCACCGTCGGCGACCCCGGCGGGGACGTCCGTCTCGGACCTGTTGTCTCCGAGGCACAGTTCGACAAGATCCAGGGACTCATCGAACGTGGCGTCGCCGACGGCGCGAAGGTCGTGTTCGGCGGCCCCGGTCGCCCCGACGACCTGCCCACCGGCTATTACGTGCGCCCGACCGTGTTCTCCGACGTCACCAACGACATGGAGATCGCACGCACGGAGGTCTTCGGCCCGGTGCTGGTCATGATCGGTTACGACTCACTCGACCAGGCGATCGAGATCGCCAACGACACCGACTACGGGCTGGCCGGGTATGTCTCCGGCAAGGATGTGGAGGAGGTCCGCAAGGTCGGCTCGCGGATCCGCGCCGGCTCCATCTCGCTCAACGGTGCTCAACTCGATCCGGTCGCACCGTTCGGCGGCTACAAGCAGAGCGGTAACGGTCGCGAATGGGGCGACTACGCGTTCGACGAGTTCCTCGAGGTGAAATCGCTGCTCGGTTACGGGGCCTGACCGACCATCGCTGCTGATCACCCCTTCGCCGGTCGGCGGAGGGGTGATCTGTTTGTCGCGACACCGCCGCCGGTCGCGTGACAGGTGGCGCCGTGCGTCTCGTCGCCGAGAATGCTTGCCGTGCAGATGATCTCGATACGAGATCGTCGCCGACCCGATCCGAGGGTGGCACCCCGCGCCAGGGTGGGACGGCCCTCGGCACGCGGTGGCACCCGGCGCGCGGCGACCAACCGATATGGCACAAAGCGCCCTGGACGAGACGGCATCGCGGGTATGGTCCAGCCTCATGGCGGCCATCACCGACCTCCTCGACCTCGATGCTGTGGCTCTCGATGTGCGCGTCGCCGACTGGCGGGAGGCGATCACCGCCGCCGGTGGCCTGCTGGAACGAACCGGGGTGGCAGATCCCGACTACACCCGGTCGATGATCGACAGCGTCGACGACAAAGGCCCGTACATCGTCATCGCCCCCGGTTTCGCCTTCGCCCATGCACGCCCGTCCGCGGCGGTCCACCGCACGGGGATGTCGTGGCTGCGCCTCGCCTCCCCGGTGCCGTTCGGTCACGCGACCAACGATCCGGTGTCACTGGTCGTCGCCCTGGCGGCCACCGACGCCTCCGCGCACACCACCGCGATGGCCGACTTGGCGAAGGCCCTCGGCGATCCCGCACGCAAAGCTGCCCTCGACTCCGCCGGTACACCTGCGGAGATTCTGGAGATTCTCGGCGCGGGCCCTGCCACCACGGCCCCCGCGTCCGGAACCCGCGCTTCGGGCGGACACATCCTGACCGTGTGCGGCAACGGATTGGGTACCAGCCTCTTCCTGAAGAACACCCTCGAACAGGTGCTCGGCACCTGGGGATGGTCTCCCTATCTCACCGTCGAGGCCACCGACACCATCTCGGCGAAGGGAAAGGCGAAAGACGCCGATCTGATCCTCACGTCGGATGAGATCGCGAAGACGTTGGGCGACGTCGGGATCCCGGTCATCGTCATCGAGAACTTCACCAGTACAAAGGAAGTCGACGCAGCGATGCGCTCGGCGTACGACGTGTAGAGCGGAGGCAGCAGATGGACTGGCTCGTCGACATCGCCGAATTCATCGTCAACGAAATCCTTGCGGTCCCGGCATATCTGATCGGCATCATGACGGCGGTCGGTCTGACCGCGCTGCGCAAGCCGGTCGGCGTCATCATCGGTGGAGCGCTCAAGGCGACACTCGGGTTCCTCCTCATCGGCGCGGGCGCCACCCTGGTGGCGACGTCGCTGGAACCACTCGGGGTGATGCTGCAGGGCGCCACCGGCGCGCACGGTGTGGTGCCGACCAACGAAGCGATCGTCGGCATCGCACAAGCCCAGTACGGCGCGCGCGTCGCCTGGCTGATGATCCTCGGTTTCGCGATCAGCCTTCTGCTGGCCCGCTTCACTCCCCTGCGCTACGTCTTCCTCACCGGCCACCACACACTGTTCATGGCAACGCTGTTGACCATCGTGCTGGCCACCGCGGGGCTCCCGTCGCTGTCGGTCGTCATCGTCGGCGGCGTGCTGCTCGGGGTGGTGATGGTCTCGCTGCCTGCGATCTCGCAGCCCTGGACGAAACGGATCACCGGCGACAACACCATCGCCATCGGCCACTTCGGCACGCTCGGTTACATCGCAGCCGGCATCACCGGCCGACTCGTCGGCCGCAAGAGCAAATCGACCGAGGAACTGAAACTTCCCGAATCGCTACGGTTCCTTCGCGATTCGATGGTGGCGACCGCGCTGTCGATGGTGTTGATGTACGTGGTCGTCTCGATCATCTATGTCATCCGCGTCGGCTCCGACACGGCGTTCGACGCCTACGCCGACGATGCCGGGGCCGGTGCCGCAACGGGCATGGGCGACTACATCATGAACGGTGTCACCCAGGGCCTGAGTTTCGGTGTCGCCGTTGCCGTCATCCTGTTCGGCGTCCGCACCATCCTCGGCGAACTGGTACCGGCTTTCCAGGGCATCGCCGAGCGCGTCGTTCCCGGTGCCGTCCCCGCACTCGACGCACCGATCGTGTTCCCGTACGCCCAGAACGCCGTCCTCATCGGGTTCATCTCCAGTTTCGTCGCCGGCCTCGTCGGACTCGCGGTGCTGACCGTGTGGCTCGAACCGGCGTTCGGTTGGGCTCTCGTCCTGCCCGGCCTGGTGCCGCACTTCTTCACCGGCGGCGCGGCAGGCGTGTACGGGAACGCCACCGGCGGGCGGTGGGGTGCCGTCGCGGGTGGCTTCGTCAACGGGCTGCTCATCACCTTCCTGCCCGCGATGCTGCTCGGTGTGCTGGGCTCGTTCGGCAGCGAGAACACCACCTTCGGTGACGCCGACTTCGGCTGGTTCGGCTTCCTGTTGGGCAACGCCGCCAAACTCGGTGGCGCCTGGGGAGTGATCGTCATGCTGGCGATCGGAGCCGCGCTGCTCGCGATCGCGATCGCGGTCCAGAAGCGTCTGGTCGACACCGACTGGGACCCGGCGCCCGGGCGACCGAAGCCCGGTGCGCCGATCCCCGACGGCGGTGTCGTCGCCGCAACCGCCGATACCACCACCGGCACCCGTCGCTACCCGAAGATCGCACCGCCGGCAGGGGCCCCGAAGCCACCACCACCGCCGGAGTAGTTGCCTCGAACTCCTTCGCGTTCGCGCACGTCTCACAGCGAATCCACAGGCATGACGCGTGCCGGTGGCTGTAACGCCACCCGCACTCGCGACGACAGATCAGTCATCACACACGCGCTCCGTGACGGAGCGCTGTGCATCGGGGGAAATCGCGCGATCGTGTCAGGAGTCTCATGCCCACGTCACCAGAACCGTTGGATGCACGCTTGGTCGCCGACGGATGGCAGACCTCTGCCGACGCCGACGATGCGCCCCGATCCGCTCGAACGGGTCGAGGCCGCCGACGCCGTCTCGCCGGGATCGGCATCGTCGTCGCACTGAGCCTGGGTCTGTTCGGGATCAGTTCCCTGGTCTCCGGCGGCAACAAGGCGTCGGCGCTCGCCGGTCACCCCGAGGTCCTGCGCGAGGGCTGCACCTGGGACAAGTCCGGCAACTACGTGCAGAACTGCAAGGTCTGGTCGCCGTCGCAGAACAAGTTCGTGATCGTCCAGATCCGCGCCTCCAACGGCAGCGACTCGGGTGTCTATCTGCTCGACGGCATGCGCGCCAGCGAGGAACGCTCCGCCTGGACCACCGACGTGCAGGCGGCCAAGGTCTATGACGGCAGCAGCGACACCACCCTGGTGATGCCGGTTGGCGGCGCATCGTCGTTCTACACCGACTGGGACGGCGGAGCAGGCGACCAGAACGCCACGATCAAGCAGGAGACCTTCCTCACCTCCGAACTACCCGACTATCTCGCGACGAATTTCGGCGTGAGCAAGAGCAACAACGCCATCATCGGTCTGTCGATGTCCGGCGGACCTGCGGTGACTCTCGCCGAGCGGCACCCGGAGCAGTTCAAGGTGGTCCAGGCGATGTCGGGTTACTACCAGATCGACAACCCGATCGGCGCCGCAGGCGTGATGGCATCCCAGACGTTGGTCTCGAACTACATCAACGGGATCGTCAACATGTGGGGCACACCGGGCAGTCAGCGGTGGACCGACAACGATCCGTCCAAGAACGTCGGAAAGCTCGAGGAGAACGGCCAGACCCTGATCATCTCGTCGGGCAACGGCTTCCTGACCACGAGTGAACTGGCGAAACTGTCGCAGCAGGATCAGATCAGCGCGATGGCTCTCGAGATGCTGTCGGCCGTGTCGACGGTGTTGATGCAACTGCAGGCCGCGCAGAGCGGCGCATCGGTGATCTCGCTGCCGAACTACGGCGGACACACCTGGGAGAACTGGGGACGCGGTCTGGCCGACGGCAAGGAACACGTGCTCGAGGCGCTGCGCAACAACCCGCCGGTCACCGAGAAGGTGACCGTGGTGAACGCGTCGGGCAGCCCGGAACCCGACGGCGCTGCCAAGGCCACGAGAGCCGCCCTGGTCGCGGCCAAGGCGTCGCCCACGATCACCGCGGCCGCACTCGCAGAAGGGTCGGACGCAGAAGGGTCGGACACAGAAGAGTCGAGCGCGGCAGGGTCGAGCGCGGCGGACTCGTCCGTCCCCCCATCCGATTCGCCTGCTTCCGATTCGTCGGCACCCGCGTCGGCGCCGGCCACGACGTCGGAGACGGTGACCGAGTCACCGAGCGTGTCGCCGTCCATGTCGACCCAGCAGCAGGCCGAGGTCGGCACCGCGGTGCCCGCCGCTGACGATGCCGCCGCCCCGGCCGGCTCCGGCCCGGCCGCGTCGTCCGTCGTGCCGAGCACCGTCCCGGCCAGGTGATCGGCGGCTGATCGCGGGGACCGCCTACCGGAGCAGGTTCAGTCGCGTGGCGACGCCCCGTCCGAACGACTCCAGGACCCCCAACGGGCGAAACGCCGATTCCCCGAGGGCGACGAGCGCCTCCACCCGTCCCACGACCCGTTCCAGGCGGCCCACCACATCACCCATCGCGATCACCGTCGCATCGACCTGGTCCAGGGTGCCGGTCAGACGCGACATCGTGTCGCCGAGGTTGTCGATGGCGCCGTCGAGTCCCCCGATGGTCTTGTTCATGTCGACGAGTACGTCCCCGAGGTCGGCAAGGATCACCTCGACCTGCTCCACCGTCACATCCGCGTTGAGCGCGGCCTGCGCGAGCTTTCGGAAACGCTGCCGCTCAGGTGGCCGCCCGTCCTGATCGGCTCCCCTGTTTCCGGTACCGGTCTCGACCATGCCCCGATTATTCATGGCCGACGTCTGACGGGGTCGCCTTCCGCCACGACCGGGGGGAATAACCCTGCGAAGTGTCTGGTTGACCGCTACATAGCTCAAAATTGAGCGATTGAGAGGAGCCCGACATGCCCGCCGTCACCGCAGACACATTGACCCTGCCCCGGGTGCACGCCGCGACACCCCAGGAAACCGAACGGCCGGTGAAGTCGGTGACGTCCGGCCCACGCGGCTTCGAGGGCGAAGGCTTCCCGGTCGTCCGCGCCTTCGCCGGAGCAAGCACCGCAGACCTCGACCCCTTCGTCCACATGGACCAGATGGGAGAGGTCGACTACCAGCCGGGCGAGCCGAGGGGCACTTCCTGGCATCCGCACCGCGGGTTCGAGACGGTCACCTACATGATCGACGGTCGGTTCCAACACCAGGATTCCACCGGCGGCGGCGGACTGATCGAGAACGGCGCCACCCAGTGGATGACCGCCGGCGCGGGCATCCTGCACATCGAGACCCCGCCTGCCGAGCTCGTCGAATCCGGTGGTCTGTTCCACGGCATCCAGCTGTGGGTCAACCTGCCGGCCGCCGACAAGTTCCTCGCCCCGAAGTACCAGAATCTGGAGGGCGCAGAGGTCAAACTGGTGACCACCGACGACGGTGGCGCACTGATCCGTGTCGTTGCCGGGGAGATCGACGGGCACGCCGGTCCCGGCGCCACCCACACACCGATCACGTTCGCCCACGCCACCGTCGCTCCGGGCGCGCAGATGTCGATCCCGTGGCAGCCGGATTTCAATGCCCTCGTATACGTGCTGTCGGGTCGCGGGACCGTCGGCACCGAGGCACGTCCGGTCCAACAGGGCCAACTCGTCGTGTTCGGCAAGGGCGACCGGATCACCGTCACCGCCGACGCCGGGCAGGATTCGAATCGACCGGCACTCGAACTGCTGGTGCTGGGCGGCAGGCCCATCCGCGAACCCGTCTTCCAATACGGACCGTTCGTGATGAACACCAAACAGCAACTCATCGAGGCGATCGAGGACTTCGAGGCCGGACGACTCGGCGTGATCCCGCCCGACGCCTTGATGCCCCACACCCCGCGGTGAGTCACGAAGCCGCACAACCAGATCCCCGCAGGGCTGCGTGGCAGGTCTTCATCGAGACGAGCGCGCGCCTCCAGACTGTGCTGGACGCCGAACTGAAGGCGAGCTCGGACATGACGCTGGCCGACTACCAGGTGTTGATGCTGCTGCACGACGCGCCCGGACGCCGGTTGCGCATGCGCGATCTGTCCGAGCACCTGGTGTTCTCGACGTCGCGCCTGTCCTATCAGATCGACACCCTGGTCCGACGGAACTGGTTGCGCCGGGAGGCCGCCGACGAGGATCGGCGCGGCAGTTACGCCGTGCTGACCCCCGCCGGCGCTACCGCGTTCCGGGCAGCCGCCCACGAACACGCACGCTGCGTCGAGACGCTGTTCATCGACGCGTTGTCGGACGCCGACGGAGTGGTTCTGGCCGACATCATGACCCGCTTGTCCGGGCACCTGACGGCGACCCTGCCCACGAGAGGACGACGATGATCGAGACGATTCGCGGCGAAGACCGTGATCACTGGAGCAACGAGTGGCTGTCGTCGCGTCAATCGTTCCCGGCGACGGGCAATTTCGACCTCGTCGCCAACGCCCACGGGGTCCTCCTCGTCCACAACGACGACATCGTCGAGGCGGGCGAAGGCCTGGACACACATCAGCACCGCGATGCCGAGATCGTCACCTGGGTGCTCGACGGTGTGTTGCGACACCGCGATTCGGCGGGAAACGGGGGAACACTGGTGCCCGGGGTCGTCCAACGGATGACCGCGGGCCGGGGTATTCGTCACGCCGAGGGCAACGCGACCGGCCGTCTCGACGGACGGCCCCTGCGGGTGGTGCAGATGTGGGTGGCGCCCGAACATGCGGGCCTCGAACCCGGCTACGCCGAACACGACTTCGCCGACGACCTCGCCGAGGGACGTCTGGTCGTGGTGGCGTCGGGAATGCCCGAGCACGCTCACACCCCGGCTGTCTCCATCGCGAATCGTCATGCGGCCCTGCATGTCGCAGTGCTGACCGACGGCCAGACGGCGACCCTGCCCGCGGCGCCGTTCGGACACCTCTACGTGGCGCGCGGACGGGTGGACGCCGTCGGGATCGGACGCCTCGACGAGGGTGACGCCGTGCGCACCACCGATGCCGGCGCACTCGACGTGACCGCCGTCGGTGGTGCCGAGATCCTCTATTGGGAGATGCACACCTCGTTCGCCCGGTGAGCCGGACGGCACCACCTCGCCGTCGGCAACCCACATGTCAGCCGAGTTGCGGCGCAACCTCTTTCGCGACGAGGTCGAGGTGGTCCAGGTCGTCGAGGTCGAGCGTCTGGAGGTAGATCCGGCTGATACCGGCTTGCTGATAACGGGAGATCTTCTCGACCACCTCGGCCGGTGTTCCGGCCGCACCGTTCTCACGCAGTTCGTCGACCTCGCGCCCGATCGCATCGGCACGGCGGGCGAGCTCGGCGTCGGTGCGCCCACAGCACAGCACCAGGGCCGCCGAGAACGTGATGCTCTCCGGATCCCGACCGGCCGCCGTACATGCCGACTGAACGCGCCCCACCTGTTCGACGACCGCATCGACCGGCTGGAATGCCGAGTTGAACTCGTCGGCGAACCTGGCCGCGAGTGCAGGTGTGCGCTTCTTGCCCGCGCCGCCGATGATGATCGGCGGACGCGGCGCCTGAACAGGTTTGGGCAGGGCAGGCGAATCGGCGAGCGTGTAGTACTTGCCGTCGTGGTCGAACGTCTGACCGTCGAGTGTCCCCCACAGGCCGGTGATGATCTCGAACGACTCCTCGAGCCGGTCGAAACGCTCACCAAGCGCCGGGAAGGGGATGCCGTAGGCGGTGTGCTCTTCCTCGAACCAGCCTGCCCCCAAACCCAATTCGATCCGACCGCCGCTCATCTGGTCGACCTGCGCCACCGAGATCGCCAACGGCCCGGGATGGCGGAAGGTCGCCGATGTAACCAACGTGCCCAGTCGGATTCGGGAGGTCTCCCGGGCCAGTCCGGCCAAGGTCAACCATGCGTCGGTCGGACCGGGATGCCCGTCGACGTTCATCGCCAGGTAATGATCGGAGCGGAAGAACGCGTCGAAGCCGAGGTCCTCGGTGGCCCGTGCCACCCGGAGCAGGTCGTCGTAGGTGGCGCCTTGCTGGGGTTCGGTGAAGATTCGTAGGTCCACGGGTGTCAACCTACGCCATGCGCGAGCACCGGGTGGGCTTCACGGGGTCAACGACGGCTCGTCGGCCGTGGACAGTGTGAGCACCGCCTCGACGATGGAGTCGTGCTGCTCGATCTCGGTCTCGATTCGTCGGAGCATCACTGCCACATCGTGTTCGGCGAGGTCACCGACGATGTCCACGGCGGCGACGAGGTAGTACCGCATGGGACCGACGTACTCGACGTGCAGATAGGTGACACGGTCGACGTCTTCGTGGTCGAGCAGTTCCCGCAGGATCGCCGTCTGCGCCACCGGCAGCGCCGACTGCCCGAGCAGGAACTCGCTGTTGCGCTTGATCAAGAACACGGCGATGACCCCGAGCAGGACACCGACGAGGATCGACCCGATCGCATCCCAGACCGCCGAACCGGTGATCTCGTGCAATGCCATACCGGTGGCCGCGATCGCCAGACCCGTCAACGCCGCAGCGTCCTCGGCGAACACGGCACGCAGGGTGGTGTTGGACGTCCTCATCACGAATCTGACCGGATGCATGGACAGTCGCTGCCCGCCCTCGTTGGCCTGCCGGACCGACTGGAGGAACGAAACACTCTCCAGCACTGCGGAAATGGCCAGAACCACATAACCGACGAGATAATTCGTGTCGGGTTCGGGTTCGGTCAACGACGTGATCCCGTGCATCACGGAGACCACGGCTCCGACGGTGAACAGCCCGAAAGCGGCGAACATCGACCAGATGTAGGTCTCGCGACCGTAGCCGAACGGATGTTTGCGATCGCGTCCCCGCGCTCCCCGGCGCTCGGCGATCAACAGGAAGACCTCGTTGCCCGCGTCCGCCCACGAATGTGCCGACTCGGCCACCATGGAGGCCGAACCGGTGATCGCCGCCGCAACCGACTTCGCCACGGCGATGAGGATGTTCATCGCGAACGCGATGATGACGGTCACCATCGACTCGCTCGCTGCACCGGCACCGGTGTCGACACCGACCGAGGCATCTGAGCCGGCCGGCTGCTGCGTCGTGCGGTCTGCCATCTCCCGATGGTCTCACGGGTGCATCCGGCGGGGCCGCATCTCGCGTGGGTTGACCTCAGCCGAACAGACCTCGGATGTAGGCCGCCTGTCCGACGTGCTGCGCGTCGTCGTCGAGGATGCTGACCAACCGAACCCCCAAGGTCACCGGCGGATTCCAGTTCTCGTCGATGACCCGGTCGAGGTCGTCGTCGGAGAGACCCTGCAGATAACTGATGGTCGCGGCGTGGGTGGCATCGTAGTACTCGGCGAGGAGCTCCGGCTCGGCCACCACCTGGGCCACCTCGTCGGGCGACTGACCGTACCCGGTGGCCGGCGGCGGGAACGGCAAGCCGAACCGGTAGTAGAAGCCCGACCCGAGCCACAGTTCCTCGGTACCGGCGACGTCGGCGATCTGGGCGTCCTGCCCGCGGGTCAGATGCCAGACCAGCCAGGCGATGGTGTTGGCATCCGCCGCGGGGCGGTGGATGAGCTGCTCGGGCGTGATGCCGTCGAGCACGGCGTGCACATTGCCGGCGACACGGCCGAATCCGTCGATGAGCACATCGGTTGATCGCATGTCTCTACTAGTACCCGACAACCCGGCGCACACGTTGGATTCACGCTGAGTCCAACCCTGGCGTCCACGCGCCCGGATCCCCACCATCGCTGGGGTGCCCGAGTATCCCCCTGCCCGCAAGATCCGTTTCAACGCGTTCGACATGAACTGCGTCGCCCACCAGTCCCCGGGACTGTGGCGACACCCCGACGACCGCTCCTGGGACTACAACACCATCGACTACTGGGTCGATCTGGCGAAACTACTGGAGCAAGGCGGTTTCGACGGCCTGTTCATCGCCGACGTGCTGGGCACCTACGACGTGTACGCCGGCACCGACGAGGCCGCCATCCGCCAGGGCGCGCAGATCCCGGTGAACGATCCCCTCCTCCTGGTGTCGGCGATGGCGCACGCCACCGAACACCTGGGGTTCGGCGTCACCACCGGTACCGGGTTCGAACATCCGTACCCGTTCGCCCGCCGACTGTCGACGCTCGACCATCTCACCCGGGGACGCATCGGCTGGAACGTCGTCACCGGATATCTGCCCGCTGCCGCCCGCAACATGGGCGCCGACGACCAACTCGAACACGACAGCCGCTACGACCATGCCGACGAGTACCTGACCGTGCTCTACAAGCTGTGGGAGGGCTCGTGGGAACGTGACGCGGTCCGCCGCGACCGGGCCAACGGCATTTTCGCCGACCCAGCGAAGGTGCACCACATCGGACATCGCGGGGAGCACTTCACCGTGCCCGGCATCCATCTCGCCGAGCCGTCACCGCAGGGGTCACCGGTCATCTACCAGGCAGGCGCCTCCCCGCGCGGCCGCCGGTTCGCGGCCGCGAACGCCGAAGCGATCTTTGTCGCCGCTCCGACGAAAGCCATTCTGCGCGATATCGTCTCGCAGACACGCGAGGAACTCGTGAAGGCCGGGCGCGATCCCTACGACGCGCGGATCTACACACTGCTGACGATCATCACCGATTCCACACCGGAAGCCGCGCGGGCAAAGGCCGAGGAATACCGGCGCTACGCCAGTGACGAGGGATCGCTCGTGTTCATGTCCGGATGGATGGGCATCGACCTCGCCGCCTACGACCTCGACGATCCCATCGGCAACGTGCGCAGCAACGCCATCCAGTCGGCCGTCGCCGCATTCCAGCAGGCTTCGGAATCGGGTTCGGAGTGGACGGTGCGCGACATCGCGGCATGGGGAGGCGTCGGCGGCATGGGCCCGGTGTTGATCGGCTCCGGCGACGAGGTGGCGCAGGCACTGCAGGAATGGGTCGACGAAACCGACGTCGACGGGTTCAACGTGGCGTATGCGGTCACACCGGGTTCGTTCGCCGACATCGTCGATCATGTGATCCCGGCGTTGGAGCGTCGCGGCGTGCACGATCGCAGCTATACGCCAGGAACGTTGCGTCACAAACTGTTCGGCCGCGGCGATCGTCTACCCGACAATCACCGCGGGGCGGCCTATCGGGTCGGCGGACCGCTGTCGACCATCGACGACTCGATCCGACGCTCCCCCGCCGTCATCTGAGTCGCGACCGCAAACCACCTGCGCGACAACAGATCACCCGAATCCGACACCGGGCGCCCGCGACGGGAGCGGCACCACCCGCAGACCGCCTATGGTGTGTGGGTGAGCCGCGACGAGAAACAGGTCCACCACGGACACACCCACAACCTGTCGGAGATCCCGGCGGCGCTCTCGCCGTTCGCCAGGTGGATCGTGATCGGCACCCTCTCGATCGTCGGGATCGCGGTGGTCATCGGCGCCGTGGTGTTGTGGCCGTCCGGCGACGACCACGCCATCCCGATGCAGTTCCGGTCGGCCGACGGAGGGCCGATCAAGGCAGAGGACGGTCACGTCGTCGGGCAGGTCCGCGCCGACTGCCTCAATCCGCTGGCAGGGACGGTGCAAGACAGCGCGGAGTTCCAAATCGAGGGCATCTCCGGGCAGGGTCCGTGCATCCAGACCACCGTGCAGGTGGACAGCGGCACCGACGAGGGGCGTTTCACCCTGTTGGAGATCCCGACCAATCGGGCGCAGGCGGGAACCGAGCCCGGAGCCGTCCGATCGCAGGGCGATCCCGACGAACCGCAGGCAGGTCAGCCCAGTCTGCAGGTCGGCAGCAAGATTCGCCTGAGCACCGTCCCGGGTCCCGACGGCACCAACCGCTACACGTTCTTCGATTTCCAGCGCACCGTCCCGACCATCATCTGGGCGGTGCTGTTCGTCGCGGCGGTCGTGTTGGTGGCCGCCTGGCGCGGCCTGCGCTCGATCATCGGGTTGGCGTTCGCGTTCGGGGTGCTCGCCGTCTTCACGCTGCCGGCGATCCTGGACGGGAAGTCTCCGGTGGCGGTGGCAGTAGTGTCGTCGGCGGCCATCCTGTTCGTGGTGCTCTACCTGGCCCACGGGATCAGTCTGCGCACGAGTTCGGCGCTGCTCGGCACGCTGACCTCACTGGTCCTGGCCGGGGTGCTCAGCTGGTTGGCGATCGAGACCATGAATCTGACCGGGTTGTCGGGCGACCAGACCACCAGCCTGCAGGTCTATCAGGGCACGATCTCGATCAGCGGATTGCTGCTCGCCGGCTTCATCATCGGCACCCTCGGCGTGCTCAACGACGTGACCATCACCCAGGCGTCGGCGGCCTTCGAACTCGCTGCCGCCGGGGAGCCCTCCCGGCTCGCGACATTTCGCGCCGCGATGCGGGTGGGACGCGACCACATCGCCAGTACCGTGTACACGCTCGTGTTCGCCTACGCGGGCAGCGCGTTGCCACTGTTGCTGTTGTTCTCGGTGGCCCAGCAGCCCGTCGGCTCACTGCTCACCACCGACACGGTCGCGGTGGAACTGGCCCGGTCCTTCGTCGGCGGTATCGCCATCGCGTTGTCGGTGCCGCTCACCACGGTGATCGCCGCCGCACTGACGCAACCGGCGGCCGTCGGCCCGAGTCCGACCGAGCGAGTCACCGCCCCCTCGGCTCGGGCGAGCACACCCGCTGGCGCAACGTCACCGCCGCGTCGAGCGGGCGACGTCCCGGCGCGGCGCGCGGCCCCGAAACCACCGACGCCGACCACTCCGCCGGGGCGTCATGCCCGGCGTGACGACTGATCCGGTCAGCAACGTCCCGTCGGCAACGACGCCAGGTTGCGGTTCAGCCAGGCCCCGATCTTGTTCAGCATCCGGGTGCCGTCGCTGAACGAGTTGCTCTTCGGCACTGCGGCCATCGACACCGCGACCTGCCCGGCGTTTGTGCTGATGACACCGAGTTGGCGCACCAGGAACGCCGACGAGAAACCGGTGCCCGGACCCCAACCGCCCTTGACCGCGGTGACCGCACCGTGTCGGGTGACCTGCTTGGCGATGCCCCACTGCTGGTTGGCCGCCACCGAACTCATCAGCCGGATCACGTGCTCGGCGTCGGGTAGGCACGGCAGGTGCGCGGCGAAGCGTGCCTGATCTGCCAGTGACCACATGGTGTAGCCGGGATACGACGGCGGATCGTCGGCTTCCGAGCTGACGCGCGTGCTGATGTCATGTCCCTCGCGGAGCACATTCGTGACCGCCTGAACCGAACTCGCGCCACCGCCGAGCGAACCCCACAGATCGCCCGCCGCATCGTTGTCGGAGAACACGATCGCCTTGTCCTCCTTGGCCGCGATACGCACACCGCTGTTGCGCTCGGCCGCCAGCGACACCGGCACCTTCAACGTCGACCATGCGCGGCCAGTCTCGAGATTGCCCATCGAGATCGGGGCGTCCGACCCCACCGGCGCGATGGCCAGCCCGAGTTGCCCCGGCAGTGACTTGCGCATGGACTTCTGTAAGGCGGCGAAGCTCTTGGCGAGCTTCTTCTCCATCGGGACCGGGGGTTCGAACAGCTGCGCGATCTGCGGCGGCAGCGGCGGCAGCTGCTTCGGCCACCAAGTCGGTGAAGCACCGGCCGTCGCAGCGCCGAACAGCACCGCGCAGGCGGTCACGACCGCGGTCAGCCCGACAATTCGTTTCATACGTGTCACATCGATCTCCTGAGTCACTCCTGCAACAGGCTACGATGCTCCTCCGACACTTGCCAGACACGATGCGAAACCGACACGTTCCCGCCGGGCTCGCAAAATACCTCACTTCGCGGTGTCTACCTTCGCGCGCGCGAAGGTAGATACCGCGAAGTGAGGTGGGTTGCCATGAGGTGATGGCACACCCGAATCAGCAGCGCCCCCGGGGCAGACGGGTGAGGTTGTCGTCGAGCCAACCTGCCGCGACATCGAGGGCCGCGATCCCCCCATCCATCGATGCGGCAACGGCACTCATGGCGATTGCAGTGGCACGACCGTCACCAAAACGCACCAGCCCGATCTGGCGGACGAGGTAACCACTCGTGATACCCGGTCCCCACCCGCCCTTGACCGCAATCGATGCGGGCGCGGCCATGTCCTCGACACCCCACTGTTGGTTCGCCCCGACCCGCCCCATCAGATCGACGACGTGCGACGTCCCCGGCATGCACTCGAGATTGGCTGTGAACACAGCGGCCGAGGGCAGCGACCAGGGCGTTTGACCGAAGGTCGTGAACCCCTGTCTGCGCTGTCGCGACGGCACCAGGGTCGTGTCGTCGCCGCCCTCGCGCAGCACCGCCGTCACCGCCGCAGCGGCCTGCTCGGACGAACCGAGCGACGCCCAGAGCTGCTCGGCCGACGCATTGTCCGAGTTCACGATGGCGGCTTCTTCGGCCGCGGAGATCCCCGATTCGCGCTCGGCTGCGACCGCCAGCGGGACCTTGATCGTCGACCACGCGACATGGATCTGCCCGTCGCCCAGGGCCAACACCGCGGCCGGGTCGCCACCCACCGGCGCGACCGCGACCCCGACCGGCACACCTACCGACGACGTCGCGCGCCGAAATCCGTCAGCGAGAGATGGTCGTTGGTCCCGAGTGTCCGGCGTCGACGGGGTCGCCGTGACGGTGACTGTCACCGGCGTGACCGACGGGGAGGTGACCGGCAGCTGCGACATCGCCGAAGCGCAACCCACGACACCGAGAAGAACCGCCACCGACAGACAGATCCACGCCACCGGCCGATCGCGCATCACGGGCGTCCCACGCCGGCCACACGCACCCGCGACTCAGTAGACGTAGACGACCGCATTGTTGCCCCCTCGACAGGCCACCGCGCCGCCCTCCGGCACACACGTCATGGTGTAGGCGGTGCCGGTGGTCGGACTGTAGGCGACGATCACCCGCGATACGCCGCTCGGACCGCTCCGCAGATACTCGTCACGGACCGCAACCGCGAACGGGCAGCTGGTGACCGACGATCCCGCGGACACCCCCGCACCACACGACGACGAGCCAGGCGGCGCCTCGGTGATCGTCGTGGTCGACGGCGTCTGCGCCGTTGTCGGCGTCACGGTGTGCGTGATCGTCGGTGTGGTCGGTGGAGGATTGGCAGAGGATGCCTCGTCGTTGTCAGACCTCCCCGACACCAGCCAGTAACCGCCCAGGGCCAACAGCGCGATCAACACCGCAGCGATGACACCGAGCAGAATCGGCAACGTCGGGCGCCGCTGGCCGTCTGAGGGTGTCTGCGGATAGGGCTGCTGCACGTACGGCGGCGGCGGATACTGCGGTGGCGGATAAGCTGCCCCGGCCGGCGGCGGCACCCGTTGCGGGACAACAGGATTTGCGATGACAGAGGTAGATTGATCGGCCGGCTCACCGGCGGAGGCCGTTCCACGCAACGCGTTACGCGCATCGAGCGTGAGATCACGTGCCGTCGGGTAACGCTGCTCCGGGTCACGTGCCATGCCCCGTGCGATCACCGCGTCGAATGCCCTCGGCACCCGTGTGTCGGCACCGCTCGGCGAAGGTGGCGGGTCGAGAACGGCGGCCTTGATGGCGGCACTGACCGTATCGGCCGGGAACGGCACACGCCCGGTGAGGGATTCGAACAGCACGCAGGTGAGGGCATAGATGTCGGTGGACGGTGAGGCTTCTTCGGAGTCGAACAACTCGGGTGCCATGTAAGCGACCGAACCGACCGTCGTGCCGGTTTGCGTCAGCCGAGTATCTGCCGCACCACCGTGCACGATTCCGAAATCGACGAGATACGCGAAGTCATTGTCGTCCAACAGGATGTTCTCAGGCTTGACGTCACGATGCACCAGCCCCGCACGATGCGCTGCATCGAGAGCCGCCGCCACCTGGCCCACGATCGCCACCGCACGTTCGGGTTCCAGGGCTCCGAACCGTCGAATCGCGGTACGTAGATTCACTCCCGCGACATAGCGCATGTCGAGATAGAGGAGCCCATCGATCTCGCCCCAATCGTGGATCGGGATGACATGCGGCTCAGCAAGACTCGCTGCGGCATGGGATTCCCGGCGGAACCGCTCCTGGAACGCCGGGTCGTCGACAACGCTGGGCCTGAGCAGTTTCAGGGCGACGACGCGTCCCTTGACCGTGTCATACGCCCGGAAGACCTCGCCCATCCCACCGCGGCCCAGCACCTCGTCGAGGCGGTACGGACCGAGTTGGCTGCCGATTTCGCCCACGTCGGACATATCCCGAGCATAAGTCCGATAACCGGCGGTGTTCAGGGGTTTTGCCGATACGGACAGCCGGTACCCACCGCGCGATCACTCAGGCCGCGGTCGCCAGCGCCCCATTCCGAGGAAGACCATCACCAACTGTCGTTCGGTGCGCTCGACGATCTCGCGTTCGGCGGCCGGTCCGCGGTAGTCGTTGTCGAGGAGGTCGGCGACGGCGGTGAGCATGATCGTGACGATGAGTTCGGCCGCCAATTCGAGGTCCTCGGGCTGCCATTGCGCGAGGTCGGGCAGCCGCGACAGGTCGATCGCGAGTTCCTTGGAGAACAGCCGCAATTCGGTGTCGATCGCACGCCGGATCTCCGCGATACCCCCGTGCTGTTCACGCACCAGGAACCGGAACTGCGCCTCGTTGTCGTGGACGTGTCGCAACAGGATGGCCAGTGAGTTCTGCGCCGTCGGAAGGCCCTGACGGGCCGCGAGATCACGACGGCCCTCACGCAGCGTACGCCGCAGCACACGCATCGAGTCCTCGACCAGAGTGACGCCCAGGTCTTCCATCGACGCGAAGTGACGATAGAACGCGGTCGGCACGATGCCTGCACCTCGCGCCACCTCGCGCAGGCTGATGCTGGCGAAGCTGCGGTCCGACGCCAATTCCATCGTCGTGTCCAGGAGCGCCTGGCGCGTCCGATTCTTGCGTTCGGCCCGACTCTCCGCCTCGGCACCGTCACGCGCGCCGCGCGAACGGGATGTGGATCGGGACCTGGTCACGCACCGAGTCTAAGGGTCGTGCATCGCGTCGACGCCGCAGCCTCCGCACCGATGAGCCCGGCCAGTGATCGCCGTCACCGCGGATTCGTCTTGACGGCCCGCCGCGTCGATGTGTCACACTGGTTTGTGTACATCTGTTCACTGAACGGTGACCGAACACTCGAACGGAGCCAGCCCATGAGCATCCGATTCCCCGAACTGGTCGGCTCGATCGTCGAAGCCGCCCTGTCCCCGCACCCCGTCGATCGTTACCTCGAACTGGTCGACCCCATGCTCACCTGGCGCGACCTGCGCGCCAAGGTCGTCGCGGTCGAGCACCCGACACCCCGCACCGTGCGCCTGGGCCTGCGTCCGACACGACAGTGGCAAGGCCACGAAGCCGGACAGTATGTCCAGCTCAGCGTGGTGATCGACGGAGTCCGCCACATGCGTTGCTTCTCCCCCGCCAATGCCGCGACCGATGCGGAAGGGGATCTGGAACTGACCATCACCGCCCATGACGACGGCTTCGTCTCCACGTATCTGCGCGATCACGCGCGGGTCGGGATGGTCGTCGGCCTCCAACAGGCGCAAGGCGAGTTCGTCCTGCCTTCGCAACGCCCGGCCGCGATGGTGTTCGTGAGTGGTGGCAGCGGAATTACACCTGTACTCTCAATGTTGCGTACGCTCGTAGCTGAACGGTACGCGCAACCGATCACCTTCCTGCACTACGCGCGCACATCCGAAGACGTCGCCTACCGCGCCGAACTCGCCGCCCTGGCCGCGGCGCACCCGAACATCGACCTACGCCTGCATCACACGCGTGACGCCGGCGACGGACACTTCACCGGCGCACACCTCGACGACATCGCGGGATTCGACGACGCCCAGATGTTCGTCTGCGGACCGCCCGCACTGATGAATGCCGTCGAGGAGCACTACGACACCACCGGCATGACCCAGCAGTTCCACAAGGAGGCGTTCACACTCGCCGCGCCGATCGTCGTCGACCCCGACGCGCCCGTCGACGGCGAGCTGAGCTTCCTACGTTCCGCCAGATCGACGACCAACGACGGTCGTACCATCCTCGACCAGGCCGAATCCGCCGGGCTGAGCCCGGAATCCGGCTGCCGGATGGGGATCTGCTTCTCCTGCACCGCCATCAAGAGATCCGGCTGCACCCGCAACGTGCTGACCGGAGAAACCGACACCGAAGCCGACACGCAGATCCAGTTGTGCATCAATGCCCCTGTCGGCGATGTGGAAATCGAGGTATGACCATGACCAGTACCGCACTCGTCCCGACCACCGATTCGTCCGATGCTCGTCCGGAGACCCCGGACAACGCGACCAGGCCACTGACCGGCCTGCTCGTGGAGCACGACGATCCCAAGAACATCACGCTCACTTACGACCAGGTCGAGGCTCTCGGCCGCGATCTCGACGACCTGCGCGCACGCGTCGTCGCCGACCTGGGCCAGAAAGACCGCGACTACCTGTACTCGATCATCCGAGCCCAACGTGGCTTCGAGATCGCCGGCCGGGGACTGATGTACCTGGGGTTCTTCCCGCCCGCCTGGATCGCCGCCGTCGGCGCGCTGTCTGTGTCGAAGATCCTCGACAACATGGAGATCGGGCACAACGTGATGCACGGCCAGTACGACTGGATGCGCGAGGACACCTACAACTCACGCGAGTTCGAGTGGGACAACGTCTGCCCCGGCGATCAGTGGCGACACAGCCACAATTACATGCACCACACCTTCACCAACATCCTCGGTGAAGACCGCGACATCGGGTACGGCGTGCTCCGGATGGCCCGTGACCAGAAATGGAACCCCTATTACCTGGGCAACCTGGGTTACGCGACCGCACTCATGCTGCTCTTCGAATGGGGAGTGATGCTGCACGACCTCGAGGTCGAGAACATCGTCGCAGGCAAGCGCAAGTGGTATGACGTCAAGGGTCTGGTGAAAGGCATGTGGCGCAAGGCCGGTCGCCAGACGCTCAAGGACTACATCGTGTTCCCGGCGCTCACCGGCCCGTTGTTCATCCCGACGTTGCTGGGCAACGCGACCGCCAACGTGGTGCGCAACATCTGGTCGTACTCCATCATCTTCTGCGGCCACTTCCCCAGCGGGGCACAGACATTCACCCCGGAAGAGTGCGCGAACGAGACGCGTGGCCAGTGGTACCTGCGACAGATGCTCGGATCTGCCAACATCACCGGCGGGCCGCTGTTCCACATCATGAGCGGCAATCTGTCACACCAGATCGAGCATCACCTGTTCCCGGACATCCCGGCGAGCCGCTACCCGGAGATCGCCGGCGAGGTACGCGAGATCTGCGAACGCTACGGTCTGCCCTACAACACCGGCTCGCTGATGCACCAACTCGGATCCACCTGGACAAAGATCGCCAAACTGTCGTTGCCGAACTTCATGACCCGCGACGACAACGACATCGTGGTGACCGTGGAACGCGAGAAGCCTGCGTCGGTCGCCTGACCGACCGTACGCCCTGTCGCGGGTATCCTCGTGGGCAACATCGGCCGGCGTCTGCGACCGGCCACGGTCGAGGGGAGCGAACCATGGTCAACCGGTTCGAACGCAACAAGGACCTGGTGCAGGAGATCGTCGAGTCGACGGCCACTCATGTCGGACAGATCGCCACCATCATCACCGGTGCGGTCGCCGGTGTCGCCCGTGAGGTCGGCGAGATCGTCACGGACGGATTCGAGATGGCCGAGGCGGCTCGGCGCGCCGAGGTCGACGACGATCGCCACATCATCGACGCAGTCATCGACGATGAGATCGACATCGAACCGCCCGCCCCGCGGGCAGTCGACGGACCGACAACCGCCGACCACGAGTCACCCGAGTCATGAGTTCGTCATCCCCGGGCGGCGCACCCCAGGTGCGCCGCCCGGGATCACTCGTGTTCTCGACCGTCGCAGTGGGTCTGGTCGCCGCGATCTCGTTCCTCTACGCGATCGTGGTCACCGTGGTCCTGATCAACAACGGCCACGCCTGGCACTTCGTCACCCACCTGCTGTCGGGTCGCGCGCCCGCGCTGATGCGATCGTTCCAGTGGACCTGGGTGCTCTCGCTGCTGGTGTTCGCACTCTTGGTGATCACCGCGATGTTCGCGGCGGTGGCCCGTGCGGCGCGGGTGGCCGCAGCATTCCTGTCCGTGGTGTCGCTCGTCATCCTCGTCAGCTACTTCCTCATCTACATCATCGGCGGCCAGGACTGGTTCGGCATGGCCACTTGGCTGTTCGTCCTGGCCTGGGTCTTCCCGCTCGTATTGGCGATCGCCATGCTGGGGGTGCTGGTGTCGTTCTTCTTCGGGTGGTCGTACTTCGCCGAGCGTGATCGCGCCCGCGGCGGTACGCCGCCACCGATGTTCCACACCGGACCGCCACCGTTCGGGCAGCAATCGTTCGGGCAGCAAGCGCCGGGGTACCCGATGACACCGCAACATCCGCTCGCCCAACAGTCCTTCACACCACAGGCTCCCCCGCCCACGTATCCGCCACAGGGCCATCCGGCACAGCCGTATCCCGCCTCGTCGTATGGCGCACAGGCGTATCCGGTACCGCCCTATCCCCAACAGGCTTACGGTCAGCCGATGCCTGCCGCACAGCCCGTTCGCGATCAGCATGCGCCCGCACCACAACCGTTCGGGCAGGACAGCTTTCCACAACAGCCCCACGATCCCCGATCCTGACGGCGGTCTGCGCCGGTCCTACCCCGCCTCAGTAACGTTGGTCCCATGTCGGACATGTGGCAGGTGCTCAGTTCCACCTTCGGCTACGAGTCGTTCCGGGGCGACCAGCAACAGATCGTCGAGCACGTGGTGGCAGGCGGAGACGCGGTGGTTCTCATGCCCACCGGTGGTGGCAAGAGCCTCTGTTATCAGGTGCCGGCGCTCGTGCGTGAGGGCTGCGGGATCGTGGTGTCGCCCCTCATCGCGTTGATGGCCGATCAGGTGGCGGCGCTCCGTGGACTCGGCGTGCGCGCCGCGTACCTCAACTCCACCCAGTCGTCCGAGCAACGCGCCGAGGTGGAGACCGCGTTCCGATCGGGCGAGCTCGACCTGTTGTACGTGGCACCTGAACGACTCAACACCGCAGGAACCCGGAACCTGTTGTCGCAGGCCCCCATCGCGTTGTTCGCCATCGATGAGGCGCACTGCGTCTCGCAATGGGGTCACGATTTCCGGCCCGACTATCTCGAACTCGGCGGTCTGGCCGAGATCTGGCCGGACGTCCCCCGGATCGCATTGACCGCGACCGCGACCGCGCGAACACACGAAGAGATCACCGATCGCCTGCACCTGCGCGATGCCCGGCATTTCGTCGCCGACTTCGACCGCCCCAACATCACCTACCGGATCGTCGGCAAGTCCGAGCCACGCAAGCAGCTCCTGGAGTTCATCCGCACCGAGGGAGTCGTCGACGGCGCACCCGCCACCGGCATCGTCTACGCGCTCAGCCGGGCATCGGTGGAGAAGACCGCAGAGTTCCTGAAGTCCAACGGCGTCGATGCGATGCCCTATCACGCCGGTCTGGATCGGCGGGTCCGCCAGGACACCTTGGAACGGTTCCTGCGGGCCGACGGCGTGGTGGTGGTCGCCACCATCGCGTTCGGCATGGGCATCGACAAACCCGACGTTCGGTTCGTCGCCCACATCGATCTGCCCAAGAGCGTGGAGGGGTACTACCAGGAGACCGGTCGCGCCGGTCGTGACGGGCTACCGTCGATCGCCTGGATGACCTACGGACTCGCCGACGTGATGCAGCAACGCCGACTCATCGACCAATCCGACGGCGACATGGCGCATCGTCGGGTCCAACAGCAGCATCTCGACGCGATGCTCGCGCTCTGCGAGACAGTCGACTGTCGGCGCCGCCAGCTGTTGCGCTACTTCGGCCAGGACGCCCAGGACTGCGGCAACTGCGACACCTGCCTCAGCCCGCCGGCCACCTGGGACGGGACCATCCCGGCACAGAAGCTGCTGTCGACCATCGTGCGACTGCACCGCGAGCACGGGCAGTCCTACGGTGCCGGGCACCTCGTCGACATCTTGCGTGGCGCAGACACCGCACGCATCCGCGAGCAGGGCCACGACCGCCTCACCACCTACGGGATCGGCACCGAACTCGACGCGGCCGGGTGGCGCGGCGTGGTCCGACAATTGGTCGCGACCGGGGTGATCGCGCCTCACGGCGACTACGGGGTGCTGACGCTGACCGAGAAGAGCGCCCCGGTACTGCGTGGTGAGACGACCGTGATGTTGCGCACCGAACCGGTCCGCACGATCGGGCGCACCAAGACGGCCAAGGCGGCCGTCGACCTGCCCGAGGCCGACCGCGGGCTGTTCGAGCATCTGCGGACCTGGCGCAAGGGAGAGGCGTCGCGGCGGGGAGTGCCGCCGTATGTGGTGTTCAACGACGCCACGCTGCGTGAACTGGCCGCTCGGCGGCCCGACAACACCGACCAACTCCGGTCGGTGTCCGGAATCGGTGACGCCAAACTCGAGCAGTACGGCGACGAGGTGCTGGCGACGATCGCCTCGTTCGAATCGGCGTGAGCGAAATATTTGCCGCTGTCAGCGCCGTTGATTAGGTTTGGTCGTTGTTCTCGAGGAGGTTCACATGTCCCGTTCGTTGCCGTCTGTGTTGACGTTCCCCAATCCCGTCAACGAGTACGCGGCACGTTCGACCGCAGGTCTGGTGATCGTGCTCGCGATCATCGCGATCGTGGTGAACCATCCGCTCGTCTATGCCCTCCTCGCCCTCGGCTTCGTGCTCCGGGTGATGGCGGGACCACGCTTCTCGCCGTTCGGTCAGCTGTCCGTCCGGATCATCGTGCCGAAGATCTGGCGCAAGTCGCGCCTGGTACCCGGACCGCCGAAGCGTTTCGCGCAGGCCGTCGGACTCGTGTTCAGCGCAACCGCACTGGTCCTTTCGCTGTTCGGTCTCGGCCTGGCCGCCCAGATCGTGGTCGGCCTGCTCATCGTCGCCGCCACACTCGAAAGCGTCTTCGGCCTCTGCCTGGGTTGCGTGGCCTTCGGCTTCCTGCAACGCAACGGCATCATCCCCGAGACGGTGTGCGAGGCCTGCAACAACATCTCGCTGCGTCAGCCCGCTTGATCGTCGGGGCGAATCCTCAGACGACGATCGGCCGCAGGAGGGTGTCTGCCGCATCGACGATTGCGGGGTGGGTCGGCGTCAGATCGTCGACCGCGACCACCTCGGGTCGCAGCCACGACGCCAGCACCGTCCACTGCGGCCGGTGATACGACCACCACGAGACGGCATCCCACGCACGTTCGCCGAGAGCATTTGTCTCCGAATAGATCTCGTGCCCCCACCGCTGGGTGACCGTCAGGTTACGCACCACCACCTGTGACGGACGCAGGCCCAGGCGGCTGAGCTGGGCCGGGTCGTCGAGGTCGAGAACGCGTAATTCGTCGGGTAACCGGAAGGTACCCAACGCGCGACGAGCACCGGGCAGTTGCGGGAACTCGAACATGTCCTCGCTCCACTCGCGCAGGTTGCCGAAGGTCTCGCCGCACGCCGCCTCAGCAAGGCGCGAGACATACCAGACGTGGTAGTCCGGGTGATCGATCCTGCCGCCGAGCTGCGGACGATGCTCGTACAAGGGGTGACCGGGTCGACCGGGCGGTGCTGATTCGAGATATGGAAACACCCGATAGGCAAGCAATCAGACTGCCCCGCCCCAGGTTTCGGCGTCCAGCGCCGTCAACACCGCCGCCGCCCCCGACAGCTTCAAGGCATCGATCGGGCGGGCGCCGCCGAGGTAGGAGTTCTGGCTGGTCAACCAGACCTGTGCTGCGTTCTCACCCCAGATCAGGCGGGCGCGGGCGTAGATGTGCTCGAGGTCGATCAGCAACGGTCCGGCGATCGGCCCGGGATGCTCTTCACCGGTGATCCACCGCGTGGGCTGGGAGCGACTGACCCCGATGAGTTCGGCCAGTCGCGTCTTGCCGAAGCTGTCGGCGAGATAACTGACCCGAGTGGGCGCGAGCGGGTCGTTGCGTTCGGAGGATCGCGACGTCAGCCTGCGTGAACTCGTCGGCAGGTCGCGGACACGGGCACTGGTCATGCGCTCATCCTACCCAACAAATCTGTTGGGTGGCATGGTCTGCTCGATGCGGGTCAGCCCGGTGTCACGGTCTCGGTCAGGCGCCACGACGCGCCCGCGTCCTGGTGCTGCCAGAACTTCGCGAACCTACCATTCGCGCCGAGCAACTCCTCGGGAGCACCGGACTCGACCACCGCCCCGTCCTCGACGACCACGACACGGTCGACGCGACGCAATCCGGCACGCCGGTGCGCGACGATGACGCGCGTACGCGGCACGTCGTCGGACGACAGCGCATCGACGATGGCCCGCTCGTTCTCGTTGTCCAACGCGCTGGTGGCCTCGTCGATGAGCAGTACCGACGCGGGCTTCACCAGCGCACGGGCGATGCTGACGCGCTGACGTTCCCCGCCGGACAGCACCGAGCCCCCCTCCCCGACCTGCGCCGCGAATCCGTCCGGCAGACGGTCGGTGATCTCGTCCACGCGTGCTGCCGAGGCGGCCGCACGAACCCGAGCGGGCGCCGCATCCGGTGCGCCTGCAGCGATGTTGTCCTCGATCGAGCCGACCATCAGGTACGGCTGCTGAAAGACCACGCTGGTCAGTGCGCGTCGGGATTCGGTGTCGAGTGTGGCAGCGTCCACGCCGTCGAACAGGATGCGTCCCGACGTGGGCTCGTGGAGCCCGGCGATCAATCCCAGGATGGTGCTCTTGCCGGAACCGGACGGTCCGACGATCGCCGTGGCCGAACCGGCGTCGAGGACGAGGTCGAGACCGTCGAGAACGGGGTGTGCCGGATCTCCGTAATGGAAACCGACGGAATCGAATTCGATCCGAGGCGCCTGGTCGAGGGACAGTTGCTCGGCCCCACTGGCGACGACCGGCGCGTCGAGCACCGTCCGAATCCGCTGCAGGGTCAGGCGGGTGGTCTCCAGGCCGGGGGCCAGAGCACCGAGCGAGGTGAACGGTTCCAGGTATCGCACGGCAACGACGATCAGCGCGACCGCCTCGGGCGTCGACAGGTCCCCACGCACCGTCAGCCACGCCGCGGTACCGGCGAGCGCGAACAACGCGATCTGACTGACCACGCTGAACACCAACTGACCGGGGATCTGCATGAGCAGCAACCGCATCGTCGCACCGTGCTGATGGCTCAGTGCGCCGGCGACCAGACTGCGCTCGGGATCCACCCGTCGCGCGACCCGCAGCGCCTGCTGGGTTCGGGCGAACTCGACGATCCGCTCGGTCAGACGCGAGTTCGCCTCGTCGGCAACCTGATCCGCGCGTCGACTGACCGCTCCGGTCGCCCACAGGGCGGTCAACAGTAGCGGCACTCCGGCGAGCGCGACCAGCGCGAGCTGCCAGGCGATGGGGATCAACGCGACCGCGATCGCGATCGGCAACAGAACAGCCCCGATCAGCGGCACCACCAGATAGATGATCACGCCCACCAGATCGGGACCCGTGGATGCGATCGCCTGTCGCGCCGTGGCCGTGTTGTCGGCGCCGAACCAGGTCAACCTGGTACGCGAAAGACGTTCGGCCACACCATGCTGCGCGCTGTTCAGCACGCCGAATCCGAGCTCGTAGGCCACCCGCGAACCGGCGGCGTCGACCGCCCATCCGACGATCGTCACCACCGTCAGAGCACCGAGCCAGATCAATGCGTCGTCGTGTCGGCCTTCCACCAGCGCCGAGATCAGCGGCACCAAGATCACCACGCCGACCGCACGTGCGATCACCGAGATGATCGAGTAGCCGACGAACCGGATCAACTCGGCGCGGCCCTGGGTGGGCAACAATGCCAACAAAGTGCGGATCATCGGTCCACTCCTGCCATCCGCTGCGCTTCACCGGTCGATTCCCACAACGTTCGATAGCGACCGCCGGTGGTCAGCAATTCACTGTGCGTTCCGGATTCGACGATGCGACCACCGTCGAGGACGACGATCCGGTCGGCGTCGACGACGGTGTGCAGCCGGTGTGCGACCACCAGCACCGTGCGATCATGCGCGAGCCGACTCAACGATTGCTGCACAAGGTATTCCGATTCCGGATCGGCGAACGCCGTTGCCTCGTCGAGGATCAGCACCGGTGCATCCGCGAGAAGGGCGCGGGCGATCGTCAGACGCTGACGTTCACCACCGGAGAGCGCCGCGTCGGGGCCGAGTACCGTGTCGTAGCCGTCCGGCAGACGCAGGATGCGGTCGTGGATGTTGGCCGCGCGCGCCGCCTCCTCGATCTGTTCACGGGAGGCATCGGGCACGGCGAGGGCGATGTTCTCCGCGACGGTGCCGTGCACGAGTTCGGTGTGCTGCAGCACGAAACCGATCCGCCGGTACAACTCGTCCGAGCTCAGGGTGCGGATGTCGCACCCGCCGATCCTGATCGAACCCGCGTCCACATCGTGGAACCTGGCCAACAAACCGGCCAACGTCGATTTCCCGGAACCGGATGCACCGACCAGCGCGGTGACCGTCCCGGGCTCCAGGGTCAGCGAGATGTCGTGCAGCACCGGAAGGTCGCGCCGGTACCCGAAGACGACCCGGTCGAAGTCGACCCGGGCAGCCGGCACCGTCGCCTCCGCAGAGCCCGGCAGGACCTCGAGTTCGGGTTCGTCGAGCGTCACCTGGATGTCGCGGGCCGCGAGCATGCCGCTGCGCAGCCCGCTCAGGCCGTACCCGATACCGAGCAGTCGAGCACCGAAGGTGGTGCCGAGCAACAGGAACGGCAGCAGGTCGACGGGTTCGACCCAGCCCCAGATCACGAACGCGGTGCCCACCGCGGCGATCAGCCAGAGGAACGTCGTCGGCCGGGTGACGAGGTCCATCACCGTCTTGGACCGCACGAACGGCCGTTGCCAGTCCTCGAGGAAGTCGATGTACCCGTCGAGGCTGCGCCGGAAACCCGACGCCATCACACCGCCGAACACCCGGATCACCGGCTGCGCATCCAGATACGCCGCGGTCTCGCTGTTCATCCGCTCGGCCCAGACCTGCGACTGCGGGATCTTCCCGCCCGACGCGATCACCATGCGATACATGGTGAGCACGTAGCCGAGCACCGGCACGAGCAGGAACAATGCGATGCCCCAGTCGACGGTGAAGAGATACACGAGCACCGCGATCGGCGCGACAACAGCGGCGACCGCATCGAGGACCGCATGGGTCACCAGGTAGTGCAACGACAACGTGTTGTCCTGCACGACCGATTTGATGCTGCCCGAGGTACGTGCCGTGAACCAGCCCAGCGGCAGACGGGCCAGCTTGCCCAGCAGCCGACTGCGCACGTCGCGCGCGAAGTTGCCGTCGACGGCGTGCAGCCACAGCAGCAGCACCGCCTCCAACAACGCACCGACGCCCAGCAGGATCAACGCGAGGATGCCGACCGCCCAGAGTTCGCTCGAGTCGGCACCCGCCAACAGCCGTCGGCCCAATTCCACGAGCAGCAGGTACGGCGCGAACTGGAAGAGTGTGACGATCGCCTGCAAGACGCCCGCGGCGATCAGCGTGCCCTTCAGCGGTGCGAGCAGGCGACCTGCGGCGTTGGCGTGCCATTGCCCCGACGCGGGAGTGTCCGTGGATGGCGGCGCGGCGGCGGCCGGAACTGGTGCCGTCTCATCTGCAGAGTCGATACTCGCCTCGATGGTGTCGACCACCGGGGTCTGCGCCTCCGGGTCGCGGTCTTTGCCCATCGCCTTGCCCTGGGCCCAGTACGCCTGCGCGTGCACCTCCGAGCGCGGGAAGCCGAACTCCTTGAAGCGTTTGCGAACCTCCTTGAGGGAGTTGGACTCCAGACCGACCCAGGCGTACCAGTTCGACCAGTCGCGGGTTTCCAGCGCGGTGGCCAGGGACGCTGCGTCGGCCCGCTGCACCCAGTGCACACGCAGCCGGGGATGACTGTTCAGGGGGATCTCACGGTCGGCAGGCTCATGCTCCTCGAGGTACAGCTCCACCGGGATCTCGGCAGGCATCGCGTCCACGATGGTGTTGATCGCCGGAATCGACGCGGAGTCGCCGATGAGCAGATAGCCCAGCGGCGGGTTCTCCTTCGGCACCTCGAAGGGCACCGAACTCATGTACATCACCGACAACTCGTCTCCGGGCTGCGCGTCACGTGCCCACTGGGACGCCGGGCCGGACGGCTCGTGCAGGACGAAGTCGATGGCGAACTCACCCGTCTCGGCGTCGGCCTCGGCGAAGGTGTAGCCGCGCTGGTGTTCCTTACCCGCGCCGTCCGGGAACCACCCACGAATCCACGAGGTCGGCCCTGTCAGCGCTTCCGTGAACAATGTTTCCGAACGGAATCTGATCCGGACACAGTGCGACGTGATCGACGTCGATCCGATCACCGTCACCTGGTGGTCACGCGCGCCGAATGCGCGCATGACGGTCCCTCCGAAGCCGCGAGCAGCCATCGCCGCCCTCCGTTCCCCTACCCGTATCGCCAGTGGACGTGCCCGCCGGCCGGCCCGGCCGTCGGTTCGCGTGACGACCGACTGCACGACCACACCTGCAGGTTCATGGGGAAGGCTACCCTAATCTCTCGATGACCTGGCCTGGACGACCGGGCCGTCGGTCGCACACGCTCCTCGCTGGTGAAGGCACCGCGGAGCAGGGTCGCGCCGTGCATGGCCATCACCTCCAGGAGCACGTGGCCGGAATGTGCAACTGCCGCAACGCTGTAGGTGATGATGGTGTGTGCGGCGGTCGGTGGTCTCGATACGGCTCCTCGGCTGGCGCCTCGGTGCCTACTCGACCATCGGTCGGTGCGACAAGCGGGAAGGTCCCAGCGGTAGGTGCGGTGGGTCAGGAATCCGACGTCGGGCCGGGCAGGATGCCCAGCGCAATTCCGTCGAGGATGTCGTGTTCGCTCACCACGAGTTCGGTGATGCCGGCTCGCCGACGCAGTTCGTCGGCCAGTTCCATGGTCACCAGCGATCCCCCACCGATGACGTCGACGCGGCCCGGATGCATGGGCCCCAGCGCGGCACGCTCGGCTCGGGTCATCGCGACCAACCTGCGGCACACGACGTCGAGATCGTCCAGCGAGATCCGGGACAGGTGGATCGCATCGGGATCGTATTCGGTCAGCCCCGCACCCACGGCGGCCAACGTGGTCATCGTGCCTGCGACGCCGACCCAGGTCCGCGCAC
Source organism: Gordonia sp. CPCC 206044 (assembly GCF_048537895.1). Taxonomy (NCBI): domain Bacteria; kingdom Bacillati; phylum Actinomycetota; class Actinomycetes; order Mycobacteriales; family Gordoniaceae; genus Gordonia; species Gordonia sp. CPCC 206044. The sequence goes on from NZ_JBCLVL010000004.1 coordinate 408,573, forward strand.
CGTCGACCGGCACCGCGGCGAACGCCTCGTCGAGTCGGCGCCGCGCGAATTGCCTTGCAGCAGTGACCTCGTCGTCGGTCGGCGGATCCGACGGCAGGCACCTCTCGGTGAGACGCACACACCCGATGTCGGCGGAGAAGGCGGCGCGGACACCGTCGCCGTCGCCGACCACCACCTCGGTGGAGCCTCCGCCGAGGTCGGTCACCACGAAAGGTCCACTCGCGGGGTCGAGTTCACCGACAGCACCCCGAAACGACAGACGCGCTTCCTCGTCACCCGTGATCACCTCGGCGACTGCGCCCGGCACCACTCGGCCGAGGAGGGCGGACGTCATCTCGAAGAACTCGTCGCGATTGGCGGCGTCACGCGTGGCCGACGTCGCGACCATACGGACTCGATCGGCACCCAGCGACAACAGGATCTCCACGTAATCGGCCAGGGCCACCCGGGTGCGCTCGATCGCCTCGGCGGCGAACCGGCCAGTCGCATCCACACCCTGGCCGAGCCGGACCACACGCATCTCACGGTGCAGGTCCACGAGACGACCGGAGTCGTCGGACCGGGCGACCAGCAGGCGGATCGAGTTGGTCCCGCAGTCCACCGCGCCGACTACGGTCATGCGGTCGGATCCTCCGGTGCGGTGTCGGTGGGCTCGTCCCGGTCCGCAACGTGCGCGGGCCAGTCCTGCGGGATGGCGGTGCCCCGCAGCGCGCCGGTCGCGGCCAGCGCGACGGCCTCGTCTCCGAGCGGGTTGGTGCCGGGGCCCTTTGCCAGGGAATGCGCCATCAGTACGTGCAGGCACTTCACGCGATCGGGCATCCCACCGCCGGTGAAATCGGTCCCCAACGACTCGATGGCGTCGCGTTCGGCCAGGTACTCCTCATGTGCCCGCCGGTAGGCGGCGGCGAGTTCGGGATCGGACTGCAGACGGGCGGTCATGTCCTTCATGACCCCGGCCGACTCCTGCCGACTCGCCTCGGCGGTCAGACGTGAATCGGTCAGATAGTAGAGCGTCGGAAACGGCGTGCCGTCGGGAAGTCGGGGCGTCGTCTTGATCACCGCGGGCGCCCCGTCCGGAGTGCGATAGCTGACCTCGATGACACCGCGGGGCTCACGTCCGAGCTGTGCCGCGATGGTGGCGAGATCCGATTCCGAGACGCTCACTTGGCGTCGGGCGGAGTCGACACCGACTCCCACAAGTTGCCGTACCAGGGATTGCGGGCACGATCGGCCGCCTGCTTCTGAGCGGCGGCGCGTGCATCGTCGCCGGGGTACATCATCACCAATGCCTTCTCCCCCGGCCGCACGAACTGAAGACGCTCGCGCGCCTTCGCCTCGACGTATGCGGGATCTCCCTGTTCATTGACCTTCTGCTGATAGTCACTCACCTGCGTGCGCAGCTGGTCGTTGCTGGTACTCAACTGATCGAACTCGGCGCGCTGCGAAAAGTAGGTTCGCACCGGCATCGCCAGCGTCAACGCGACGACACTGACGACCAACGCCAACACGATCGCACGCTTGGCGTCGAGGCCCTCCCAACGCGCAGCGATCCGAGCCGCGTCGAGCCGTCGGCCACGGCCGCGATCCCGACGGACCCGCGTCGCGGGCGGTACGTCGACGTCGTCGAGTTCGAGGTCGTCGGTGTGAACTTCCTGCTCACCCGTCTCGGTGACCGATCCACGCAATGGACGTGTCGGCCCGGCGCCGGCCCCCGGAGACCGGGGACCGGCCGGGCCGCGCGTGGTCGCACGCCGGTCCGCCCGCACCCGATGACGCCGCGTGTTCGGCGCCCCACGAGTCGATTGGGCCCGCTCACCACGCTCTCGGTGCCCGCCTGATGTCATGGGGAACAGCTAATCACGAACCGAACGAGAACCGTGGGAAGGCGAGGTCCCCCGCGTAGCGTGCCGCGTCTCCCAGACCTTCTTCGATGCGCAGCAGCTGGTTGTACTTGGCGACGCGCTCGCTGCGTGCCGGCGCACCGGTCTTGATCTGGCCGGATGCGCATGCCACCGCGAGATCGGCGATGGTCGTGTCCTCGGTCTCACCCGACCGGTGGCTCATCATCGTCTTGTAGCCGTTGTTGTGCGCCAGAGCGACCGCATCGAGGGTCTCGGTGAGCGAACCGATCTGGTTCACCTTCACCAAAAGTGCGTTGGCGACGCCCTCGGAGATCCCCCGCTCGAGTCGTTCGGGGTTGGTGACGAACAGGTCGTCGCCGACGAGCTGCACCTTGTCGCCGATCGCCTCGGTCAACTTCGCCCAGCCTGCCCAGTCGTCCTCGGCAAGACCGTCTTCGATCGACACGATCGGGAAGTCGGTGACCAGCTTCTCGAAGTAGGCGATCATGTCGTCCGACGACCGGTCCTGACCCTCGAGCTTGTAGACGCCGCCGGAGAAGAACTCGGTGGCCGCGGCGTCGAGGGCGATGACGACATCCTGGCCGAACTTGTAGCCGGCGTTGTCGACCGCGGTACCGATCGCCTCGATCGCGGCTGCACTGTTCGGCAGGTCGGGCGCGAAGCCGCCCTCATCACCGAGTGCCGTGTTCAGCCCCTGCTTGTGCAAGACCGACTTGAGCGCGTGGTACACCTCGGCTCCGCAGCGCAACGCCTCCTTGAAGGTGGGAGCTCCCACCGGGGCGATCATGAACTCCTGGAAGTCGATTCCGTTGTCGGCGTGCTCACCACCGTTGATGATGTTCATCATCGGGACCGGCAGGATGTGTGCGTTCGGGCCGCCGATGTAACGGAACAACGGCAGACCCGCGGACTCGGCGGCACCCTTGGCCACGGCGAGCGAGACACCGAGGATGGCGTTGGCACCGACGCGGCCCTTGTCCGGGGTGCCGTCGCAGTCCAGGAGCGCCTGGTCGACCAGGCGCTGGTCCTCGGCCTCGAGCCCGATCACTGCGGGGGCGAGTTCGCTGAGCACGCCCTCCACGGCCTTGGTGACACCCTTGCCGCCGTAACGTTCACCGCCGTCGCGCAATTCGACGGCCTCGTGCTCACCCGTCGAGGCACCGGACGGGACCGCGGCGCGAGTGAATGTGCCGTCGTCGAGTACCACCTCGACCTCGACGGTCGGGTTGCCCCGAGAATCGAGAATCTCGCGTGCACCGACCTGCTCGATCATTGCCACAGCCCTAGCCCCTTACGGTCGACGGGTCGGCGTCGTCGACGACACCGACAGGTACGGGTCAAAGCCTAATCTGTCCGTGCGCGACACATGTGCCAAGGGATGGACTCGTGAGCCGACCCGGCTCAGTACCGGACGTTGATCGAGTAGGCGTTGGCGCGGTCGCGCACGTCGAGGACGTATTTGGTCGAGTTGTTGTAGACCTTGACGGCCTTCTCCCAGCCCTCCGGCGTCGTCATGTCGCCACCCGCCGAGACGCACAGGTAGCGGGCCGCCGACAACGCTGCGTCGTCGAGGTTGTCGGGATTGGCCCGGCCGTCGCCGTTGGCGTCCACGCCGAAGCGGTTCCAGGTCTCGGGGATGAACTGGAACGGGCCCATCGCACGATCATGGGTGGGGTCGCCGTCGATCTTGCCGCCATCGGTGTCGTGGATGGTCATGTTGCCGCGGGTGCCGTCGAGCGCGACCCCTCGGATCGGCGGCGAGGTGTCGCCGTTCGGCGCGATGTCGGTGCCGTGATGGGTTCCGTGTTTGCTCTCCACGGCCGCCACCCCGGCGAGCGTCGTCCACGCCAGCCCACATTCCGGGTGTTGCTGGCGCTGGATCTCCGCCGCGTTGCCGTAGGACTCCAGCGCGATCAACGGAATGCCGGTGGAATCGGAGATCGGGGTCGCCCAACCACGCAACAGTTCGGCGGTGCGGCCGGGCGCGTTGATGTCGATGTACGGCGTCGGCGCTCCGGCACCCGGCGGGATGCCGTCGGGAATGTCGGGGCGGGTGACCCTCGGCAGGTCCAGGCAGGCCGACACGAACAGCAATGTCGCACCGAGCGCCAGCGAAACCAGCACGCTGCGCCGCACGTTCACCGTTCCGACACGCACCTGGCAGCCTCCCTCCGAGTTCTCCGACCGAGAACTCGGCCGATGTGACAACTGACAATCGGGTCTTTCGGTTCCCGGATGCGGAGGCTATCGTCACGTGGTTAGCCTCACCAAACCAGCGTCTTGCGATGCTGCGAGCAGTTAGGTCCGCATGGAGTACTTGGCCGCGGGTAGCGCGCCGTCGGTTTTCGCGCAGATGTTCGGGAGCGGGCTCATAGGACTTCGCGAAGGCCTCGAAACGGGCATCGTGGTGATGGTTCTGGTGGCATTCGTGGTCAAGGCGGACCGACGCGATGCCCTGAAATGGATCTGGGCGGGCGTTGCCGCCGCGGTGGCGATGGTCATCGCGATCTTCCTGATCATCCACCTGGGCACCTCAACGGTCACCACGCTGACAGCCGAGCTCATCGCCGGCGTGGCATCGCTGGTCGCAGTCACCATCGTGACGTTCATGGTGCTGTGGATGAGCAAGGCGGCCGTGCACATCTCGTCCGATCTCAAACACGACATGTCGACGGCCCTGATGACGAGCGCGTCGGCGGTCCTGGGTCTGGCGTTCCTCGCGGTCGGTCGCGAGGGATTCGAGACCGCCCTCCTGATGGTCGGATACGCCGAGAGCGTGTCCGGTGGCCTGTGGCCGCTGCTCGGCCTGTTGGTCGGCATCGTGGTCGCCGTCGTGGTGACGGTGCTTCTCTACCGGGGCGCGATCCGCCTGAACTTCCACAAGTTCTTCCTCTACACCGGCATCTTCTTGATCTTCGTCGCCGCCGGAATCCTCTCGTACGGCGTCCGCGCACTGCAGACGGTGGGGTGGCTGCCCGGTGGCAACGCGCTCGCCTTCGACATCAGCGAGCACTACGACCAGTCGTCGTGGTACGGCACGGTGTTCGCCGGCATCTTCAACTTCCGACCCGACCCCACGGTCCTGCAGGTCGTCGCATGGTGCGTGTACGTCGTGGTCGTACTCTTCTTCTTCCTGCGCGCCAACCGCCAACGTCCCGCCGCCCCGAAACGCGCCGAGTCGACGTCCCCATCCCCGGCCGCCACAGACGCCGGTATCTGAAAGGAATGCAGTTGAACTCGAGAAGCACCACCGCGGTCACGATGCTGTCGCTGGCAGTCGCCGCGCCGATGCTGCTGGCAGGCTGTACCTCCAAGGCGGGCGCCGACGGCGCGATCGCGGTCACCTCGACCAACGACGCCTGCGAGCTCGACGGCACCGACGCCCAGACCGGCGACGTGAGTTTCAAGGTGACCAACAACGGATCGAAGGTCACCGAGTTCTACGTGTACGGCAACAACAATCGCGTGCTGGGCGAGGTGGAGAACATCGGGCCGGGCCTGTCCGGCAATCTCACCGTCGAGGTCACCGATCCGGGCACCTACACGGTGGCCTGCAAGCCGGGCATGGTCGGCACCGGCATCCGCGAGGAGATCAGCGTCAGCGGTGAGAGCAAGGAGAAGTCCCAGGACCCGGCCGACGTCAACAACGCCAAGGAGCAGTACGTCACCTACGTCCGCAATCAGCTGAACACGCTGGTCGCGCAGACCCAGAGTTTCGTCGGCAACATCAAGAGCGGCAACCTCGACGCAGCCCGCGCCGAGTTCGGCCTCACCCGCACCCCGTACGAGCGGATCGAGCCGGTGGCGGAGTCGTTCCCCGACCTCGATCCGGCCATCGACATGCGCTGGGACGACACCGAGGACGGCAAGCAGCCGTTCACCGGATTCCACCGTCTGGAGCGCTACCTGTGGCCGCCGCAGCAAGCCGAGATCGGCGACGCGCCTGGCCAGATCGCACCGACGGACGCGGCCGACGCGAAGGCCACCGACACCAAGGCGAACATCGACAAGGTGGCCGACGAACTGCTCGCGAACGTCACCAAACTCAAGGAGGAGGTCGGCAAGCCCGACTTCACCTTCGAGACCCGCTCGTTCGTGCAGGGACCGCAGGCGCTGATCGACGAGATCGCAGCCACCAAGGTCGATGGTGAAGAGGATCGGTACTCGCACACCGACCTGTGGGACTTCGCGGCCAACGTGGACGGTTCGGAAACCGCCATCGCGACGATGCAGCCGATCATCGCCGCGAAGGATCCGCAGTTGATGGACAAGATCACCGGTCAGTTCGGCGAGGTGCGCACGGCGATCAACCAGTTCCGTGAGGGCGACGGCTACGTGTCGTACACGCAGGTGACACCCGAACAGCGCAAGGATCTGTCGAACAAGATCGACGCCCTGTCGGCAACGCTGTCGCAGGTGCCGGGGCTGGTGCTGGGCTGATGACCGACGACACCCCGACTCCTGCCGAACCCCCCAAGCGGCAAGGCTTCTCGCGCCGTGCACTGCTGGGTGGCGCGGGCGTCGGGGTGGTCGCCGCAGCGGCGGGCGGCGCCGCGCTGGGCCGGGCCACGGCAGCCGAGGACACCGGCACCGACATGGTCGCCTTTCGCGGCGAACACCAGGCAGGCATCGTCACGGCTGTGCAGGACCGTCTGCATTTCGCCAGCTTCGACGTGATCACCGACTCGCGGGCCGATCTGATCGCGATGCTCAAGGCCTGGACGACGGCCGCCGAGCGGATGACCCGCGGAGAAGAGACGACACCCGACGGCGCGGTCGGCATGGGTGACTACAAGCCGCCCACCGACACCGGTGAGGCACTGGGCCTCGGTGCCGCCAACCTCACCCTGACCATCGGGTTCGGGCCGGGCCTGTTCGGCCCGAGTGTCTCGGATCCGGCCCGGCGCGACCGTTTCGGCATCGCGGACCGCAAACCGGCCGCCCTCGCCGACCTGCCTGCCTTCGCCGCCGAGAAGATCGAACCCGCCCGATCCTTCGGGGACATCTGCATTCAGGCGTGCGCCGACGATCCGCAGGTCGCCGTGCACGCCATTCGCAACCTGGCCCGCATGGGCACCGGGGTGGTCGCGGTGCGGTGGTCGCAATTGGGATTCGGCCGCACCTCGTCGACCACCGAAGGTCAGGACACCCCGCGCAACCTGTTCGGCTTCAAGGACGGAACGGCCAACCTCCGCGCCGAGCAGACCGACCTATTGGACCGCTGGGTCTGGGTGGCGCCCGAAGACAACCCGGCCGCCGCGCAGTGGATGACCGGCGGCACCTACCTCGTCGCGCGACGTATCCGCATGGACATCGAACCCTGGGACCGCGGCAACCTGCTCGAACAGGAACAGATCGTCGGGAGGTACAAGGGCTCGGGCGCCCCACTCGGCCAGCAGGACGAGTTCGACACCCCGGACTTCAACGTGACTTCGTATGGCGCACCGTTCATTCCGAGAACCGCGCACGTACGCCTGGCCCACCCCGACAACCTCGGCGGCATCCAGATACTCCGTCGCGGCTACAACTTCACCGACGGCTCCGACGGCTTCGGCCATCTCGACGCCGGGTTGTTCTTCATCGCGTTCAACCGTGATACGTCCAAGCAGTTCGTGCCGATGCAGCAGGTGCTCTCTCGCCAGGACGCGATGACCGAGTACCTGATCCCGAACGGCTCGTCGGTGTTCGCGATCCCGCCCGGCCTCCGGCCCGGCGAATGGTGGGGGCAGCACCTCTTCGAGGGCTGAGCGCTCCTCAGCGGTCGCCGTCGACGCCGAATCTCGACCAGGCGTCACGACTCTCGAGTGCGACGCCGTGCGCCGCCGCACGCTCCTCGATGGCCCGCACCTCACGCATCAACGCTCGTACACGTTGACGCGCAACCTCTTCGACACTGTCACCGCCAGGCGCCACGACGACATCGGTGACCGCCGGGTCGATCGCATCCGCGGGAAAGTCGGCGGCGGCGAGGCGCTCGAGCACCTTCTGCGTCAGGGCCAGTGCGGGCGCAGTGGTCGCCACACCGTCGAGCACCGAGCCTCGCCGCTTCTCCGCAGCCTTGCGTTCCTCCCACTCACGGATCTGTGTCTCGAGGTCTGCATGGGCGCCGGACAGGACTCCCGGTGTTCGGCGCGTGACCTTCTCGGTGAAACTGCGCGCGACGTCGTCGATGGTGAACGGGTCGGCAGTGTCGTCGGCGGCGATGCGGGCATGGAACAGTATCTGCAACAGCAGGTCTCCGAGTTCCTCGCGCAGCAACTCGGGGTCGCCGTCGTCGATCGCGTCGAGCACCTCGTAGCATTCCTCGAGAAGATAGCGCCGCAGCGACAGATGTGTCTGCGTACGCTCCCAGGGGCCCGACCGCCGCAGAGTCTCCATCAGCGCAACGGCTTCGAGTAGGTCTTCGCCGGGTTGTCTGCTCGCGGCGATGAACTCGTCGTCGCGTTCGCGTCGCGCGGTGACGAACGGATGCGTGCGGTCGCTGGTGATCAGGGTGGCCTCGGGGTCATCGACGTCGGTGCGGACGGACTCGGGAAGGCCCAGATCTCGCAGGGTCGACGGACTCACCTCCGCGGTGACGACGACCGGTCCGGACAGCAATCCGATCGCGCGGATCGGGATCACGTCGGGCCGAAGCGGATCGAGGAGAACGACGGTCACCGGGCAATACCTCCCGCTCGAGGGGTGCGGTCCCGACGGCAGCCGACCACCGCCGTCGTCGTCGGCGTCCGGGCGGCCATCACTCGGCCGATGCCTGCGGCGGTCGCAACGACAACAGGAACGTGGTCAGGTAGTCGATGAGTTCCTCGTCGCGCAGTCGCTCGGAACCCACACCACCGGTGCGCGGGATCGGCAGGGTCACCACCGACGTCGTCGCCCGGTAGCCCGCCGACGAGTACAGCCGCTTGAGACGGACCTGTTCGCTGTCCAGCAGCGAAATCGGCGCGATCTTGACATTCGTTCCGGCCAAACCGATCTCGTTGACACCGCGTTCGCGGCAACGCAACCGCAGACGTGCGATGGCCGCGAGCCGGCGGGTCTCCTCGGGTGGTTCACCATAGCGGTCGGCGAGTTCGGCGAGCACCCCGTCCACGACGGCATCGTCGGTGGCCGACGCCAACTTGCGATAGGCCTCCAGACGCAATCGGTCGGAATCGACGTACTCGACCGGGATGTGGGCATCGACGGGAAGGTCGATCCGAACCTCGGTCTGCTCGGTTGTCTGCACCGGCGTACCGTCGGCGGCCGCGCGGTAGGCCTCGACCGCCTCCCCCACCAGCCGGACGTAGAGGTCGAAGCCGACGCCTGCGACGTGTCCGGACTGCTCGGCGCCCAACACATTTCCCGCACCACGCAGCTCGAGGTCCTTGAGTGCGACTGCCATACCGGCGCCGAGTTCGTTGTTCTGCGCGATGGTGGCGAGCCGGTCGTAAGCCGTCTCGGTGAGCGGTCGCTCGGGACTGTAGAGCAGGTAGGCATAGCCACGTTCGCGACTCCGGCCGACCCGGCCGCGCAGCTGGTGCAACTGCGACAGTCCGAGGTTCTCGGCGCGATCGACGATGAGGGTGTTGGCGTTCGAGATGTCCAGGCCGGTCTCGATGATGGTGGTACACACCAGCACATCGAACTCACGGTTCCAGAATCCGGACACGGTCCGTTCGAGCTGGTCCTCGTTCATCTGCCCGTGCGCCACCACGACGCGCGCCTCGGGCACCATCTGGGCGATGTCGCGCGCCGTCTTGTCGATGGTCGACACCCGGTTGTGCACGTAGAAGACCTGACCGTCCCGCAACAGTTCCCGTCGGATCGCCGCGGAGACCTGTTTGGGCGCGTAGGCGCCGACGTAGGTCAGCACCGGATGACGCTCCTCGGGCGGGGTGAGGATGGTCGACATCTCGCGGATGCCCGCCATCGACATCTCCAGGGTGCGCGGGATCGGTGTCGCCGACATCGTCAGGACATCAACGTGGGTACGCAGCGATTTGATGTGTTCCTTGTGCTCCACACCGAAACGCTGTTCCTCGTCCACGATCACGAGGCCGAGGTCCTTCCAGGTCACACCGGTCTGCAACAGACGATGGGTGCCGATGACCACATCGACCTCACCGGTGGCCATCGCCTCGATGATCTCCTTGGACTCCTTGGCATCGGTGAAGCGGGACAGTCCGCGCACCCGTACCGGGAAGCCTGCCATTCGTTCGCTGAAAGTCTGCAGATGTTGTTGGGCGAGAATGGTCGTCGGTACCAGAACGGCGACCTGCTTGCCGTCTTGCACCGCCTTGAACGCGGCGCGCACGGCGATCTCGGTCTTGCCGTAGCCGACGTCGCCGACGATCACGCGATCCATCGGTACCGCTTTCTCCATGTCCGCCTTGACCTCGGCGATCACGGTCAGCTGGTCCATCGTCTCGGTGAAGTCGAAGGCGTCTTCCATCTCCCGCTGCCACGGCGTGTCCGGGCTGTATGCGTAGCCGGGTGCCGCATGTCGCGCGGCGTAGAGCTGGACTAGCTCACCGGCGATCTCCCGAACCGCCTTACGCGCCTTGCGTTTGGTGTTCTGCCAGTCCGAGCCGCCCAACTTCGACAGGGCAGGCTGCTCACCGCCGACGTAGCGTGACAGCTGGTCGAGCGCGTCCATCGGCACGAACAGCCGGTCGGCGGGCTGACCGCGTTTGCTCGACGCATACTCCAGCACGAGGTACTCGCGTCGCGCCCCGGAGACGGTGCGTTCGATCATCTCGACGAACTTCCCGATGCCGTGCTGATCGTGCACCACGAGGTCGCCTGCCGACAGTGCGAGCGGATCGACCTGATTGCGACGTTTGGCAGGCAACCGTTTGCCGTCACGGACACTGGCCACCCGGTTGCCGGTCAGATCCGCCTCGGTGACGATCACCAATCGCGCATCCGGACAGACGATCCCGCGCCGCAGGGTGCCGTGGTACACCGACACGTGCCCCGGTTCCGGGCGCGCGCCCGGTTCGGCGATCTCGGCCGGCACCTCGGCCTCGGACAGCCGCTCGCGGACACGCTGCGCAGTTCCCTTGCCCGCCACCACGATCGCCGCGGCTCCGCCGGTGCCCACGTGCGCGCGCAACGTCGCGAACATGGTCGTGATCTCGTCCTCGCTGCCGTGTGGCGCCGGCCCCGCCGTCAGGTCGAGAGCGAGTTCCTCGTCGCTGCCGGTGGCGAGTGGGCTCAGCGTCCACCATGCCCGCCCGGCGGCGAGGGTGATCTTCTCGACGTCGGCGAGCGCGCGATATGAACTGGCCTGCAGGTCGATTCCGGATCCGTCGGCTCCACGGCCGTCCACCGGGGCGGCCGCGCCGAGCGCCGCGGCAGTCCAGGACGCCTCGAGGAACTCCGCGCCGGTCTGGGCCAGGTCGGCGGCTCGTGTCCGGATCTTCTCCGGATCCAGGAGCAGCACACCGGTGCCGTCGGGGAGCACCTCGGTCAGCATCTGCATCTCGCCGTCGACGAGCATCGGGATGAGGGCCTCCATGCCCTCCACCGGGATGCCGTCGGCGAGCTTGGTCAGCATCTCGGCGAGCACCTGTTCGCCCGCGTGACGCTGGGCCAACTCGGCGGCGCGTGCCCGGACGTCGGCAGTCAGGATGATCTCGCGGCCCGGCAGGATGCGGACGACCGACGCGTCGATCTCCGGCTGACTGCGCTGGTCGGCAACCGAGAAGGCGCGCATCTCGGAGACCTCGTCGCCCCAGAATTCCACACGCACCGGGAAATCGGCTGTGGTCGGGAAGACGTCGAGGATGCCGCCGCGCACCGCGAACTCACCTCGACGGCCGACCATGTCCACGCGCTCGTAGGCCATGTCGACCAGGTCGGCGAGCAGACCGTCGAAGTCGACCTCGATGCCCTCGCGCAGCACGATGGTGCGTACATCACCCAGTCCGGGGGCCATCGGCTGTACCAGCGACCGCACCGTGGTGACCACGACCCGAAGCGGCGACCCCTCCTCGGGGTGGGCGAGGCGGTGCAGCACGGCCAACCGCTGCCCCACCGTGTCGGCGCTCGGCGACAGGCGCTCATGCGGCAGGGTTTCCCACGACGGGAACTGCGCAACGGCCGTCGGGTCGTCGAGGAGTTCGGTGAGTTCGGTGGTCAGGTCGTCTGCTTCACGTCCGTTCGCGGAGACCACCAGCAACGGTGCATCGCCGGTTGCGGCGAGACTCGTGACCACGAACGGCCGGGCGGCGTCGGGGGCGGTGATGTCGAGACGGTCCTGCCCCCGCCGACCGACCAGGTCTGCGATGGACTTGTCCGCACATGTGACAGCTGCGAGCCCATGCAGGGCGGAGGGAGATGACACTCAAGAGATTGTAGGCGGGTGCGACGACACTTCAGACCGTCGGTCGCTGCATGTAGACGCAATCGATCCAGCGGTCGAACTTGTATCCGACCCCCGGGGTCCGCCCGACCTCGGTGAAACCGTGTTTGGCGTGCAGCGCGATGGACGCGGCACCGCCCGGATCCGCGATCACGGCGACGATCTGGCGCACGTTGGCCGGATCTGCGGCCTCGAGCAACGCCACCATCAACGCCGAACCGATCCCCTGGCCTCCGGCGGCGGGATGGAGGTAGATGGTGTCCTCGGCCGTCCACGCGTAGGCCTGTTTGCCCCGGAATGCTCCGAGGTAGGCGAAACCGACCACGTCGTCGGCGAGTTCGGCGACCAGGAAGGGCCGCTCGGCCGCATGGATGGCGGCGAGCTTCTCCTCCCACGTCTGCGTCGTCGGTGCCACGTAATCGAAGGTGGCGACCGTGTGCTCGACGTAGTGTCGATAGATGTCGGCGATGGCACTGCAGTCGGCGACAGTCGCGGGACGGATGGTGGCCATGGTGTCGATGATGCCGCAACGCAACCGGTGGCGGGACGATCGGTGCCGCCCCGGAATCATCCGGACCACGGTCCGGTTGATGGTGACATGAGCATGCCCGCGGCCGACGGCCGTCAACCCGCCCTGTTCCTCAGCCATGGCGCACCGCCCCTGGTCGACAGTGAGCGCTGGGTCCACGAATTGACGGACCTCTCGGCCCGTCTGGACAGGCCGACGGCCATCCTGATGGTGTCTGCGCACTGGGAGGCCGCCCCGCTGACGATCGGCTCGACAGACCCGACCGTCGGCCTGACCTACGACTTCTGGGGCTTCCCGGACCGTTTCTACGAGACCACCTACTGGTCACCCGGCGCACCCGATCTGGCGGACCGCATCGCCGCGCTGATGCCCGACGGCGAACCGGTGGCACACGATCGGCATCGCCGACTCGACCATGGTGCATACGTCCCGCTCACGGTGATGTACCCGGACGCCGACATCCCGGTCCTGCAGATCTCACTGCCGACGCTGGACCCCGAATCGCTGCTGACCCTGGGCCGGCGGCTGGCCCCACTGCGCGACGAGGGGGTGCTGATCATCGGCTCGGGCTTCACCACCCACGGACTTCCCTACCTGACCGATCCCCGCCCGGAGGCGGCGCCGCCCGGTTGGTCGGTGGAGTTCGATGCGTGGGCACACGAACGATTCGCCGCAGGCGATGTCGAGTCCCTGATCGACTTCCGACGCCGTGCACCGGGTATGCCGTACGCGCATCCGACGATCGAGCATTTCTCGCCACTGTTCGTTGCCCTGGGCGCGAGCGACGATCCCGAGCAGATCCCCGATCAGGTCATCGACGGCTTCTGGATGGGACTCGCCAAACGCAGCCTGGTGCTCTCGTGATCCCGTAGAGACCAACTCGCGTCTGCGCCTCTCACGCGAGATCAGTTGGTGCAGTGGATCAATCGGATTCGGCGCTGGTTCGCCCGACCGGTTCGACGTAGTCGGGGCCGACGAGTACCGGGTGCGGATCGAGACGGGTGAGCCCGTTCCAGCACAGATTCACGAGGTGGGCAGCGACCACTTCTTTCGAGGGCTCCCGTACGTCGAGCCACCACTGTGCGGTCACCGACACCATCCCGACGAGAGCTTGCGCATAGAGCGGAGCCAGCGCGGGATCGAATCCGCGACGTTCGAAATCGCCCGCCAGGATGTGCTCGACCTGACTGATGGCGTCGTTCAGCAGACTCGAGTAGGTGGCGGTCTCGCTGGTGCTGGTGCGATCGCCGCGCACCAGGATGCGGAATCCGTCGGTGCGCTCCTCCATGTAGGTCAGCAGCGCCAACGCCACCTGCTGAATCCGGTACAGCGACCGGTTCTTGGTGAGCGACGACGTGACCATTTCCAGCAGTGTCTCCATCTCGCGGTCCACCACGACGGCGTAGAGACCCTCTTTGCCGCCGAAGTGCTCGTAGACGATCGGCTTGGAGACCCCGGCGCGCTGGGCGATCTCCTCGATGGATGTGCCCTCGAATCCGCGTTCGGCGAACAATCCGCGGGCGACCTCGATCAGCTGCAATCGACGCTGGGCACCGGTCATCCGGGCCCGAGGTGCGCGCTGCACCTCTTCGGACTTGTCGCTCGGCCGGCTCACTGCCACGCCCACAACACTAACGACGTGACGCCGGGTGCGGTAATCAGTAAGCATGATGACGATCGAAGAGATCTCGGCGCGACTGGAGATCCAACAAACACTCACCGATTACTCGACCGCCGTGGACTCCGGACGTTTCGACGACCTGGATGCCGTGTTCACCACGGATGCCGTCGTCGATTACAGCGTGATGGGCGGGATCGTCGGCGATCTCACCGAGGTGAAGCGATGGCTCGCAGAGGTGTTGCCTGCGTTCTCTGCCTACTGCCATCTCCTGGGCAACCACGACATCCGTGTCGACGGTGACACGGCCACAACCCGGAGTCTGTGCCTGAATCCGATGCAGACGCCCGATCATTCGACGTTCCTGATCGGGATCTGGTACGTCGACACCTGGGTACACACCGACGATGGGTGGCGCATCCGGAGCCGCGTGCTGGAAAAGTGTTTCGACGAAAAGGTTTGACGCAGGACGGCCGAAACGCCAGACACACCCGACAATCGTTACGGATTCGACATCTGCCCTGGTCAGCTGAATATTCCGCGGGCTGCGCAGCCTCGGCAACGCCGATCTCGACGACCTGACGAGTCCATTGCCGCATGCGATCTCGCCTACGCCGATAGTCTGACCGATGGTTCAGCTCGTGATTCCGGTCGCCGGTTGACGATGCTGGACACGGTCGGGCGTGACGACGAGGGGATTCCCATTGCAGTTGTGGGACTACGTACAGGATCAGGCGAGCACGCTGACCTTTCTCACCTATCAACACGCATCTCTGGCCTTTCAGACCGTCCTCGTCGGCACGATCATCGCCGTCGTCGTCGCGGTCATCGTCTATCGGCTCCCGTTCTTCTCGGCCCTGACATTGACCAGCAGCCGTGTCGCACTCACCATCCCGTCACTGGCCCTGCTGGCCCTGTTGATCGTGCCGTTCGGCCTCGGTGTGGTGCCGTCGTTCGTCATGTTGGCCTTCTTCGCGACGATGCCGGTGATCGGCAACGCGATCGTCGGTTTGCGTTCGGTGCCTCCCGCGGTCGTCGAGGCGGCCCGCGGAATCGGCCTGCCGCGGTGGCGAATCCTGGTGTCGGTGGAACTGCCCATCGCGTGGCCGGTGATCCTGACCGGGATCCGGGTGTCCACCCAGATGATCATCGGCGTCGCCGCGATCGTCGCCTACGTGCTCGGGCCGGGCCTCGGGTCGCTCATCTTCAGCGGTCTGTCGAGGCTCGGCGGTGCCAACGCCCTCGAAATGGCCCTCACCGGAACCATTCTCATCGTCATCATCGCCTTGGTGTTCGACGGACTCCTCGTCCTGCTCGGGCGCGCCACGATCTCCAAAGGACTCCAATGACCCACTCCGCATCCGATTCCGCGACCTCGGAGCGCACCGTCACCGGGGTGCCCATCCAGCTCGACGGTGTGATGAAACGTTACCGGGGACAAGACAAACCGGCGGTGGAGCGTCTCGACCTGGAGATCGAGGCAGGCCACATCGTGGCCTTCGTCGGACCGTCGGGATGCGGCAAGACGACGACCTTGAAGATGATCAACCGCCTCATCGAGCCGACCGAGGGCCGCATCCTCATCGACGGCCGCGACGTCACCCATGCCAACCCCGACAAGCTCCGGCAGTCGGTGGGCTACGTCATCCAGTCCGGAGGCCTCTTCCCGCACTGGTCGGTGACCAAGAACATCGGTGCGATCCCCCGCGTACTCGGATGGGACAAGAAGCGCATCGCCGAACGTACCGAGTATCTGCTCGATCTCGTGGGGCTCGACGCCGACGAGTTCGCCCACCGGTTACCCAAGGACATGTCCGGCGGCCAGCAGCAGCGTGTCGGTGTCGCACGGGCCCTCGCCGCGGATCCGCCCATCCTGTTGATGGACGAACCCTTCGGTGCGGTGGACCCGATCACGCGGGTTCGCTTGCAGGACAGCCTCATCGGTATCCAGCACGAGCTCGGCAAGACCATCGTCGTGGTCACGCACGACTTCGAAGAGGCGACCAAACTCGGTGACAAGGTGCTGATCCTCTCCGAGGGCGGCCACATCGAGCAGTACGCCGCACCGGAAGAGATCCTCGCCAACCCCGCCACCCCGTTCGTCGAGAAGTTCATCGGATCCGGTGCGACACTTGCCCATCTGACGTTCTCCCGGGTACGCGACGTCAAGCACGAACAGGTGACCACCGCGCGTGTCGGGGAATCATCCCAGGCAGTGCTCGCACGGGCCCATCAGGCAGGCAACGGCTGGGTGGTGGTCGTCGACAACGTGGGTCACCCGCGGGCGTGGCCGACACTCGACGAGGTCGCCGCCAAACCACAGATCTCCGACTACATCGAGCCCCGACTGCCCGTGGTGGCCCGCTCGTCGACGCTCAACGATGCCCTCGACACGATGCTGGCCGCCAGCCAGGGCGGCGTCCTGGTCACCGACGGTCGCGGCGTCGTGGTCGGGTCGCTGTCGATCGACACGGTCATGGAGATCATCCGCAACCAGCTGGCCGAGGCGCGCGACGACGAGGAGACCTCCTACGTCGAGCACACGGAGGGCACCGCCACCGACCAGACCCCGGCGATCGTCGTGGCCACCGACGAGGTCGACGACACCGAGCACACCGCCGACCCGGCCGACGAGACCGACGAGCGCTCATGAAGCGTCTGCGACGGTTACCGATGGATGTGTGGTTCGAGCCACTCATCATCGTGGTGCTCCTCGTCGGGTACATCGTCTGGTACCAGTCGACGACCTTCACCGAGACCGAGCAGGCATCGCTGTCCTGGAGCACGCTGCAGACCACCATCATCGACCACATCAAACTGACGTTGGTCTCCACGGTGATCGTGGTGGTCATCGCGATCCCGCTGGGTATCTTGCTGACCCGTCCGTCGATGCGCTGGCTCAACCCGATAGCCGTGAACATCGCCAACGTCGGCCAGGCCGCGCCGGCGGTCGGCCTGCTGGTCCTGTTCACCTTCTGGCTGGGTACCGGATTCAAGACCGCCGTCATCGGTCTGGTCGTGTACGCGGTACTCCCGATCCTGCAGAACACCATCGTCGGACTCCGCCAGGTCGATCAGCGGACCGTCGAGGCGTCCCGTGGGATCGGGTACTCCGCCGTGCGCACCCTGGTGCAGGTGGAACTCCCGCTGGCCGTTCCGGTGATCCTCAACGGCGTCCGGACCGCCCTGGTCATCCTGGTCGGCACCGCCACCCTGAGCACCTTCATCGGCGCCACCAGCCTCGGCACCCTGATCACCACGGGGGTGACCCTGTTCCTGCCGAAACTGCTCGTGTCCGGGGCGATCCTGGTCGGTCTGCTCGCGCTCATCATCGACTGGCTCGGCCGACTCGTGGAATTGTTCGCGACCCCGAGGGGACTGTCATGAGGCGCGCCCGGCCGATCCTCACGCTCGTCGTCGCGATCATCGCACTCGCCGGTTGCGGACTGGTCAGTTCGTCGGGCACCTTCCACAGCGCGTCGCTGCCCGATGGCGAGAAGCCGTTGGACGGTGCGCAGATCTCGGTCACGTCGAAGAACTTCACCGAGAGCATCCTGCTCGGCAAGCTCGCCGCCACGTACCTCGCGGCGGCCGGTGCCGACGTCACCGACATGACCAACGCGCCGGGATCGGCGTCGTCGCGGCAGGCTCAGCTCAACGGTGACGCGGATCTGTTGTGGGAGTACACCGGTACCGCATGGGTGACCTACCACCACGAGACCGACGTGATCGCGGATCCGCAAGAGCTCTGGCAGCGGGTCCACGACGTCGAGTTGAGCGAGAACAACCTCGTCTGGTTGCCACCCGCCAATTTCAACGACACCTACGCTTTCGCGATGTCGACCCCGACGGCGAAACGCCTGAACATCAAGACGATGTCCGACATCGCCCGGCTGCCCGTCAACGAGCGCACCTTCTGCGTCAACGACGAGTTCTTCAGCCGGCCGGACGGGCTGTTGCCGATGCTGAAAACCTATGGGATGCCCTACAACACACCCAATGGCGTACCGGCGGGGAACGTGACGCAGATGGATTCCGGCGTGGTGTACACGGCGACCGCCAAAGGCTCACCGTGCAACTTCGGCATGGTCTACACCACCGATGGCCGGATCAAGAACCTCGACCTTGTCGTCCTCGAGGACGACAAGAAGTACTTCCTGCCGTACAGCGGCACCGTGGTGGTCCGCAAGGAGACGCTCGACAGCCACCCGGAGATCCAGCCGTTGATGGAGACGCTGTCGCAGCGCTTGACCGACGACGTGATGCAGGAACTCAACGGACGCATCGACATCGACGGTGAAGATCCCTCCGACGTCGCCTTCGACTGGCTGAAGAGCGAAGGGCTCGTCGAGTAGCTCGTCAGCCGGCGGCACGCTCGCCGAGGACCAGGCTCAGCTGATCGTGGAGGACCGCGCCGAGATCCTCGTCGGGGTAGCCACCACCGGTACTCGCCATGTGCAGCGCGAGTCCGTCGACGACGGCGATCAACGCTGCCGCCCGCAGACCAGGCTGCGACACGCCTCGACGCTCCAGGGCGTTCGCGAGGCCGTCGCGGATCCGGCGTAGCGTGCGCTCCTGCACCTCGGCAAGCGCCGGCGTGCGGACCGCGAGCGCGGCGAACTCGATCATCACCCGGGCTTCGGCACGGCGTTCCTCGTCGAGGGGCACCAATTCGGCGAGGGCGTCCTCGATCGGGTGTGCCGAATCGCGGACAGCACGATCGACCCGTGCCGACACTCGGTCGACCAGCGCGACGAACGCGTGGATCTGCAGCGAGGCCTTCGTCGGGAAGTGATGCTGGACCGCCCCGATTGACACGCCCACCCGCGCAGCCACCTCCCGGATGGTCGCGGCCGCCAGTCCGTGGTCGGCGGCCACGGCCAGCACGGCGAGACCGAGTTCATCGGAGGTGAGCGGGTCCGGATGGATTCGTCGAGACACTCGACAACCATACATGCGTATGGAACCATACAAACGTATGGAGCGTCGCGTGTCCTTCGTCGGCTCCGGTGCCGCAGCGGTTGCCGGACTGAGCTGGCTCATGTGGGCCGCGGACCCGACCACGTCCGACCGGCCCGTGCAACCCGTGATCGTCACCGCGGTCATGGCAGGCAACGTTGCGCTGACAGTCTTCTCACCTCACGGCAAACGGACAGCGGTGGCCTGCATGCAGCGTTGGCTGGTGAACCCCTTGGTGCGCCTCATGTTTCGCGTCGGCGTCGTTCCGTTCGGCTGGGCCCTGCTGGAGACGACCGGCCGCCGTTCCGGTCTACGACGGGTGGTACCGGTCGGCAACGGGCGCTGCGGCCACACCCTGTGGATCGTGGCCGAGCACGGCATGCGCGCCGGGTATGTGGCCAACATCCGGTCGGATCCGCGCGTACGGGTACGTCTGCGGCTCGGGCTGCGATTCGCATGGGTGGACGGATCGGCTCACGTAATGGTCGACGATGATCCGTTCCTGCGACAACGGATGTTCTGCGGACTGCACCCACTGCGATGGCTCAACGCGATGTACGTCCGCGCACTCGGCGTCGACCCGGTGACCGTTCGCGTCGACCTCGACCCCGCTGTGGCACACCGGCGGCTACGGTGGCGTCGTGACGAAGCCAGTACCGACCGGCGACCGTGGCAGGTCCGACCAGGAGATCCTGCGCCGCGGACTGACCGCGTTCTCGGAGTTGGGATACGACCACACCACCGTTCGCGAGCTCGCCGCCCGGATCGGGGTCAGCCGCAACTTCGTCGGTGATCGCTTCGGTTCCAAGTCGGCATTCTGGTTCGCCGTCGTCGATTTCGCCTGCGCGGAGGCCGAGGTGATGTCGACGCCCGACGCACGCCTCCCCGACGACGAGTTCGTGAAGAAGACGATCCGCGGTTTCTACCGCAATGCCGCACGCCATCCCGACCTCCACCGCCTCCTCGCCGACGAAGCGGCTCGCGATTCGGACCGGCTGACCTACCTGTACGACAAGTACATCGAGCCGTCGTTCGTGCACATCTGGGAGCCGATCGACCGCCTCACCGCGGCCGGGCGAATCCTCGACGTCCCGCGACACCTGCTCTTCTTCACGATCATCGGCCCGACGATGGCGATGACACACGCCCCGTTGGCCGCACGACTCGGCCGCCACACCCCGACGGACATCGACGACCTCGACCGTTACGCCGACCAGATCGCCGAACTCGTGATCGACGGGCTGTTCGTGGTCACCGGGTCGTGACGATTCCACGGATCTGACACTTGTCATTTTTTCTGACACTTGTCAGACTCGAGGTCGAGTTCCGCGCCGGCAGCCCGCTGCGCGGACCGACGAGAGGTGTGGAAGATGTCCTTGACCCACGACGAAGCCGTCGAACGCGCTCGCGCCCTGGCGCCGAACATTGCCGCCCGCGCCCGCGAAGCCGAAGCGATGCGCCGACCGCACGACGACACCATCGCCGAGCTCATCGACGCCGACCTGATGCAGATCCTCACCCCCAAACGCTGGGGCGGCCACGAACTGAGCCTCGACACACATCGGGCCGTCGTCGAGATCGTCAGTGCCGCATGCATGTCCACCGGCTGGGTGTTCGCGTTCTACATCGGACACTCGGGGGTCTTCGCGACCCGATTCTCCGAACAGGCACAGAACGAGTTCTTCGCCGACCGCCCGTTCGTCCTGGCCCCGGCAACCACCTCGCCGACGACCCGGGCCGAGCGAGCCGACGGCGGATGGCTGGTCACCGGAAAGGTCCCCTGGGGCACCGGGATCATGCACGCCGACTGGGTGATCATCTCCGGGATCGGCTCCGACAAGCAGATGTACTCGTTCGCGATGCCGGTCGCCGACGTCCGCGTCGACGACGTCTGGCACATGGCAGGCATGGCCGCGACCGGCAGCAACGACATCGTCCTCGACAACGTCTTCGTCCCCGACCATCGCGTCGTGTCCCAGCGCGACGTCGCCACCGGTGACAGCGAGGGCACCAGACTCTTCGACAACCCGATCTACCATGCCCCGCTGCTGCCCTTCCTCTACGCACAGGCGATGCCGGTGTTCTCCGGCGCGCTACGGGGCGCAGCGAACTCGTTCGAGCAGATCACCCACCGCCGGGTCGGGACACACGGCGCAACGGTGATGAAGGACAACAAGTACGCCCACATCATGCTCGGACAGTCGAAGATCAACGCGCACATGGCCGAACGCCTCGTCGTCGATCAGATCCGGCAGACCGAACAACTATTCGGAGAGCGGTTCTCGGTGGCCGACCGCGCGCGCCTCAAGGGCAGCGCAGCGGCCATCGTCGAACACTGCCGCACCTCGGTCAACGAGATGGCGCACAGTGCCGGGTCGTCGAGCTTCTCCCACGACGTCCCGCTGCAACGGTTCTTCCGCGACATCAACATGCTCGCGACACATGCGTTCTGGGACTGGGAGGTGACCCGCGAACAGGTCGGCCGCGTCGCACTCGAACTCCCACCGACGTCGCCACTGGTCTGAGTTACCCCCGACGACACCACATCAAGTTCATCGCGCGTAAAACTCGATCAGGGGAAGGAGGGCGCGTCCGACGTCGTTGTGACCGTCATGACGATCGGCACCGCCCTCACGGTCGAGGGCACCGGAAATTCAGTGGACACCGTGATCGCACAGGCCCGCACCGCCGCGGACGCGGGCATCGGTGCCGTATGGCTGGGACAGCGATACGACTACGACGCGATCGCACTGGCCGGGATCATCGGCCGAGAAGTGCCCGAGGTGTCCGTGGGCACCTCGGCCGTGCCGATCTTCGGACGTCATCCACTGATCGTTGCCGCACAGGCCCAGACGGCGCAGGCGGCCACCCACGGGCGATTCGAACTGGGATTGGCCCTCGGGACACGGATACTCACCGAGAGTGCGTTCGGCATCGAGTTCCGCCGCCCGGCCCAACGCCTCGAAGAGTTCCTGACGGTGGCGCGCACGGTGCTGTCGACCGGATCTGTCGACTTCCACGGAACCGAGATCACCGCCTCGACGACCCTGCCGACCCGCCTGCCCGGCGCCGACACGGTGCCACCGATCCTGGTCGCCGCACTGGGGCCCCGAGCCCTGTCGGTTGCGGGACGGCTCGCCGACGGCATCCTCCCGTTCCTCGCGAATCCGACTGTGCTGGAACGGGACATCGTGCCGGCCTTGCATGCCGCCGCCGACGAGGCCGGACGGCCGGCACCGCGAGTGGTGGCACTGGTGCCAACGCTCGTCACCGACAACCCGGACGCGGGCCGCGCCGAATTGGCATCGGCGACCGCTCTGTACGACACCATCCCGTCGTACCGGCGGGTGATCGAACTCGGCGGACAGTCGACCGCGGCCGAGGTCGGACTGATCGGCTCAGCTGACGCCGTCCGAGCGGGACTGCGTGACTACCGGAACGCCGGCGCGACCGAGATCATCGTCACCCAGACCGGCCTGCTCGGCCCCGACGTAGAGCGCGCCACATGGGAGGCCGTCGCGGGTGCGGGCAACTGACGCCAGGACCAAGGACCCTGGCCGATGCCCCGACATCACGGTAATCTGATCACAACTGTTGTCAGAAATGCCGTTGCCGGGAGATCCATTCGATGAGCACAACCCGCCCACGTCGACAGACCGACGACACCGTCACGCTGGACGAGACATCGTTGCTGTGGCGTTTCGTCGGCGACCGGCGCTTCGTCATGTCGATGTGCCGTGCGGTGTCCCTGCAGATGCTGCATCCGTCGATCGCGACGGCAACGCATTCGTTCTCGATCGTGCCGCGGCGGGTGTTCGTCCACAAGCAACGGACCGCGCCCTGCATCATCCATTCCGCATACGACGACGGCTTCGACGATGTGCGGCTGATCCGCTACAGCCACGAGGAGTTCCACGGCAGCCGACCCGACGGAGCTCGCTACCACGCGCTGAATCCGTCGGTCTTCTTCTTCGAACACGCCACCTACGTCGACGCGCTGTTCGCATGCGTCGACGCCTTCTTCGGCGGGATCGACGACGCCGATCGCGCCCGGCTCTACGGCGAGACCTGTGAGTGGTATCGGCGTTACGGCATCTCCGCGCGCGAGATGCCCACGTCCCTGGCCGATTTCCACGACTACTTCGACCACGCCCTGGCCACCGAACTCGATCCCGATCCCGGCCTCGACTGGTATCGCGATCAACTCCTGCGACCCGACCACTGGTACTTCAAGAAACTGCCCACCGCCGCGATCCGCGCGATCCAACATCCTGTTGCCGCACAACATCTCGGCATCGAGGTCACCGCATCCGACCGCCGCGCACTGGCCGGGTTCGCCGGTCGACTGCGCGCCCGCGACCTCGTGACGCCGCGGCGCAACATCTATCCCGACGACGTCACCCACAAGGTTCTGGCGGCCCGGCGTCGTTGACCCGACGGGTACGCACCGGGATCGATCGGCGTTGTTGCTCCCCCACCAGGACTCGAACCTGGAATGCCTGAACCAAAATCAGAAGTGTTGCCGATTACACCATGGGGGATCACTGCGCAGACGATTGTGCCACAGCCCTGCTGCGGCTGATCGACGCGCGTTCCCGCTCCCCTGTTTCGTTCCCGCTCACTCAACCGAGTGAGCGGGAACGAGATCAGTGAGCGGGAAGACGGATCAGTCCTTGGGACCGCCGGCGACGTAGACGACCTGGCCGGAGACGAAGCCCGCGCCCTCGCTGATGAAGAACGACGCGGTGTGCGCGATGTCCTCGGGGGCACCGACACGGTTGACCGGGATCTCCTTGGCGGCAGCGGCCTTGAAGTCCTCGAAGGGCACGCCCACTCGCTCGGCGGTGGCGGCGGTCATCTCGGTCTCGATGAAGCCCGGAGCGATCGCGTTGGCGGTGACGCCGAACTTGCCCAGCTCGATCGCGAGGGTCTTGGTGAAGCCCTGCATACCTGCCTTGGCGGCCGAGTAGTTGACCTGGCCGCGGTTGCCCAGGGCAGACGTGCTCGACAGGTTGACGACGCGGCCCCAGCCGGCGTCGACCATGTACTTCTGTGCGGCGCGGGTGACCAGGAAGGCGCCACGCAGGTGCACGCCCATGACGGCGTCCCAGTCGGCGACGGACATCTTGAACAGCAGATTGTCACGGGTGATGCCGGCGTTGTTGACGACGACGGTCGGCGGGCCGAGCTCCTCGGCGACCTTGGTCACCGCAGTCGCCACCGACTCCTCGTTCGACACGTCCGCACCGACGGCCACGGCCTTGCCGCCCGCGTCGGTGATCGCCTTGACGGTGTCGGCGCACGAATCGGCGTTCAGGTCCAGCACGGCCACGGCCAGACCGTCGGACGCCAGCCGCTTGGCGACCGCCGCGCCGATACCGCGCGCTGCGCCCGTGACGATCGCGACTTTCTGTGTGCTCATCTTGGATGTACCTCCATGTGGTCTGTGATAGGCATCCCGCCCACAAGTGTTCTATCAGGCGTGTCACCGGCGGGTGAGGGCACAGTCGGTGAAGGCCGGTGCGTAACATCGGGCGCGTCCGCGGTCGCGGCATCGCCATCGCCTCGCCCACGACCTCGAATCCCGACAGCGGAGGTTGACATGCCGTCCTCACCGACCACCGCCGTGATCGTCCTGGCCGCCGGCGCAGGGACTCGGATGAAGTCCAAAACGCCGAAGATCCTGCACACCCTCGGTGGCCACCCGATGATCTGGCATGCGTTGCGCGGTGCCGCCGCGCTGAAACCCGACCATGTGATCGCCGTGGTCGGTCACGAACGTGCACGCATCGAGTCGGCGATCGACGCCATCGGCACGAGCATCGGCCGCGAGATCACCGTCGCCCAACAGACCGAGCAGCTCGGTACCGGGCACGCGGTTCTCGCCGGTCTGGCCGCGTTGCCCGCCGACTTCACCGGGACCGTCGTCGTCACGCCGGGCGATGTGCCGCTCCTCGACGGCCCGACACTCGAGGCACTGGTCGCCCATCATGAAGCTGACACCGGCGCGGGGGTGACCGTCACCGGCTTCATCGCCCCTGACCCGGCCGGCTACGGACGCATCCTGCGCACCGACGACGGCGCCGATGTCCTCGCGATCGTCGAGCATCGTGACGCCACGGACGAACAACTCGCCATCACCGAGGTCAATGCGGGCGTCTATGCCTTCGACGCGGCACTGCTGCGTACCGCGCTGACCCAACTGTCCACCGACAACACGCAGGGCGAGTACTACCTCACCGACGTGGTTGAGATCGCCCGCACGGCAGGCGCGACGGTTCGCGCGTACACCGTCGACGACCCCTATCTCGTCGCCGGCTGCAACGACCGCGCCCAGTTGTCCGACCTCGCGACCGAACTCAATCGCCGTGTCGTGCGTCGCCATCAGTTGGCCGGGGTGACCGTGGTGGACCCCGCCAGCACCTGGATCGACGTCGACGTCACCATCGGCCAGGATGTCCGCATCGAACCCGGCACCCAGCTGCAGGGCGGCACCGCCATCGCCGACGACGCGACCGTCGGACCCGACACCACGCTGCGCGACGTCACCGTCGGGGCCGGGGCGGCCGTGATCCGCACCCATGGCAGCGAGGCCGAGATCGGCGAGGGCGCCAACGTCGGGCCGTTCGCCTACCTGCGCCCGGGCACGCGTCTCGGCGTCAAGGGCAAGATCGGCACCTTCGTGGAGACCAAGAACGCCGAGATCGGCGACGGCTCCAAGGTCCCGCACCTCACCTACGTCGGCGACGCGACGATCGGCGACGGCACCAACATCGGTGCGTCGAGCGTCTTCGTCAATTACGACGGCGTGAGCAAACACCGTACGGTGATCGGGTCCCACTGCCGCACCGGTTCTGACAACATGTTTGTGGCACCGGTACAGGTCGGCGACGGCGCGTACACCGGAGCAGGTACGGTTTTGCGGGACGACGTCCCACCCGGCGCGCTCGCGGTGTCGTCGGGACCACAACGAAATATCGACAACTGGGTGGTGCGCAAGCGCCCGGACACCGAGTCGGCGCGCGCCGCGCTCGATGCCCAACAGGCCGATTCGGTCAACAGCCGGCCCGGCACGTAACAGCGCACCGTCTGACCGCAGTACATATCTAGTAGAAGGTTTCCATGACCTGGACCACGGACAACCAGAAGAACTTGATGCTGTTCTCTGGCCGCGCTCACCCCGATCTCGCACAAGCCGTCGCCGATGAACTCGGGATCAAGGTGACACCCCAGACTGCACGCGACTTCGCCAACGGAGAGATCTTCGTACGGTTCGAGGAGTCGGTACGTGGTTCCGACGCCTTCGTCCTGCAGAGCTGCCCCTACCCGATGAATCAGTGGGTCATGGAGTCGCTCATCATGATCGACGCTCTCAAGCGCGGCTCGGCCAAACGCATCAGCGTGATCCTCCCCTTCTACCCGTACGCCCGGCAGGACAAGAAACACCGTGGGCGCGAGCCGATCTCGGCTCGCCTGATCGCCGACCTGTTGAAGGCGGCGGGCGCGGACCGAATCATCACGGTCGACCTGCACACCGATCAGATCCAGGGCTTCTTCGACGGTCCGGTCGACCACATGCACGCCCAGGGTCAGCTCGCCGACTACGTGCGGGAGAACTACGGCACCGACAACGTGACCGTCGTGTCGCCGGACTCCGGCCGCGTGCGCGTCGCCGAGAAGTGGGCCGACTCCCTCAACGGCGCACCGCTGGCCTTCATCCACAAGACCCGTGACCCGTTGGTCCCCAACCAGGTGAAGTCCAACCGTGTGGTCGGCGACGTCGAGGGCCGCACCTGCGTGCTGATCGACGACATGATCGACACCGGCGGCACCATCGCCGGTGCGGTGAAGGTCCTCAACGACGCCGGCGCCGGTGACGTGATCATCGCAACCACCCACGGCGTCTTCTCCGATCCGGCTGCCGAACGGCTCGCCAACTGCGGCGCCAAGGAGGTCATCGCGACCGACACCCTGCCGATCCCCGAGGAGAAGCGCTTCGCAAACCTCACCGTGTTGTCGATCGCACCGCTGCTCGCACAGACGATCCGCGAGGTCTTCGAGAACGGCTCGGTGACGAGTCTCTTCAACGGCAGCGCGTAGACGCACCGACGACGACCCACAGCCGCGGGCCGTCTGGGCAGATCTGAGTGAAGCTTCACACAGTTCTGCACGGACGGCCCGCGGCTGCGTTGTCCGGAGCTCGTCGTCGTCCGGCGATCATGCCGTCGGGAGATCATGCCGTCGGGAGATCATGCCCGGGAATCGACGTCGCCCGGAGATCACCGGAGACGAACACGTAGACCGGTAGGCTGACCTCCGTGGACGCGACGATCTATCACAATCCGAAGTGCTCGACCTCCCGCAAGGCCCTGGACAAACTCCGTGAGGCCGGCGTGGAACCCGACATCGTGAAGTACGTGAACGAGCCGTACACCCGCGAACAGCTCACGACGATGATCTCCGATGCCGGGCTGACCGTCCGGGAGGCCGCCCGCAAACGTGAGGCCCTGTACAAAGAACTCGATCTCGACGCACGCTCCGACGACGAACTGCTCACCGAGATGGTGGCCAATCCTATTCTCGTCGAGCGGCCTTTCGTGGTGACCGACAAGGGAACTCGCCTGGCCCGCCCGATCGACAGGCTCGACGAGATTCTCTGACCGGACAATTATTCGGGCATCCCCGGCAACCCTCGCAACGCCGGTCGTCAGCACGACGGTTCCGTGTTAGACCGAACCACCAATATATTTAGCAATGCTAATAAAAAAGGTGGTGTACGAACGTGTGTGGAATCACCGGTTGGGTCGATTACGCCGACAACCTGGCGAACAAGCGACGAATCCTCGAAGAGATGACCTCGACGATGAGCGATCGGGGTCCCGACGACGCGGGCGTCTACCTCGACCGCCACGTCGGCCTGGGACACCGACGGCTGGCGATCATCGATCTCCCACTCGGCCGCCAACCGATGGTCGTCGGCACCGCCGCCGGCGATGTCGTGATCGTCTACAGCGGTGAGACCTACAACTTCGGCGAACTCCGCACGGAACTGATCGCTCGAGGGCACGAGTTCGACACCGACAGCGACACCGAGGTCGTGTTGCACGGCTATCTGGAGTGGGGCACCGACGTCGTCGATCACCTCAACGGCATGTACGCCTTCGCGATCTGGGACGGCCGCTGCGAGCAGCTGATCATGGTCCGCGATCGGCTCGGCATCAAGCCGTTCTACTTCTCGCGGACGGCAGACGGCGTGGTGTTCGGATCCGAACCCAAGGCGATCCTCGCCAATCCCCTTGTGTCGCACCGGGTCGGCAAGGACGGACTCCGAGAGCTGTTCGCGATGACCAAGACCCCGGGCTGGGCACTCTGGGAGGACATCCACGAGGTGGAACCCGGGACGGTCATGACGGTCTCACGCGACACGATGTCGACCCGGACGTACTGGTCGCTGCCCGAACGCCCCCATCCCGACGACACCGACGCGACCGTCGCACACGTGCGCTCGCTGCTCACCGACACCGTCGACCGACAGCTCGTGGCCGACGTCCCGCGGTGCGTCCTGCTCTCTGGCGGACTGGACTCCAGCGCCCTCACCGGCCTCGCCGCCGCCCGACTCGGCGCGGAAGGTCAACGCGTACATACCTATTCGGTCGATTTCGTCGCCCAAGAAGAGAACTTCCAACCCGACGAGATGAGGGACACCCCCGACTCACCGTATGTCCGAGACGTCGCCGCGCATGTGCGCTCGATGCACCGCGACGTGGTGCTCGACCCCGCAGACCTGACCGACCCGGATGTTCGCCGGACCGTGATCCGAGCCCGCGACATCCCGGCCGGACTCGGCGACATGGATGCATCACTCTATTTGTTGTTCAAGGCGATTCGCGACGAGTCGACGGTGGCGCTGTCCGGCGAGTCCGCCGACGAGGTGTTCGGCGGCTACCGGTGGTTCTTCGACGAGGAGGCCACCTCGGCGGAGACGTTCCCGTGGCTGGCCTTCGACAACACCATGACACGATCGCGCTACTCGATGCTGACACCGGAGCTCAAGAGTGACCTCGACATCGAGACCTACATCGCCGATCAATACGCGTCGGCGCGCGCGGCGGTTCCCGACGTCCCCGGCGAGTCCGCACAGGAGCGACGTATGCGTGTCATCTGCAACCTCCATCTGACCCGGTTCGTGCGGATGCTGCTCGACCGCAAGGATCGCGCCTCGATGGCGGTTGGCCTCGAGGTCCGTGTGCCGTTCTGCGATCACCGGCTCGTCGAATACGTGTACAACACGCCGTGGGCCATGAAGACCTTCGACGGCCAGGAGAAAAGTCTGCTGCGCCACGCCACCGAACACGTGCTCCCGCGGTCTGTGGTCAACCGGACCAAGAGTCCATACCCGTCGACCCAGGACGTCAAGTACACGCAGGCCCTGCAGTACCAACTGGCCGATGTGGCCGCCGAGCGCACCCATCAGGTGTTCGACGTGGTCGATCACGGCGCGGTGCGGGCCATGGTCGCGGCCGACTCCCACGACGTACCCGGTGACCTGCGCTCGCAGATGGACCGGGTCCTCGACCTCTACCACTGGATCGAGATGTACTCACCGGAGCTGCAGCTCGCGTGACGCACCGGGATGTCGGTGCCGTCTACCCCGCGATCGCCGGTTTTGCGGGCAACGGTTTGCTCGCGGCGGGGATGACGGCTCCGACCACTCCCCTGAGCAACGCCTTGGTCATGTCGAAGTAGTCGAAGTAGTCACGCCACACGGTGATCCGGGCGTCCCGGACCTCGAAACGACCGCACACCCAGAACTGGGCGACCAGCCGACCGACCCGCAGTTCGTCGATCCGTTCGGTGATGACGACCGGACCGTCGGCGGCCACGTTGATCATCTGGTAGTTGAAGCCCAACGACGGGCGAGATATCGGGGCGAAGATCTTGGCCACCTTGTGTTTCCCGTTGACGGTCGGCAACGACACGTTGGTGTAGGCGATGTGGTCGTCGACGGCCTCGAGGGCGCGATCGAGGTCGCCGCGCGCGAGGTCGTCGAGGAAGCCGGTCACGATCTCGATGGGGGTCTGCGAGGTCATGGCGCCAGTATGCCTGTCACCCGGGGTCACGGGAACACCGTTGGCCGCTTTGCCATGGCACAGTCCCGATGTGACATCGGCCCTGGACATCGACTATTCTGGTCGGGCTGTCTCGGCGAGGGTGAGCGATCACCGTTATCGGCGCGACCATCTGTGCCTCCTCCGTGGGTGCTCTGCACACCCGGACGGTTCGGTTCGATGCCGCCCGCCGCGACCGAATAGGACCGCCGCGGTTCACCGCGAACCGCCGAACGAGGAGAAGAACACATGGCCACCGATGCCGCCAAGCTGTCCGTGACGACCCGCACCGAGAAGGGCAAGGGCGCCGCTCGTCGTGCCCGCCGCGAGGGCCAGGTCCCCGCCGTCCTCTACGGTCACGGCTCGGACCCGCAGCACCTCAACCTCCCGGCCCGCGATCTCGCCGCGATCCTGCGCGCCAACGGCACCAACGCCATCATCGATCTCGACATCGAGGGCACCAGCCAGCTCGCGCTGACCAAGCAGATCGACGTCCACCCGATCCGCAACTACATCGAGCACGTCGACCTGCTCGTGATCCGCCGCGGCGAGAAGGTCACCGTCGAGGTCTACGTCGTCGTCGAGGGCGACGCCGCTGCCGGCACCCTGGTCGTCCAGGACGCCAGCTACGTGGAGATCGAGGCCGACGCGCTGTCGATCCCCGAGCAGCTCGTGGTGAGCGTCGAAGGCGTCGCGGCGGGCACCGCCATCCACGCCTCCGATCTGGATCTGCCGGCCGGCGTCGAACTCGTCAGCGACCCGGACCTGCTCATCGTCGCCATCAACGAGTCGCCGACCTCCAGCGACCTCGACACCGAGGGCGAAGAGAGCGAAGGCGAAGCTGCCGAGGCACCGGCCGAGTCGGCCGAATAATCCGGCACCACTCACCACACGGTGAAACTGATTGTCGGACTGGGTAATCCTGGTCCGAAGTACGAGAAGACGAGGCACAACATCGGCGCGATGGTCGCCGATGGCCTCGTCGCCTCGGCCGGCGAGCGGTGGAAACTGCACAAGAAATCGGGGGCCGAGGCCGCCCCGATCACCATCGCCGGCCACCAGGTGATCGTCGCCCGTTCACGCACGTACATGAACGTGACCGGGCGTCAGATCGGCCCGCTGGCCAAGTTCTATTCGATCGGCCCCGACGATCTGATCGTGCTGCACGACGAGCTGGACATCGACTTCGGCGTCGTACGCCTCAAACGCGGCGGCGGCGAAGGCGGACACAACGGGCTGCGCTCCATCAGTCAGACCATGGGATCGCGTGACTACCTCCGCGTCCGCCTCGGCATCGGTCGTCCGCCCGGTCGTCAGGACCCGGCAGATTTCGTCCTCAAACCCTTCCCGTCGTCGGCACGGGCCGATGTGGAGTTGCTCGTCGAGAACGGGATCGAAGCGACGGAGACCTTGGTCGCCCAGGGCCTGGATGCAGCCCAGAACGTCGTCCACGCCTGGTCCTGATCACCTCATCGACTGCGAACCGTCAACCGGTGGTGTAACGATGAGTCGGTGACGGATGCCGCGCTGAGCCTGCTCATCCTCGGTGTCACCGTCGCCCTGTTCGTCTGGAACCGCCTCCCCGTCGGGGTCGTCGCGGTCGCCTCTGCCCTGGCGCTCTACTTCTTCGACCTGATCGACCTGAAGGGTTTGACGTCGGGCTTCGGCGACAGCGTCATCGTCTTCATCGCGGCACTGTTCATCGTCAGTGAAGGTCTCGAGGCCTCCGGCATCACCGCCTGGGCGGGCAGGCTGCTGACCCGAGCAGCAGGCACCACACGGGTCCGGGTGCTGGGCGCCATCGCGCTGCTCGCCGCGATCCTCTCGGCACTGATCACGATCAACGGCGCCGCAGCGGCCCTGGTGCCGGTCACCGTCGCGGTCGCCCGGCACGCATCCATCGGGCCGTCGAAGATCCTGGTCCCCCTCGCCTACTCGTGTAGTGCGGGTTCGTTACTGGCCCTCAGCGGCAGCCCGGTGAACGTCATCGTCAACGACGCCGCCCGGGATGCGACCGGCGCAGGCTTCGGGTATTTCGAGTTCGCGTTGGTCGGTGTCCCGCTGGTGATACTGACCTACGGCGCGATCGCACTGTTCGGCGACCGTTTGCTACCGACACGGGAATCCGACGACCTTCCAGTCGATTTCGGCAATTACGTGGGACAGGTCGTCGACCATTACGGGCTCGACGACCGGATCTACCGGTTGCACGTCGACCCCGAGTCGGCATGTGTCGGCAAGACTGCCCATCAGTTGCTCGCCGGCACCGAGATCGTCGGGATCGCCGTCCAGGGCGCGCGGGAGAGTACGCCGCTGGGCGACGACCACGACGTCGCCGCGGGTGACGTGATGGTCGTGTCCGGCTCCGGTTCCGCGGTCGACGATTTCGCCCGCACCCATGACCTCACCCTGGAGGATGTCGCCGGCCGGCGCGGCACCCGCGGGCGGCTGGTCGACCGCGACGTCGGCATCAGCGAGATCGTCGTTCCGCCACGCTCCGATCTGATCGGTCAACCGGTCTTCCCCGGAATGATCCGGCCCGACACCGGATTGCTCGTCCTGTCCGTGCGGCGACGCAGCTCCGACGTCGGGCCACGGATGGTCGACCTGGTCGAGGGCGACACCATGCTGGTGCACGGTCCATGGCAGGCGATCGACGCACTCGAGGAGGATCAGCAGGTTCTGGTGGTCGCGTCGTCGGAGGAACTGCGCAGGCAGACCGTGCCGCTGCATCGCACCGCGCCGCGGGCCGGGATCATCCTGGTCGCGATGATCGTCTTGCTGGCCTCGGGGCTGGTGCCTCCTGTGGTGGCCGCGCTACTCGGCGCCGTCGCGATGGTGGGCAGCCGCGTCCTGACGACCGAACAGGCCTATCGCGCGGTGTCGTGGGAGACCATCGTGCTCATCGCGGCGCTCATCCCGATGTCGTCGGCGATCACGAGCAGCGGCGCCGCCGAGGACATCGCCCGGCCCATCGTCGATGCCGTGTCCGATCACAGCCCGTACGTGTTGCTCGTGGTGCTGTTCGCGTTGACGGCGGCATTGGGCCAGTTCATCAGCAACGCCGCGACGACCCTGATCGTCATCCCCATCGCGTTGGCGGCCGCCGCCGATGTCGGGGTGGACGCGAGGCCGGTGCTGATGTTGGTGTGTACCGCCGGCGCCGCCGCACTGCTCACGCCGATCGCGACACCCGCCAACATGATCGTCATGAACCCGGGCGGCTACCGTTTCGGCGACTACTGGCGTCTCGGTGCGGTGGTCATGCTGGTGTGGCTGGTCGTCGCAGTCGGGATCATCCCGGTCTTCTGGCCGCTGTGACCGACCGCGGCGGGCGCAGGCGAAGCAAAGGACCAAAGGGCCACGTGGGCTTGGGTCAGAGCTGACTAGAATCGCACCGTCCGATCAACGAGGAACGGAGACTGCGGTGGGTATTGCGGCGAAGACCGGGCACCAGAATGTTGCGATGTTGGGCATCGGTGCGTACCGACCGCAACGTCTCGTCAGCAACGACGAGGTCTGCGAGGTCCTCGACTCCACCGACGAATGGATCTTCGAGCGGAGCGGCATCCGCAATCGCCGCTGGATCAGCGGCGACGAGACCGCGCGTTCGATGGCCGCGGTCGCCGCCGAGCGCGCGATCCGCAACTCGGGTGTCCCCAGGGAGAAGATCGGCGCGCTGATCCTGGCGACCAACAGCTGGAAGACCAAGATCCCGCATGGCGGCCCGATCGTCGCCTACGACATCGGACTCAACGGAATCGCCGCCTACGACGTCGCCGCGGGCTGCGGTGGCTTCGGATACGGACTCGGGATCGCTGCCGACACGGTGCGAGCCGGGTCGGCGGAGTACGTGCTCGTCGTCGGCGTGGAGACGATGTCGGTGGTGATGGAACCGACCGACCGCGACACCGCGTTCATCTTCGGCGACGGTGCAGGCGCGGTCGTCGTCGGGCCGAGCACCGACAACGGCATCTCTCCCACCGTCTGGGGCAGCGACGGTGAGAACGCCGAGGCGATCGGCCAGAACTGGGACATCCCGGAGTACATGGATCGTGCCGAGGAGTTCCAGCACAGGGATCCGGCCACCGACCCGGTCGGGCGCATGGTCGTCACCATGCAGGGTCCGCGAGTGTTCAGATGGGCGGCGATCACCCTACCCAAGGCCCTGACCAGCGTCCTGGAGACCTCCGGGGTCGGCATCGAGGACATCGAGGTGTTCGTGCCGCACCAAGCGAACGCCCGCATCAACGAACTGATGAAGAAGAACCTCGGACTCGCCGAGGAGGTGCCGATGGCCAACGACATCGAGAACACCGGTAACACATCGGCGGCATCGATTCCGCTCGCCATGGAGGAGATGCTCGCGACCGGTAAGGCCAAGGGCGGCCAGACCGCGCTCCTACTCGGTTTCGGGGCGGGCCTCAGTTACGCCGGTGCAGTGGTGACACTTCCGCCTGCACCGACGGAGACGAGTTTCGACGAGCGGTAGACCGTCGGGCTCTCGGGCAGCCCTGTGCACCCCGGACACACCCACTCACGGGTTGTCGGACGCGCCTTCGCCTGAGCTCTCGGACTGCGCGTCCAGCGTGTGAGCATCCCATCCTGTCGGCAGGTGGTTTTCGGGCGTCGCGATATGGCCGCCGTTCGGGTGCCCGCCGTGTCTACTGGTCGGCGAGCACCCGAACGGGGTTTCCCTGTTCACACCGTGGAGTTTTCAAGGGTCGTGTACGTCCCGGGGCTGTCCTGGGTCGTTGGTCTAGGCGTTGGTGAGAGTTGTGGTGGGTCAGCCTGTTTCGGCTCTGCGGATGTGCTCGGTATCGAATCCGCGCGCGGGATGCTCACCCGCCGCCGATCGAGTAGCGCGCGAGGCGCAAGGCGAGCGAGCGTATCGAGATCAACCTCCTGACTGTGCCTTCACTGCGGGCGGTGGCCGCAGAGACCGGGGCAGGCGGGCGCTCACTGGGGTGGTCAGGCTGCGAGTGTCATGGTGCGTCGGTTGTAGGCCGGCAATGGAGTCCGTGTCGGGTCGA
The DNA here is from genome assembly GCF_048537895.1 of Gordonia sp. CPCC 206044. NCBI lineage: Bacteria > Bacillati > Actinomycetota > Actinomycetes > Mycobacteriales > Gordoniaceae > Gordonia > Gordonia sp. CPCC 206044. The sequence continues at coordinate 444,030 of NZ_JBCLVL010000004.1, forward strand.
CGTCGGCGGGTGGGATCAGCCAGGGATGTCGGTCGGCGCCCATGATGATCTCCCAGTCTGATGCGTGGATTTGGGCGTGGCAGGCGGTGCACAACAGGCAGCCGTTGTCGATGACGGTGGCACCACCGCGTGACCAGTAGATGATGTGGTGACACTGGGTGAATCCGGCGGCGGCGCCGCACTTCACGCAGCATTGGTCACGCACGATCAACGCTTTACGCTGCTGGACGGTGAACAACCTCGCTGCGTTGCTCACGCCGAGGGGCGCGCCGTGCTCGTCGACCTCGAACACGGTGACCGCGGAATCACACGCCACCAAATGTGCCGTGGTCTGCGAGACCGGACCCAACCATTCCAGAGACGCACGATCCGGATGGTCGGCGGGCACGGTCACACTCACCTGCGTTTTCGGGGCGACCACCAAGTCGGCGTCACCTGTTCTGGTGGCTTTGGCCGCGGCATCCAGGATCATCTCCAATGCATCGGCACGCCGCTGCCCGGCCGACCGGGCGTCCTCGGATCCGTCGGGTTCAGGCCGTTTGCGGGACAGGGATTCGACGGCGGACACGAACTTCTCGCCGGTGACGATGTCGAGATTGGCGAACACCTCCAACCGACCATCACCGGCCACGGTCGTGGAGACCTCGTTGATCGTCCGGTCCTCGGCGGCCGGCAGCCCGTCCTGGTCGTCGGCGATCTGATTGCCGCGCGAGCGCGCCACCGCGAGTACCTCGCGTGGGGTGGCGCCGGAGAAGGCTTGGGCGATCAGGGCGAGTTCGTGTTCGATCACCGACCCCGCCGAGAGCGGTTCCGGCGCCCGTTGATCGATGTGGGCCATCCCGCGCACCACCGCGTCGACGTGTTCGCCGGAGAACACGCCGTCCGCAGAGTAGGCCGCGACGCGTTCCAGCCGGTCCAGGGCCGTCCCGATGCGTAGCCAGCGGTCGGCGACCGCCGGAGCAGCCCCCATCTCGATCAGCAGTCGTCGCGTGCGGCCGCCGGAACGCTGTGCCACCCCCAACCTGTCCATCGCCGCCACATGCACGGCCAGTTGGTGGTCGACGAGGTTACGCACGTCCATCAATGTCTTCGTGGTGTCGAAGACGTGGCGACCGGTCGCATCGGCGTCGATCGTCACCTCACGCAGCAGGGGTATCAGGGTGTCCAACGGCATGACTCGATTGTAGTCGAACATACGTGCCCATGGAAGAATTCATCCACAGTTATCGGACTGTGCTGCAATATCTTTCACCACCACAGTCGTCACCTAATTGCCATTGTAAAGGCACCCTCCGACAAGTTCGGGATGGTGAGTCCTGTTGGTGCACAGGGGTAGTAAGCCGTGCCTGTTGATCGAGTAGTGTCCGAGCGCGCTGAGGTGTCCCTGAGTCCGCTGATCGAGTAGCGTCCGAGCGCAGCGAGGCCGCGTATCGAGAACTGGTGCCAGAACA